>NZ_CATKQN010000001.1:0-248091 GCF_949767765.1 Pseudomonas sp. IT-P171
TCCCAGAAAAAAAAGCCGCGTTTCTCGATCGAGAAACGCGGCTTTTTTGTCTGGCGGATTTACACCCGAAAGCGCTGCACCATGCCCTGCAGAGCATTGGCCAACTTCGACAACTCATGACTGGAAGCACTGGTCTGATCCGCACCGGAGGCGGAACGCACCGACAGATCACGGATATTCACCAGATTGCGATCCACTTCCCGAGCGACTTGAGCCTGTTCTTCCGCAGCACTGGCGATCACCAGATTGCGCTCGTGAATCTCGTGGACCGAGGCCGTGATGGTCTGCAATGCGTCACCGGCCCGTTCAGCCAACACCAGCGTACTCGTGGCACGGGAAGCACTGGCATTCATGGAGTCCAGCGCCAGGTTGGAACCGTTGCGCATGCCCTGAACCATTTGCTCGATTTCCTGAGTCGATTGCTGCGTACGATGCGCCAATGCACGCACTTCATCGGCTACCACCGCAAAACCGCGCCCACTTTCACCCGCGCGCGCCGCTTCAATGGCGGCGTTGAGCGCCAACAGATTGGTTTGCTCGGCGATGGCCCGAATGACATCCAGCACTTTGCCAATGTCCTGGGACTGATTGGCCAGCGACTGCACCAACTCACCGGTGTGCTGCACATCCTTGGCCAAGGCGCTGATCGCGCTGGCGGTTTCGCTGACCCGCTCCTGCCCCAATTGCGCCGACTCGCTGGATTGGCGGGTAGCATCAGAAGTCGACACGGCGTTGCGCGCCACTTCTTCCACGGCCGAGGTCATTTCGTTGACCGCCGTGGCGGCCTGCTCAATTTCGTTGTTCTGCTGTTGCAGGCCTTGGGTGCTGTCGAGAGTGACAGCATTCAATTCATCCGCCGCCGTGGCCAGCTGAGTCGCTGAACCGCTGATGGCTTGCAAGGTTTCTCGCAGGTTCTGCTGCATGGTCGCCAGTGCCTTGAGCAAACGAGTCACTTCGTCGTTGCCATGGGTTGCTATCGGCCGGGTCAGATCGCCCTGCGCCACGCTCTCGGCAGCCGTCAGGGCTTCGTTCAGGGGGCGGACGATGCTGCGGGTCAGCAACATGGCCAGGCCGACAGTGGCCAGCGCCGCGAAGGCGATGAACAGGCTGACGATGGTCCGCGACGTTTCGTAGTGCGCTGCGGATTTCTGGCTCTCAGCGGCGACCTGTTTGGCGAACAGGTCCGCCAGATCACTGAGTTGTTTGCCGGAGCCATCGACCACGGTTTTCATGTCAACCAGCAGCAGCCTGGTCAATTCGTCACGACGCCCCTGCTCTGCGAGAGTGAACGACTGGGCAATGCCGGTGCGATAGGCCGCAAAGGTGGTTTTGAACTGGTCATACAAGGCCTGGCCTTCGGCGGTGTTGACCAACTGGTCATAGACCGCGATCTTCTCGCTCAATTCCTTGTCGCGAGTGTCCATCTGACCGCGGTAGGTCGGAATGTTCTTTGGGTCCTGATCCAGCGCCATGCGCAAGGAAATGGTGCGGATACGCAACATCAGTTCGCGGATCTCGTCACCCCCGCGAATGCTGGGGAGCCACTGCTTCTCCACGGCCACCTCGCTCTCGCGAATGCTCGCCATTTGCCCCAGGGCAAACACCCCGAGCAACGCCACCAACACAGCGATCAAGGCAAAACCCAGCGCGGCACGGGGGGCAATATTCAGCTGACGAAGAAACATAACGAGCGCCTTTCTTGTTGTTGGCTTGAATGGGGGGCCGCGTTTGCGCCCCGACAGCTCGTTATCGGCTAGTTGTACGACGACTTGATAGGATTCGGCTTTTTCGAAGACAAAAAAAATCCCCGTATCTTTCGATACGAGGATTTTTAATATGGTCGGGGTAAGGGGATTCGAACTCCTGACATCCTGCTCCCAAAGCAGGCGCGCTACCGGACTGCGCTATACCCCGGTAAAAAAAAGGCACCTTTGAAAGGCGCCTTCTGCGAACAGAGCTTTTGGCGTCTGATCTTAAGATTCGATTCCAGCGCTAACTGGTTTCAAAAATGGTGGGTCGTGTGGGATTCGAACCTACGACCAATTGGTTAAAAGCCAACTGCTCTACCAACTGAGCTAACGACCCAAAAATGGTCGGGGTAAGGGGATTCGAACTCCTGACATCCTGCTCCCAAAGCAGGCGCGCTACCGGACTGCGCTATACCCCGGTTTGAAATTGGCTCCGTGACCAGGACTCGAACCTGGGACCCAATGATTAACAGTCATTTGCTCTACCGACTGAGCTATCACGGAACTACATATTTCAATTTACAACGGTGAAGCTTTACTGCGTTCTCTTCGACCCGTTCGCATCGCTGCGTTCGTGTGTCTGAGGCGCGCTATTCTACAATCTTAAGCACCTCTGTCAACCCCCTAAATTGCTTTCAAGTTAATGATTTGCAACTTATTTCAGATTCCTGCTTGGGGAGCGGGAACCCTTCAGGGCGACTTACTGCGGGGCGCACTTTACAAGCCTTTTCCTTTCAGTTCAACAACCTGACGAAAAAAAGGCCTCGCAATGCGAGGCCTCTTCAATTTTGTTGCCGGCGTGGGTCAGGCGAAGACGATCTCGTCGTTTTCCACAATGCCTTTGGCGGTATCGCCGGGCATGAAACGACCCGACAGAATGAGCTGCGCCAGCGGGTTTTCGATCCAGCGCTGAATCGCTCGCTTGAGCGGCCGTGCGCCATACACCGGGTCGTAGCCAACCGCGATCAGCTTGTCCATGGCCTCAGGGCTGAGCTCCAGCTTCAGTTCCCGCTCAGTCAGGCGACTGCGCAGACGACTCAACTGGATCTCGGTAATGCCCGCGATCTGATCCCGTGCCAATGGCTCGAAGATCACCACTTCGTCGACCCGGTTGATGAACTCCGGCCGGAAGTGCGTGGAAATCGCATCCATCACCGCTGCGCGCTGCGCCTCACGATCACCGACCAGTTCCTGGATCTGTACCGAGCCCAGGTTGGAGGTCATGACAATCACGGTGTTCTTGAAATCCACCGTGCGGCCATGGCTGTCCGTCAGGCGGCCATCTTCCAGCACTTGCAGCAGGATATTGAAGACGTCCGGGTGGGCCTTCTCGACCTCATCCAGCAGGATCACCGAATAAGGCTTGCGACGCACCGCCTCGGTCAGGTAACCGCCCTCTTCATAGCCCACGTAGCCTGGTGGCGCACCAATCAGTCGAGCCACGGAATGTTTCTCCATGAACTCGGACATGTCGATCCGCACCATCGCCTCTTCGGTATCAAAGAGGAACTCGGCCAACGCCTTGCACAGCTCGGTTTTACCGACACCGGTCGGGCCGAGGAACATGAACGAACCGCTTGGACGATTCGGGTCGGACAACCCGGCCCGCGAACGCCGCACCGCGTTGGATACCGCGATCACCGCTTCGTCCTGGCCGATCACACGCTGGTGCAACAGGCTTTCCATCTTCATCAGCTTGTCGCGCTCGCCTTCGAGCATTTTCGACACGGGGATGCCGGTCCACTTCGACACGACTTCGGCGATTTCTTCCTCGGTCACCTTGCTGCGCAGCAACTGGTTTTCGCTTTTGCCATGCTGGTCGACCATTTGCAGGCTGCGCTCCAGGTCCGGGATCACCCCGTATTGCAGCTCGGCCATGCGGTTCAGGTCGCCTTTACGGCGCGCAGCTTCCAGTTCCTGACGGGACTGTTCGATTTTCTGCTGGATCTGCGCAGAACCCTGAACCTCGGCTTTTTCCGAGTTCCAGATTTCTTCGAGGTCCGAATACTCACGCTCGAGACGGACGATTTCTTCCTGGAGCTTTTCCAGACGCTTGATCGCCGCTTCGTCGCTCTCTTTCTTCAGCGCCTGGGACTCCACCTTCAACTGAATCAGACGACGCTCCAGACGGTCCAGCACCTCCGGCTTGGAGTCGATCTCCATGCGAATGCGGCTGGCGGCTTCGTCGATCAGGTCGATCGCCTTGTCCGGCAACTGACGGTCGGTAATGTAGCGATGACTGAGCTTGGCCGCGGCGATGATCGCGCCGTCGGTAATCGCCACTTTATGGTGAACTTCATAGCGTTCTTTGAGGCCACGCAGAATGGCGATGGTGTCTTCTTCGCTCGGCTCATCCACCAACACTTTCTGGAAGCGCCGCTCGAGGGCCGCGTCCTTCTCTATATATTGGCGGTATTCATTGAGCGTGGTTGCGCCGACGCAGTGCAATTCACCACGGGCCAATGCAGGCTTGAGCATGTTGCCCGCATCCATTGAGCCTTCGCCTTTACCGGCGCCGACCATGGTGTGCAGTTCGTCGATGAACAGAATGATCTGCCCTTCCTGCTTCGACAGTTCGTTGAGCAGGGATTTCAGGCGTTCTTCGAACTCGCCACGGTACTTGGCACCGGCAATCAGTGCGCCCATATCGAGGGAAAGCAGGCGCTTGCCTTTCAGGCCGTCCGGCACTTCGCCGTTGATGATCCGCTGGGCCAGGCCTTCGGCGATGGCGGTTTTACCCACGCCAGGTTCACCGATCAATACCGGGTTGTTTTTGGTGCGGCGTTGCAGCACCTGAATGGTCCGGCGAATTTCGTCGTCACGGCCGATCACCGGATCGAGCTTGCCTTCTTCGGCGCGTTTGGTCAGGTCGACGGTGTATTTATCCAGCGCCTGACGCGACTCCTCGTGGTTGGCGTCGTTGACCGCCTCACCGCCGCGCAGGTTGTTGATCGCGTTCTCCAGGGCTTTCTTGCTCACACCCTGGCCGAGCAATAATTTGCCGAGCTTGCTGTTCTCGTCCATGGCGGCGAGCAACACCAACTCACTGGAAATAAATTGATCGCCCTTCTGCTGGGCCAGGCGATCGGCCTGGTTGAGCAGGCGCGCCAGATCCTGCGACATGTTGACGTCGCCGGTGGGGTTCTGGATTTTTGGCAGCTGATCGAGCTGTTTGGTCAGCTCTTTGCGCAGGCTGTTGACGTCGAAACCGACCTGCATCAGCAGGGGCTTGATCGAGCCGCCCTGCTGCTCAAGCATGGCTTGCATCAAGTGCGCCGGTTCAATGCCGGGATGGTCAAGACCGACGGCCAGCGATTGGGCGTCGGATAGAGCTAACTGTAATTTGCTGGTTAAACGATCGATACGCATGGGTCACCTTCCTTTTGAGCAGGCCGGACCTATAAAACATCCTGAATGAAGAAACCTGCCAGATACCGTTATAGATGCGGTCGATTCTGGGAGTTTCAAGCGTCGTACAGTTGATGTAGATCAGAGAAGTCTAGCGTTCCAGCCAGACAAGGGAGGCAAACCGACCAGTGCGTGGACTGCGGCGGTAAGAAAAGAAGCGCGGATCGGTCACGGTGCAGAAACCACCGCCATAAACAGCGGTAACGCCGCGAACAGCCAGACGCAAGCGCGCCAGTTCGTAGATATCGGCCATGAACTTGCCGGCATTTGCACTGGGCACAAAGGCTTTGGCGGCTTCAGGCAGTTGCTCGACGAAGGTTTCGCGCACTTCCGGGCCGACTTCAAAGGCTTGAGGACCAATGGCCGGACCGAGCCAGACGAGCACTTCTTCCGACGGCAAGGCCAGCGTGTCGAGCGTCGCTTCGAGCACACCCGCCGCCAGCCCGCGCCAACCGGCATGGGCGGCTGCGACACGAGTGCCGGCACGGTCGCAGAACAATGCTGGCAGGCAATCCGCCGTCATCGCCGCGCAGGCAATGCCGGGCGTCGCCGTCCAGCTGGCATCGGCAGTTGCCACAACGCCTGGGTCCGCGTGAGCCACGACAATGCCGTGAACCTGCTTTAACCAGGCCGGCTGAATAGAGAAATGATCGGTGAGGCGACGGCGATTCTCGGCAACAGCGTCGGGGCTGTCGTCGACGTGATCGCCGAGGTTGAGGCTGTCGAACGGCGCCAGACTGACGCCGCCCGCACGGGTGGTCACACAGGCTTTCACCCCGGCAGGCGCAGGCCAGTCGGGAATCAGCCAGTCACTCATCCGATGAACGCCTCGCGGTCTTGCTTGAGCAGGGTCAGCAACCAGACGAAGTCGTCCGGCAGCGGCGATTCCCAGCTCATGCGTACACCAGTGGTCGGGTGATCCAGCTCCAGGAACCGCGCATGCAGCGCCTGGCGCGGGAACGTCTTCAAGGAATCGACCATAGTCTGGCTGGCGGCTGGCGGGATTCGGAAACGACCGCCGTAGGCAGGATCTCCGACCAACGGGAAGTTGATGTAGGACATGTGCACCCGAATCTGGTGCGTACGACCGGTTTCCAGCTTCACCCGCACGTGAGTGTGGGAGCGGAAACGCTCGAGCACGCGGTAATGGCTGACGGCTTGCTTGCCACCTTCCATCACGGCCATGCGCTGGCGTTGCTGGCCGTGACGGCCAATCGGCGCATTGATCTTGCCGCCCGCCGTCACCACGCCGATCACGATGCACTCGTAGATCCGGCTGACGCTGCGGCTCTGCAACTGTGTAACCAGCTGCGTCTGCGCCTGAATGGTCTTGGCCACAACCATCAGACCGGTGGTGTCCTTGTCCAGGCGATGCACGATACCGGCGCGGGGCACATTGACGATGTCCGGCACGTGGTGCAGCAAGGCGTTGAGCAAGGTGCCATCAGCGTGGCCGGCGGCAGGATGCACCACCAGGCCCGCAGGCTTGTTGATCACGAGGATGTCGTCATCTTCATAGACGATGTCCAGCTCGATGTCCTGAGCGATCCATTCGCCCTGAGCTTCCTGCTCGGCAGTCAGCTCAAGAATGGCGCCACCGTGAACGATGTCTCGCGGGCGGATTACCGCCCCATCCACAGTCAGGCGGCCGTCTTTGATCCAGGCGGAAAGGCGCGAGCGCGAGTGCTCAGCGAATAATTGTGCGGCGACTTGATCGAGGCGTTGGCCGCCCAATTCGGACGGCACCTCTGCGCGAAGTTCAATTTTATCGGACATGCTCGGACTAGGCGTCGGCACAGCCTTTGGTTTCGGCTGCGCGCTTGTGGTTAAATACGGCGTCTTTTGCCCCGAGGCTATTCAACGGGGCGCTCATCATAACAGGACGGCCCCGCCCAAGACAGCGGCCGTCATAGGGACGCAAGCCGCCATGCAAGTGAAACACCTGCTGCTGATCGCCATCCTCGCATTGACCGCTGCTTGCTCATCGAAGGAAGTCGTAGACGAAAACCTGAGCGAAGTCGAGCTGTACCAGCAGGCACAGCGCGATCTGGACAACAATAGCTACACCGCCGCCACAGCCAAGCTGAAGGCGCTGGAGTCGCGTTATCCGTTCGGTCGCTACGCCGATCAGGCTCAACTCGAGCTCATCTACGCCAACTACAAGAACACCGAGCCTGAGGCTGCGAAGTCTGCCGCCGAGCGTTTCATTCGTTTGCACCCACAGCATCCGAACGTGGATTACGCCTATTACCTCAAGGGTCTGACCTCTTTCGACCAGGACGTCGGCCTGCTGTCGCGTTTCCTGCCGCTGGACATGACCAAGCGTGACCCGGGCGCTGCGCGTGACTCCTACAACGAGTTCGCCCAGCTGACCAGCCGCTTCCCGAACAGCCGCTACTCGCCGGACGCCAAGCAGCGCATGATTTACCTGCGCAACCTGCTGGCAGCCTACGAGATTCACGTCGCCGACTACTACCTGACCCGTCAGGCCTATGTCGCTGCCGCGAACCGTGGCCGTTACGTCGTGGAAAACTTCCAGGAAACCCCATCGGTCGGTGACGGCCTGGCGATCATGACCGAAGCCTACCAGCGTCTGCACCTGGACGACCTGGCGGCCACCAGCCTCGAAACACTCAAGCTCAACTACCCGAACCATCCAACCCTGGTGGACGGTCAGTTCGTGCCGACGGTAGATGAAGCCGACAACCGTTCGTGGCTGAGCAAGGCCACCCTGGGCCTGATCGAGTCCCGTCCACCGCTGCCGCCGGGCGAAACCCGCGCCAACCAGGACGTACAGAAGCAATTCCAGGACGCCAAGGACGCGATTCCGAACGATCTCAAGCCTAAAGATGAAAATGGCGACGTGATCGAAGAAGAGGAACACGAGTCCGAAGCCAACAACAGCGACCGCTCGTGGTTCAGCTACATGACCTTCGGCATGTTCGACTGACACACCGGGTTGTGCAAAAAGGGAGACGCTTGAGTCTCCCTTTTTATTTCCGCGATTTATTACGCTGTGCGCCCGTCATGTCCTTGGCTAAACTGCAGAATCACTCGTCATAAAGCAGCTCACCATGCTTCGTCTATTGTTCTGGATCGCCCTGATTGCCGTTGCGGTATGGTTCTGGCGCAAGTTCAAGGCTCAACCCTCTGTGCCCAAGTCCTCTGCCGAACTGGAAGCAGCGCCCATGGTCCGCTGCGCCCATTGTGGCGTCCACCTGCCTCGCGACCGCGCGCTGAGCCTTCAACAACAATGGTATTGCAGCCAGGCTCACCTTGAGCAAGGCCCCAGCACCCGTGATCGCTGAGACGTCCAGTCCCGGCAGCAAACAGGCCCAGCGACTGCTGCGCCTTTATCATCTCTACCGTTTAAGTGTCGGCATCACCCTGGTGCTGCTGATCTCCAGCAACCTCGACAACCAGTTGCTGACCTATTCCAATGACGACCTGTTGCGCAGTGGCAGCTGGTTGTATCTGGTCCTGAACATTCTGCTGGTGGTCTTCCTTGAGAACACCCGCCGTCCGGCACAACTGTTCAGCCTGGCGTTGATCGATGTCCTGCTGCTGTGCGGCCTGTTCTATGCCGCCGGTGGTGTCGCCAGCGCCATTGGCAACCTGCTGATCGTCTCGGTGGCCATCAGCAATGCCTTGTTGCGAAGTCGTATCGGCCTGCTGATTGCCGCCGTCGGCGCACTCGGCATCGTCGGGCTGAGTTTTCTGCTGAGCTTCAGCCATCCCGCCACCCCTAACGATTACCTGCAAGTCGGTACGCTCGGTGCGCTGTGTTTTGCCGCGGCATTGCTGGTGCAAGGGCTGATCCAGCGGGTGGAAGTCAGCGAAACCCTCGCCGAGCAACGGGCCAGTGAAGTCGTGGGCCTGGAAGCCCTCAATGCGTTGATCCTGCAGCGCATGCGCACCGGCATCCTGGTGCTCGACGAACAGCGGCGAGTGCAACTGGCCAATCACAGCGCCCAGGCCCTGCTGGGCCGGGACAACCTCGAAGGCCGAAGGATCGATGACTGCTCACCCGCTCTCGTCGAGCGCCTGCAACTGTGGCGGAATAACCCGACGCTGCGCCCCCAAAGCCTGAAAATCACCAGCAGCGGCCTGGAACTGCAACCGAGCTTCATTGCGCTGGACCAAAGCCCGCACCACCAGACCCTGGTGTTTCTCGAAGACCTCGCGCAAATCGCCCAACAGGCTCAACAACTGAAGCTCGCCGCCCTTGGCCGCCTGACTGCCGGTATCGCCCACGAAATACGCAATCCGCTGGGCGCCATTAGTCATGCCGCCCAGCTATTGCGGGAATCCGAGGAACTGAACGGCGCGGACCGACGTCTGACCCAGATTATTCAAGATCACTCTCAGCGTATGAATCGGGTTATCGAAAACGTCCTGCAACTGTCCCGCCGCCAACAAACCGCGCCGCAACGGCTCGATCTGAAGCCGTGGCTGGAACAATTCGTTGCAGAAAGTCGCGAAGGCGCGCTCGACCGCCAAAAAATTCATCTGCATATCGGCTCGGGCGACTTCAAAACACTGATGGACCCGAACCAGTTGACCCAGATTCTCGACAACCTGCTGCGCAATGCCTGGCGCCACAGCGCTCAAACCCATGATCAGGCGCAGGTCTGGCTTGATCTGTTCATCGACCCCGACACCCAGTTGCCCATCATCGAAGTGTTGGACGATGGCGCCGGTGTGGCGCCGGATCAGCAAGTGCATCTGTTCGAACCGTTTTTCACCACCAGCGCCCAAGGCACAGGTCTGGGGCTTTATCTGTCCCGTGAACTGTGCGAAAGCAACCAGGCCCGCCTAGACTTCAAGCCACGCCAAGGCGGCGGCTGCTTTCGCATCACCTTTGCTCACGGACGGAAACAGAGTTGAACACCAGCCCACAGCAAAAAGTCCTGATCGTCGACGACGAACCGGATATCCGCGAACTCCTGGAAATCACCCTGGGACGAATGAAACTCGACACGTTCAGCGCCCGCAACCTTGGCGAAGCCCAGACCTTGTTGAAGCGTGAAACATTCGATCTGTGCCTGACCGACATGCGTCTTCCGGACGGCACCGGCCTTGAGCTGGTGCAACACATTCAGCAACGCTATCCCCAACTGCCGGTTGCCATGATCACCGCTTATGGCAACCTGGAAACGGCGATCAACGCGCTCAAGGCTGGTGCTTTCGACTTCCTGACCAAACCGGTGGACCTCGCCTGCCTGCGCGAACTGGTCACCAGTGCACTGCGTATGCCCGCGCCAGGCGCCACCGTCGATCGTCGTTTGCTGGGCGACTCGTTGCCCATGCGCAATTTGCGTAAACAGATCGACAAGCTGGCCCGCAGTCAGGCGCCGGTGTACATCAGCGGCGAGTCCGGCAGCGGCAAGGAGTTGGTCGCCCGGCTGATCCATGAACAAGGGTCACGCGCCAACCAGCCGTTTATCCCGGTGAACTGCGGGGCAATCCCGTCGGAGCTGATGGAGAGCGAATTTTTCGGGCATCGCAAAGGCAGCTTCAGCGGCGCCATCGAAGACAAACCCGGACTGTTCCAGGCAGCCCATGGCGGCACGCTGTTCCTCGACGAAGTGGCTGATTTGCCGCTGGCGATGCAAGTGAAACTGTTGCGGGCGATTCAGGAAAAAGCCGTTCGCAGCGTGGGCGGGCAACAGGAAACCGTGGTCGATGTGCGCATCCTCTGCGCCACTCACAAAGACCTCGCCGCCGAAGTCGCCGCCGAACGCTTTCGCCAGGATTTGTACTACCGGCTCAACGTCATCGAACTACGTGTTCCGCCCTTGCGCGAACGCCGCGACGACATCGAAGCGTTGGCCAGCAATGTTCTCATGCGTCTGGCAGCCCGCGCCGGCGAGCCCGCCACGAAACTCCAACCGCAAGCCCTTGAAGCGCTGAAAAACTATCGTTTTCCGGGCAACGTGCGCGAGCTGGAGAACATGCTCGAACGGGCTCACACTTTGTGCGAAAACAAGCAGATCGAAGCCAGCGACCTGCGACTGGCCGAAGGCAACTGCACCGCAGACAGTGGGGTGCAGGACCTGACGCAGATCGACAATCTGGAGGTCTATCTGGATAACGTCGAACGTAAACTCATCCTCCAGGCCCTGGAGGAAACCCGCTGGAACCGCACGGCGGCGGCTCAGCGGTTGAATTTGTCGTTTCGGTCGATGCGTTACAGGCTGAAGAAATTCGGGTTGGATTGAGGGATCTTTTGATCTGCTGTCAGATCCGCCCGGCTGGCGCATACGGCGCCGGATCAATGATCGGCGCCCTGCCCAGCATCACATCCACAAACAACTGGCACGACGCCGGCGCCAGCACCAGCCCGTTGCGGTAATGCCCGCAGTTGAGCCATAACCCATCGAACCCCGGCACCCGGCCGATGTAGGGAATCCCCTCCGGCGAACCCGGTCGCAGCCCGGCCCAGTGCCCGACCACCTCCGCCTCCGCCAGCGCTGGAATCAGCTCCACCGCAGAAGCCTTCAGGCTCTCCAGCGCAGACGCGGTCGGTGTCTTGTCGAAGCCTTCATGCTCCAGCGTACTGCCAATCAGAATGTGGCCATCCCGGCGAGGAATCGCGTAACGCCCCTTGGCCAACACCATGCTCGGCAGGAAGTCCGCCGCGCACTTGTACAGAATCATCTGCCCTTTCACAGGCTCGACCGGCAGCTCCAGCCCCAGGCTTTTGAGCAAATCACCACTCCAGGCGCCAGCCGTCAGCACCACTTGATCACCGTGGATGGCCCCCGTCGAAGTCTGCACGCCGACGACGTGATCGCCTTCACGAATAAACCCGCTGACCTCGCACTGCTCGTGAATCGTCACGTTCGGCAGCGCCAGCAGGGCAGCCTTGAGGGATTTCACCAGCCGCGGATTGCGCACATTGGCCACGTCGGCCATGTAGATCGCCCGAGAGAAACCGGCGCCCAGTACCGGCACGGCATCGTGCGCCGCCGAGATATCCACAGCCCGCAGCGGACGGTTTTCCCGCTCGGCCCAGGCGAGCGCCTCGGCCTCATCATCCAGATCCAGCCAGTACAGACCGGTGGTGTGAACCTCGGGATCAACCCCGGTCGCGGCAAACAGCCGCTCGCCCAGCTGTGGATAAAAATCCTGGGACCAATGGGCCAGCGCGGTGACCGCCGGACTGTAGCGCCATGGGTAAAGCGGGGAAACGATGCCTCCGCCCGCCCAGGACGATTCCTGACCGACATTCGAACGGTCCAGTAGCACAACGCTCTGCACTTCGGACGCGAGATTGAACGCCGTCATCAAGCCAATCACACCGCCGCCGACAATCACCACTTGCTGTTGCATGGTCATGTTCCGATCCAAACCTTAAGTAGACAGAGGGCGCAAAAGGCGCCCGAAAGAAACTCAGCGTCCCCAGCAATCCTTGGTGGTCAGCCCGGTCTTTGCTCCGACCATGCTTCTGACACCGGTGTTGGTGATAGTGAAGTCGCCACACTTGTCAGTGGCCATGCTGCCGGCCTTGCGTGTCGCGGTCAGCAGGAAGGTCTGGTCGGTCAGGGTCGGGGTGATCGTGTAATAGTCATTGCCGGTGCTCAGGCCGGTGGCACCGGTGTAGACATTACTCTTCGAGTAAAACCGTTCGAGAATTTGCGCCTGCTCGGAGAGCAGACCCGCCACTTCAGCCCGACGCCCCTTTTTCACGTATTCGGTGAGGCTCGGGTAGCCAATGGTGATGACGATCCCGATGATCGCAATCACGATCATGATTTCGATCAGGGTAAAACCTCGGTTGGATCTGCGCATGCCTCAACTCTCACTTACTGAATTTGTCGCCACATGATGCGACGGCTGCCGCCGCCGCCTTTTTCAACAAGCCTGACCACCGCACCACTGGTATCACCCAAGAACTTACCAGTTCCACCGTTGACGATGGCGTTCAACATCGGAATACCGCCCGTAGAGATCACACCACTGGACAACACATCGTTGCTGTCGACTAACCCGTCGCCGTTGGTGTCGAGTACCGCGTAGTTGAGCATCTTACCGCTGAACGCATCCAGTTCGACCAGTTTGCCGGTGCCGAAACTGGCGCAAGGGTCCGTGGTGTCGACGTTGGCGGTGGTAAATACGATTCGCCCCAGCACCAGAGACGCCTGATTGATCACCCGCTCACCGGTCAATACACTGTTATAGACCAGAGGCAAGTACCAGCCCTTCTCCGACGGATAAGTCACTTCGCTCTGGCTGGTAGTGATGAACTGTCCCGAGCTTCCCGAGAACACGCCCGTCACCGACTGGATCTGCAAACTGGCCGTGGTGATCTGCCCGGAACCGCCCTCCGCATCCCACACCGCATAAAACGCCTGCAAATCCTTGTTCGTCTTGTCGATGGTCTCGTTGAATTTGCCGGTGCCGAAAAACACCACTTTGCCGCCCAGGGAGTTGTCCGCCAGCAATGGCTGCGCGGTGATCGGCTGCGTGGCACCACCTGCTGCGGTGAACAGCGGCTTGCCGGAAAACGCTACGCCCCAGGTGTCCGTGCTGGCGCCGCTTAAATCAAATTTCCACAGCCTTCCTTTCAGGTCGCCACCATAGGCGGCCTGCACCACATTCTGCGAGTTGACCTTGAGCTTCACCGACGACAAGCCGTTGGTCGTTTCCGTACTGTCGACCACGATTTTCTTGATCAGCGACCCATCGAGGACATCCACCACGTACAACGCTGCCACGCCCGAGTTGCTGCCATAGCCGTTGGAGATGAACGCTGCCCACCGCCCATTCGACAAGCGTGCCACTTCCGGACGGGCGTAGGCATAACCCAGATCATTGAAAACATTCGCCGGATCTGCAGTCGCGGGAGCACTGATTTCCCACAACGCCTTGATCACGTTACTGGGCGACGCGTCGAACAACTGCAGCGCGTAAAAAGTCTTGCCACCCGCCCCGGTCCCGCCGAGCGCCAGGGTTTTCCAGGCGTTATTGAGTTGCGCATCGAACACGCCGACCTGACCGTCGACCAGAAACTTGTGGCTGACGCCGTTGATGTAAGCGGTATCGGCGATATAGCGCAGCGATGGCAAGACACTGGAAGGCATGTAGGCATAGCGCCTGGCACCGTTACCGTTGTCGATGACACTGACAAAACCGTCATTGCCGTTGACCACCAGGCTACTTTTCATGTTGATGGCTTTTGTAGCCAGATAGGTGCTGTAGCTGGTGTCGCCCGTCAGGTCGGACGCGGTTTTTTCCGTCGGCGAGGCCAGCACCAGTGGCGAGTTGATGATATCGCCGAGCAGCACACTGCGCACTTTCAAGCCGGTTTTGTTGGTGCCTTTGCTCCACTCCACCAGATCGGCGCCGGTGATACCGGTGGGCAGGCTCTGGCCCAGCAGCGTCTGCTGCGCCGGGGCAAAATTGGTGAAGGCCAAAGTGATCGGCGCGTTGCTCGCAGAGTTCCAGGATTGGTAAACGGGCGCGGTGGCGCCGGGGACGATGGCCGTGTCGGTAGTCCAGAGCACCGCTGCGGTATTCACCGAGCCGGTGGCGGTAATCCCATAGGACTTGATCGCACCTCGCCAGTCCTTGGGGTCGTAGCTGGTCTGATAGTAGGAGGAACCGACACCGACGATGGAACTGCTGGTGGTGCCACTGCCGCCGGATCCAGCCTTGGACGTGATTTCGCTCAGAGCGGAGGACAGAGCGGTATTGAGTTCGTCGCTGTCGGTCGCCTGATAATACTTGCCCTGCCCATACGTGGCGGCATCTTCCAGCATCTTGTTAGCGGTCGTGAAACCAACGGTGTAGGTATTCATGTTTTGCTTCTGAAAGTCCGGAGAGTCCCAGCTTTTTTTCGACAAATCGACACCCGCACCGCGCATGTCGATGTCGAAGGCGAATTTGGCAATGTCGTCCAGAAAAAGGGAGTCCCCCTCTTTATCGCCAGTCAGGGGATTATCGCCATCGTTACTGATCCTGTCCCAATTGGGCAGTCGGGGGCCATTGGTGGCAATTGCCTGCGGGTCATTGCCGGGAAAAGTCCGATCAAACGTGGGTAAACCATCGGTGACGACCACCCCATAGTTTTTCTGGCAACGATACTGAATCGGGCTGCTGTAGGTGCTGGGCGTACCGTTGTAATACGGTGTAATCCCGCGCATGTAACGGGTGACTTCGTAATAGGCTTCGGCCAGCGGAGTATTCGCAATGGCCCTCAAAGCGCCAATCGAGTCAGTCAACGCTTTGGCTTTTGCATCCGTGGTCACGTCATCGATGGGAAGAGCGATGTAGCCGCCGTTGCCGCTGTTGTTACTGGTTACGCCATTGAAAGTCGCCAGCCCCATTCGAAGCGTGCGGTTGGTGTTGACCAGATCGATGGCAACACTGCGTGCAACACTGATACGAGATTCGGTGGGAATGCTTGAGGTGGCCGTCGAAAAATCGGTGTTCCGACCATTGGCCAAGCTGACGACGTAGGAAATATAGGCAGCGGAGTATCGCGTATCGCCGTTACCTGCCGGATCGGGCAATTTGATGCACAAGGGCGTGAAACTGTTGTTGTAGAACGCGTTGTAGCCACTGGAGCAGCCCGATCTCGGGAGGCTTGAAAGAAATACCAGGTCGTCGGTGATGGCGGGTGAATTCGAGCTGAAGCAAGACCCCAGGAAAAGATTGCACTCCCTCGCCGGTGTCCAATTGGTGGCTGTCGGATCAAATTTCGGGGCATAAATGATGCTGTTCATGCTCCCCGAATTATCAATCAACAACATCACGTTTGGCGGCACTGCGGCAGCGCTCAACAGCGGTGAGTCGGAGGGTGTGAATGCATACGCCGGCGCTGAAAGATAAAGCCCTGACAACATGCCACACAACAGTCGCCACCACCCGGCGCGTCTTTCAGTACTTCGCATAAATACTCTCCACCACACTGCGAACGTTATTGCCGACGATGGCCACTGCCGTGACCCGATAAAGCGTCGCAGAGGTGTTGCTCGGTACATTCACCGCGTTCAACGTGGTGCCGATGTTCTGCACCCCGTAGAAACCGTTGGCGGCGGCGATCCAGGTGACCCCCGAAGTGGAATTGAGACCGGCAGCCGTGACGGTCGATGACTCGGCGGGCGGCAAACATTGATTGCCGCTGCAAACCGGCAACGTATAAGTACTCAGTTGCACCGCACTTTCACCGATGCGCAACGCAGCTTCGGCGATCTGGAACGACTGATTGCGCAGGGTCACGCTGGTGGCCATTTTTTCCTGGAGGGTGGCGTTCTGCATCGATGAAATGCCGATCAGGGTCAGCAACAGTAGGAACACCAAGCTGACCAGCAACGCCATGCCGCGCTGGGTGTGAGAGGTCACGGAAGAGAAATTCATCGGCCCTCCCCTCATGGCAGGCGGTTGCGCAATGCTGCAACCGCGTTGAAGGTTTGCTCGCGAACGCGACTGTCCGGATCTCTCAGCGTCAGTGTCAGGCGCACGCTACGGATTCGCGCAGGGTCGGATGGGTTGGGGCTGTAACTGGAAGCGGCGGTATCGGTGGCCGACGCAGCGAGACCGAAGCTCACGTCGAATTTGCTGACATTGTCGATAAGTACCGCCTGAGCCGGCGTCCCGATGCCAGTGCCCATCGTCAATTGCCCGTTCTTGAGGCTGTAGATCAGCCGCCGAATCGGAAACGCCAGCTGTCCCGTCGCAGGAGACTGCACATTGGAATAAGCCGTCGCCGTGTTTCGGCAATCGGAAACCACCGTCCAGGTCGGCGTGCCGCCGCCTGCTCCCACATCGGCCGTCACCAGGGTCAGCTTGAGCGTGGCATTGTCCCAACTGATCGGCGCTACCTGGCTGAGATAAAAACTTCCCCCCGCGCTGGCATCGGTAATCGTCCCCAGGCAACCAAACATCCCCACCATGCGGATTTCCTGAATCATCTTGCTCAGCACGAAACGCGCATCTTCCTGTATGTTCGCCGCCGCGTTCTGACTGACGTAGGTGTTCTTGGCGGCGATAAAAACCTGCGCCACGCCGAGTACCACGACCAGGCTCAACGCCAGGGCGATCAGCATTTCGATCAGGCCGAAACCTCTGTTGAGCCGGCTCATGGCGTCGACACCGGATCGACCGCGGCACGACTGGTCAGCACAAAGCTGCGGCGGGAATTGGCGGTGTTGGCTGCCCGGGAGTCGTCCCAGGTGATGGTGATGGTGTACACGCGCTGATTGAGCGTGACGCTGCCCGTGGCGGTGCTGCCGAGGAAATTGACGATGTTGGAGGTGAAGTCGTACAGGTCCTGATCCCGCGCGACACTCAGGTTGCCCGACGTCGGCGGCGTGACGGTGTAATCGGCGCCGGAGTTGGCGCGGATGCGGTCCATCATGTCGTAGGCGATGAAACTGGCCTGGCTGGTCATCCGCGAGCTGTCGGTGTACTTCAGCGCATTGAGCTGAAACGCCGCCGCCCCCAACAGGCCCACGCTCAGAATCAACAACGCCACCAGCACCTCGATCAGCGTCATGCCCTCCTGTGCACGCTTGCTCCATCCCCTCATCCGCAACTTCCACCCAATAGAATTCGTCCGTTCAAACACACATTCAGCGTCCTGCTTTGCGCCCCCAGTACATAGCTGATCACCACCGTCGTGGACGGTGCCGACAGCCCCCCCAGATTGTTGAAATCGATGGCGGTCACTCCTGAGGTTAGTGTCAGAGTTGCGCCGCTGCTCATCGCTGGAACAACCCGCAATACATTGGCCGGCGTGCCAGTACTGTCGTAGACAGCCAGTTCCCCGGTCCAGACGCTACCGCCGGCCGTTGGCCGCACCCGGGTAGTAATGCCGCGGTCGATGGCTTCGAGTCGGGCGAAATTCAAAGCTCGCTGCAGATCGCCGATCTCGGTGTCTGCCTTGGTGCCTTGCACCGAACGGGTAAACGCCGGCACCGCCAGGGTAATCAGGATCAGAAAGACCGCGAGCGCGACCAGCAACTCGATCAGCGTGAAACCTTTTGTACGATGACCCATCGGTGCCCTCCGTTGCCGTCGGCTATACCTGCTGTTACACGCTAGAACATTCGACCGACAGATGTTCGGTTGTTTTGCCATTACTCGCGCAAGGATTGCGCGGGCCACCGCATTCCAGGGAGGGAGATTTCATGCGCCAGCAGGGTTTCAGTCTGGTTGAACTGCTCATGGGACTGATGATTGTCGGAATTGTTCTGCATTTGGTCAGTCCGGCGTTCGCAGCGCTTACGGAATCGAACCATCGAGAAGCAGCAGCGCAGTCGTTGATCAACGGTATACGCAATGCCAGAACCCTCGCTATCTCGCGCAATCAGAGCGTTGTGATTCACGGCATCAACGGCGATTGGGGTCAGGGCTGGCGAATCATTCTCGACATCAGTGGAAAAGGGTCGGAGGACCGCAGCAACCCGGTTGTGGTCGAGCACGCGAGCGGCACCGGGGTGCCGATTGTCGGCAATTGGTGGGTCAGGCGATACATACGTTTCAGCAGTCTGGGTGAGCCGCTGATGCCCAAAAAAGCTTTTCAAGCCGGAACGTTGCACCTTTGCGATGCTCGTGCGCCGGTGAGCCAGCTTCAGGTGGTGCTGGCCGCAACCGGTCGAGTCAGCCTGCGCAGCGATAAGACGGCACAGGCATTGTGCGAGAAAGGAGAAAAATCAAAGCAGCGAACGAACGCGTAACTCTTTAGGCATGGAGAACGTGATGTTCTCCTCACGACCGGCCAGCTCATCGGCACCGGTAGCGCCCCAGGCCTGCAGTTGCTGAATCACGCCACGCACCAGCACTTCCGGAGCGGAAGCGCCCGCGGTGATGCCGATACGCTCGACACCATCGAACCAGCTTTTTTGCAGGTCTTCGGCGCCGTCGATCAAGTAGGCCGGGGTGGCCATGCGCTCGGCCAGCTCACGCAGGCGATTGGAGTTGGAGCTGTTCGGGCTGCCGACCACCAACACCACATCGCATTCGTCAGCCAGTTGCTTGACTGCATCCTGGCGGTTTTGCGTCGCGTAGCAGATGTCGTCCTTGCGCGGACCACCGATCGCCGGAAAGCGCGTACGCAGGGCGTCGATGACGCGGCTGGTATCGTCCATGGACAGGGTAGTCTGGGTGACGAACGCCAGTTTTTCGGGGTTGTGAACCTGCAACGCGGCAACGTCTTTTTCGTCCTCGACCAGATAGATCGCGCCACCATTGCTGCCATCGTACTGGCCCATGGTGCCTTCGACTTCCGGGTGACCGGCGTGGCCGATCAGAATGCATTCACGGCCATCGCGGCTGTAACGCGCGACTTCGATGTGCACCTTGGTCACCAGCGGGCACGTCGCGTCGAACACTTTGAGGCCACGGCCGGCAGCTTCGGTGCGTACAGCCTGGGAAACGCCGTGGGCACTGAAGATCACGATGACGTCGTCAGGCACCTGATCCAGTTCCTCGACGAAGATCGCGCCGCGAGCACGCAGGTCTTCAACGACAAATTTGTTGTGTACCACTTCGTGGCGCACATAGATCGGCGGCCCGAAGACTTCCAGGGCGCGGTTGACGATTTCGATCGCCCGGTCCACACCGGCGCAGAAGCCACGGGGGTTGGCGAGTTTGATTTGCATGCTGTGCCTCGTGTCTTGCGCGCAAGAAAATTAAATCATTGCAGGAACCGGCTTGCCGGCTCCCACAGAAAAGCATCTACAACGATTTGACGCTGATGATCTCGACGTCAAAGGTCAATGTCTTGCCAGCCAGCGGATGGTTGAAGTCGATGGTCACTTGCTCGTCATCGAACTCTTTCACAACGCCAGGCAGCTCAGTATTGGCCGCATCGTTGAAGATCACCAGCAAACCCGGTGACAGTTCCATGTCCTTGAACTGCGAGCGCGGGATGATCTGTACGTTTTGCGGGTTCGGCTGACCAAAAGCGTTTTCCGGCTGAATCGTCAGCGTACGCTTGTCGCCCGCCTTGAAGCCGAACAGGGCCGCTTCGAAACCTGGCAACAGGTTACCGTCGCCGACCTTGAAGGTCGCCGGGGCTTTGTCGAAGGTGCTGTCGACGGTGTCGCCGTTCTCCAGGCGCAGTGCAAAGTGCAAGGTGACTTCCGTGTTCTGGCGGATGCGTTGCTCAGCCAATACCTGTTCAGTCATGAACGGCTTCTCCGGTTTTCTTGGATTTGAACATGTCCAGCGCCAGCATCACCGCACCCACAGTAATCGCACTGTCGGCAAAGTTGAACGCCGGGAAGTACCAGCGGTTCTGCCAATGCACCAGAATGAAATCGATCACATGGCCCAGGGCAATGCGGTCATACAGATTGCCCAGCGCGCCACCGAGTACCAGGGCCAGCGCAATGGCCAGCCACGTTTCGTTGCGCCCCAGACGTTTGAGCCACACCACCAGCACCGCACTGACCACGACCGCGATCAGGGCAAACAGCCAGCGCTGCCAGCCCGAGCTGTCGGCCAGGAAGCTGAACGCCGCGCCGGTGTTATAGGCCAGGGTCCAGCTGAAGTAATCGGGGATCACCACGATCTGCTGATACATCTTCAGCGAGCCTTCAAAGTAGAACTTGCTGGCCTGGTCGATGACCAGGACCAGCAAACTCAACCAGAGCCAGCCCAGCCGTCCGAAACGGCCAATGGCATTAGGCATAGTGACGAACCTCGCCTGCGCCGCTGATGTTGTCGACGCAACGACCGCAGATTTCCGGGTGCTCCGGATTCACGCCGACGTCTTCACGGCAGTGCCAGCAACGGGCGCACTTGGCGAAGGCCGACTTGACGATTTTCAGCTTCAGGCCGCTGACTTCGGTGACTACCGCGTCCGCTGGTGCCTGAACAAAAGGTGCAACGCTGGCGGTCGAGGTGATCAGCACGAAGCGCAGTTCGTTGCTCAGCTTGGCCAGGTCGGCGCTCAGCGCGTCTTCGGCAAACAGCGTCACTTCGGCTTGCAGGTTGCCACCGACGGCCTTGGCCGCGCGCTGGATTTCCATTTCCTTGTTCACAGCGACCTTCACCGCCATGATCCGCTCCCAGTAGGCGCGGCCCAGTTCAACGTTTTCCGGCAGTTCGGTCAGGCCTTCGTACCAGGTGTTGAGCATCACCGATTCGTTGCGCTCGCCCGGCAGGTATTCCCACAGTTCGTCGGCGGTGAACGCGAGGATCGGCGCGATCCAGCGCACCAGCGCTTCGGAGATGTGGTACAGCGCGGTTTGCGCCGAACGGCGGGCCTTGCTGTTGGCGCCAGTGGTGTACTGACGGTCCTTGATGATATCGAGGTAGAAACCGCCCAGCTCCTGCACGCAGAAGTTGTGGATCTTGGAGTAGACGTTCCAGAAGCGGTATTCGCCGTAGTGCTCTTGCAGCTCGCGTTGCAGCAGCAGCGTGCGGTCCACGGCCCAACGGTCCAGCGCGAGCATTTCTTCGGCCGGCAGGATGTCGGTGGCCGGGTTGAAACCGGTCAGGTTGGAGAGCAGGAACCGCGCGGTGTTACGGATCCGCCGGTAGGCGTCCGCACTGCGTTGCAGGATCTGCTCGGACACCGCCATTTCACCCGAGTAATCGGTAGAAGCGACCCACAGACGCATGATGTCGGCACCCAGGGTGTCGTTGACCTTTTGCGGCGCGATCACGTTGCCCAGCGATTTGGACATTTTGCGACCGGACTCATCCACGGTGAAACCGTGGGTCAGCAGCTCGCGGTACGGCGCGTGGTTGTCGATGGCGCAACCGGTCAGCAGCGACGAGTGGAACCAGCCGCGGTGCTGGTCCGAACCCTCCAGGTACAGGTCGGCACGCGGGCCGGTCTCGTGGCCCATCGGGTGCGAACCGCGCAGGACGTGCCAATGCGTGGTACCCGAATCGAACCAGACGTCCAGGGTGTCGCTGATCTTGTCGTACTGCGGCGCTTCGTCACCGAGCAACTCGGCCGCGTCCATCTTGAACCAGGCTTCGATGCCTTCGACTTCGACGCGCTTGGCGACTTCTTCCATCAGCTCGGCGGTACGCGGGTGCAGTTCGCCGCTTTCCTTGTTCAGGAAGAACGGGATCGGCACGCCCCAGTTGCGCTGACGGGAGATGCACCAGTCCGGACGGTTGGCGATCATCGAGTGCAGGCGCGCCTGGCCCCAGGCTGGAACGAACTTGGTGTCTTCGATGGCTTTGATCGCCCGCTTGCGCAGGGTTTCGCCGGTCGCAGGCTCTTTGTCCATGCCGATGAACCACTGCGCGGTGGCGCGATAGATCAACGGAGTCTTGTGACGCCAGCAGTGCATGTAGCTGTGTTCGATGATGGTGGTGTGCAGCAGCGCACCGACTTCGGTCAGTTTGTCGACGATGGCCGGGTTGGCTTTCCAGATGAACTGGCCGCCGAAGAACTCCAGCGACGGTACGTAAACGCCGTTGCTTTGAACCGGATTGATGATGTCATCGTTGACCATGCCATATTTCTTGCAGGTCACGAAGTCGTCTACGCCGTAGGCCGGCGAGGAGTGAACCACGCCGGTGCCGGCGCCCAGTTCAACGTAGTCGGCCAGGTAAACCGGCGACAGGCGATCGTAGAACGGGTGACGGAAGTTGATCAGTTCCAGTTCTTTACCGGTGGTGGTCGCGATGACCGAGCCTTCCAGGCTGTAACGGGCCAGGCAGGATTCGACCAGCTCTTCAGCCAACACCAGCAGTTTGTCGCCGACATCGACCAGGGCGTAGTTGAATTCCGGGTGAACGTTCAGCGCCTGGTTGGCCGGGATGGTCCACGGGGTGGTGGTCCAGATCACGATCGAAGCCGGTTTGGCCAGGGACGACAGACCGAAAGCGGCAGCCAGTTTGGCTTCATCGGCAATCGGGAACGCCACGTCGATGGTCGAGGACTTCTTGTTCTCGTACTCGACTTCCGCTTCAGCCAGGGCCGAACCGCAGTCAAAGCACCAGTTCACAGGCTTGAGGCCCTTGAACACGAAACCGCCCTTGACGATTTCGGCGAGCGCGCGGATTTCACCGGCCTCGTTCTTGAAATCCATGGTCTTGTACGGGTTGGCGAAGTCGCCCAACACGCCCAGGCGGATGAACTCGGACTTCTGGCCTTCGATCTGCTCGGTGGCGTAGGCACGGCACAGTTCGCGGGTCTTGTCCGCGCCCAGGTTCTTGCCGTGGGTCACTTCGACTTTGTGCTCGATCGGCAGGCCGTGGCAATCCCAGCCCGGAACATAAGGCGCGTCGAAACCCGACAGGGTCTTCGAGCGAATGATCATGTCCTTGAGGATCTTGTTCAGCGCATGACCGATGTGAATCGTGCCGTTGGCGTACGGAGGACCGTCGTGAAGTACGAACTTCGGACGATCCTTGCCAATTTCGCGCAACTTACCGTACAGGCCAATGCTGTCCCAGCGCTGCAGAATCTGCGGTTCGCGCTGAGGCAGGCCGGCCTTCATTGGGAAGGCGGTGTCCGGAAGGTTTAGCGTGGCTTTATAGTCGGTCATTTATGGCTCTTCATTAGCGATTGGCGCTAGGTGCGACAGGGCACGGGCGGCGGCGACATCCGCATTGATCGCCGTCTTAAGCGCCTCCAGAGAGGCGAAACGCTGCTCTTCACGCAGCTTTTGGTGGAAAACCACCGTCAAACGCCGGTCATACAGATCGCCGGCAAAATCTAAAAGATGGACTTCGAGGTGGGCCTTGCCATCCCCTTGGACCGTTGGCCGCACGCCGATATTGGCGACGCCTGGCCAGGTCTTGCCGTCGATGTCGATGTCGACCAGGTAAACCCCGGACAACGGCACACGACGACGCTTGAGTTGAATGTTGGCGGTGGGCGTACCCAGTTGGCGCGCCAGCTTCTGGCCGTGCAACACGCGCCCGGTAATCTGGAACGGACGACCGAGCAGGCGTTCGGCCAAGGCAAAATCTGCAGCGGCCAGGGCATTTCGCACCTGCGTGCTGCTGACGCGAATACCCTCCAGCTCAACGGTTTGCGCCGCTTCGACAGTGAAGCCTTGCATGACGCCGGCCTGTTGCAGGAAATCGAAATCCCCTACCCGGTCACAGCCGAAGCGGAAGTCGTCACCGACCTCCAGATGCTGGACGCCGAGGCCGTCCACCAGAATGGTATCGACGAACTCGCTGGCACTGAGCTTGCTCAGGCGCTGGTTGAAGGCCAGGCACAGAACCCGGTCGACACCTTCGGCAGCCAGCAGCTGCAGTTTGTCTCGCAGACGGGCCAGACGGGCCGGTGCCGTATCCGGGGCGAAAAACTCCCGCGGCTGCGGCTCGAAAATCACCACGCAGCTGGGTACGCTCAACTCGAGCGCTCGCTCACGCAGCCTCGCCAGGATAGCCTGGTGGCCACGGTGAACACCGTCAAAGTTGCCAATAGTGGCGACACAGCCCCGATGCTGGGGGCGCAGGTTGTGGAGGCCTCGAACCAGCTGCATAACGCGCTTCTTGCTCATAAAGTGGTCGATTATAACCACACCCGGCGGCCGACGACAGGCAACACCGTAACCCAAAGTGATCGAACCGACAAAACCGCCGCCCCGCCCGTGTTTATCGAGGCCGAAGCCTCAGCTCAACGCCTTGCGATTGAAGTCGCGCAAACGGAAGCCCATCAACAGCAACATGCCGAAATACGAGACCACGCCAGCCCCTACCAGAGCGCCCAGCCGCAGGAATCGCTCAAGCATGTGGCCCTGATCCCAGGCCGGCATAAAGTGCATTCCGGCCAGCAACACCGCAGACATCACCGCAACCGCGACCACCAGTTTGCCGCCAAACTTCGCCCAGCCTGGTTGCGGCTGATACATCTGCTGCTTGCGCAGTTGATAGAACAGCAGCCCGGCGTTGATGCAGGCACCAACGCTGATCGCCAGCGCCAGACCGGCGTGGGCCAGCGGGCCGATCAGCACCAGGTTGAACAACTGCGTGACGACCAACGTGAAAATCGCGATTTTCACCGGGGTACGGATGTTTTGTTGCGCATAAAAGCCTGGCGCCAGCACTTTGATCACAATAATTCCGAGCAAACCGACCGAATAGGCGATCAGCGCCCGCTGGGTCATGGAGGCATCAAAGGCACTGAACTGGCCGTACTGGAACAGCGAAACCGTCAGCGGCTCGGCCAGAATCCCCAGCGCCAGCGAGCACGGCAACACCAGCATGAAGCACAGGCGCAGGCCCCAATCGAGAATCCGCGAATACTCGGCGCGGTCCTTGCTGGCATAGGTCTTGGCCAGGGTCGGCAGCAGAATCGTGCCCAACGCCACGCCCAGGACCCCGGATGGCAATTCCATCAAGCGGTCGGCGTAATACATCCAGGACACGGAACCGGCAACCAGGAACGAGGCAAAAATGGTGTTGATGATCAGCGAAATCTGACTCACCGAAACGCCGAGAATCGCCGGCAGCATTTGTTTCATGACCCGCCAGACACCGCTGTCGCGCAGGTTCAGGCGCGGCAGCACCAGCATGCCGATTTTTTTCAGGTGCGGCAGCTGGTAAAGCAATTGTGCCAGGCCACCTGCCAGGACCGCCCAGCCCAGGGCCATGACCGGTGGATCGAAGTACGGCGTCAGGAACACCGAAAAGATGATCATGCTGACGTTGAGCAAGGTCGGCACGAAGGCCGGCACCGAGAAGCGGTTATAGGTGTTGAGAATCGCCCCGGCCAACGAAGACAGGGAGATCAGCAATATATAAGGAAAGGTCACCCGCAACAGGTTGGCGGTCAGCTCGAATTTTTCCGGGGTGTCGGTAAAACCTGGCGCGGTCGCCCAGATTACCCATGGCGCCGCGAGCATGCCCAATGCAGTGACCAGGGCGAGCACCAGCGTCAGCAGACCGGAGACGTAGGCAACAAAAGTGCGCGTCGCCTCTTCGCCCTTCTGGTTTTTATATTCGGCAAGAATCGGCACGAACGCCTGGGAAAAAGCCCCTTCGGCGAAGATCCGGCGCAGCAGATTGGGCAGTTTGAAGGCGATGAAGAAGGCGTCCGTCGCCATCCCCGCGCCAAATGTACGCGCAATGAGGGTGTCACGGACGAACCCCAGAATCCGGGAAAGCATCGTGATAGAGCTGACGGCGGCCAACGATTTGAGCAGATTCATTGAAAGAGTTTGTGCCTGTCGATAAACAGCAGGCGAACAACGCGCCCACTTATGCGATACTCCGCGCCGCAGCAGCACAGAGCCAAAGCTCGCGAGTTTACAGGTCAAGCGCCGGAAATAAATATCCCGCCTCTTTATACCTACCACTTAGCGGAACGTCTCAACCGCCCTTGACAAGACATCAACTCATCGGCATGATTCGCGGCCTATTTTGTTTGCTATTTCCTAAAAAGTCTTTCGAGGAGCTCGACGGTGGCCAACACACCTTCCGCCAAAAAACGTGCAAAACAGGCTGAGAAGCGTCGCAGCCACAACGCCAGCCTGCGTTCCATGGTTCGTACCTACATCAAGAATGTAGTTAAAGCCATCGACGCAAAAGACGCTGAAAAAGCTCAAGCTGCTTACGTTCTGGCCGTGCCAGTTATCGACCGTATGGCCGATAAAGGCATCATCCACAAGAACAAGGCTGCTCGTCATAAGAGCCGCCTGAACGGTCACGTCAAGGCTCTGAACCTTGCTGTTGCCGCATAAGCGATAAGCTTGTTGAAAAACCGACCCCAGGGTCGGTTTTTTATTGCCTGTGATTTGGCAAACACAGGACAAAAAAATGTGGGAGCGAGCCTGCTCGCGATGAGTGACTAACATTCAACATCTCTGCTGAATGAAAGTCCGCTATCGCGAGCAGGCTCGCTCCCACAATTTGGATCTTTGCTAGCTTATTGAGCGTGCGTCCACGGCAGAATCGGAATCGCCGTCACCGCATTCTGAGGGCTGCCCTCGATCAAGCGATCGCTGTAGACCAGGTACACCAGCGTATTGCGCTTCTTGTCGAGGAACCGCACCACCTGCATGGTCTTGAACACCAGCGAGGTGCGCTCCTTGAACACCTCTTCACCATCCTTCAACTCGCCCTTGAAGTTGATCGGACCCACCTGACGACAGGCGATAGACGCTTCAGCGCGATCCTCAGCCAGGCCCAGACCACCCTTCACGCCACCCGTCTTGGCGCGCGACAGGTAGCACGTCACGCCCTCCACCTTCGGATCGTCAAATGCCTCGACCACGATGCGGTCATTCGGGCCGACGAACTTGAACACCGTCGACACCTGGCCAATCTCCTCGGCCGAGGCCAGCAACGGCATTACCAACAGCAGACCCAACAATCCTTTTGTCACGCGCATTCAGGTATTCCTTCAGACCAGGATCAGGTTATCGCGGTGAACCAGTTCCGGCTCCGCCATGTAACCCAACAGACCGACAATCGCCTCAGACGACTGACCGATGATTTTCTGCGCTTCCAGCGCGCTGTAGTTGGCCAGGCCACGGGCGATCTCACGACCGTCCGGCGCCACACACACCACCATTTCGCCGCGACGGAAACTGCCCTGGACCAGCTTGACGCCGACCGGCAGCAGGCTTTTGTTGCCTTGGGACAACGCCGTCACCGCGCCCGCATCCAGCACCAGCGTGCCGCGGGTTTGCAAATGGCCGGCCAGCCATTGTTTGCGCGCTGCCAGCATGCCGCGCTCAGGCGACAGCAAGGTGCCGATACGCTCGCCCGCCTTCAGGCGATCCAGGACACGCTCGAGGCGTCCACCAACGATGATGGTGTGCGCACCGGAACGCGCCGCCAGACGCGCCGCGCGCAACTTGGTTTGCATGCCGCCGCGCCCCAACGCACCGCCGGTACCACCCGCCACGGCGTCCAGCGCCGGGTCATCGGCGCGCGCTTCGTAAATCAGCTTGGCATCGGGATTGTTGCGCGGATCGGCATCGAACATGCCGTCGCGATCCGTCAGGATCACCAGCAAATCAGCTTCGACCAGGTTGGCCACCAGCGCCGCCAGCGTGTCGTTGTCACCGAAACGGATTTCATCCGTCACCACCGTGTCGTTTTCGTTGATCACCGGGATCACTTTCAACTCGACCAAGGCACGCAAGGTGCTGCGGGCGTTCAGGTAGCGCTTGCGGTCGGACAGGTCGTCGTGCGTCAGGAGAATCTGCGCGGTATGCCGGCCATGCTCGGCAAAGCTCGATTCCCAGGCCTGAACCAGGCCCATCTGACCGATGGCGGCCGCCGCCTGCAACTCGTGCATCGCACTGGGTCGTACGGTCCAGCCCAGACGGCTCATGCCCGCTGCCACCGCCCCGGAGGACACCAGCACCAGCTCAACGCCCGCCTCATGCAAGGCCACCATCTGCTCAACCCAGACACCCATTGCCGCGCGATCCAGGCCCTTGCCGTCCGCCGTCAGCAAAGCGCTGCCGATTTTCACGACCCAACGCTGCGCACCTGTCACCTTGCTCCGCATCATCTTCAACCTTAGCTTGAGGACAGCGCGACCCAGCGCTGCCCGTAACGTTATTCGTGACTACCGATTTCCAGATACCAAAACGCCGCTCAATTGAGCGGCGCTTAAGTTTACTGCAACGAATCAGTCGCGCACGTAAATGATTTCCGGACCGTCCTCATCATCCACGTCTTCCTCGTCCCAATCATCGTCGCCGATGTCATGGACCGACTTCACGCCGCTGCGACGCAGTGCACGCTGGTCGTCCAGGGCTTGCAACTGAGCACGGGCTTCGTCTTCGATGCGCTGATCGAGATCGGCCAGCTCTTCCTTGTAAGCCGGGTCGTTCGCCAGGCGATCGGCACGATCTTCCATGTAACGCATGATGTCGTGACACAGACGCTCGGTGCCCAACTTGGAAATGGCAGAGATCACGTAAACCGGACCGGTCCACTCCAGGCGATCGACGATTTCCTTGACGCGAGCATCGTGCTCTTCTTCAAGGATCTGGTCGCACTTGTTCAGCACCAGCCAACGATCACGCTCAGCCAGGGACGGGCTGAACTTGGTCAGTTCGCTGACGATCACTTCGGCAGCATCCGGGGCACTGGTGTCGTCAAGCGGCGCCATGTCCACGAGGTGCAGCAGCAAACGGGTACGCGACAAGTGCTTGAGGAAGCGAATCCCCAGGCCTGCACCATCGGAAGCGCCTTCGATCAGGCCCGGAATGTCCGCGACCACGAAGCTCTTCCAGCGATCGACGCTGACCACGCCCAGGTTCGGCACCAGCGTGGTGAACGGGTAGTCGGCGACTTTCGGCTTGGCGGCCGACACCGAGCGGATGAAGGTACTTTTGCCCGCATTCGGCAAGCCCAGCAGACCCACGTCCGCCAACACTTTCATTTCCAGTTTCAGGTCACGCGCCTCACCCGGCTTGCCCGGAGTGGTCTGACGCGGAGCGCGGTTGGTACTGGATTTGAAACGGGTGTTGCCCAGGCCGTGCCAGCCGCCGTGAGCCACCAGCAGTTTCTGGCCAGCCTTGGTCAGGTCGCCGATCACTTCCTGGGTGGCCGCATCGATGACAGTCGTGCCGACCGGAACACGCAACACCAGCTCTTCACCTTTCTTGCCGGTGCAGTCGGTGCTGCCGCCGTTGGAGCCGCGCTCGGCATCGAAGTGCCGGGTGTAACGGTAGTCCACCAGGGTGTTGAGGTTTTCATCGGCGATCATGTACACCGAACCGCCATCACCACCGTCACCGCCGTTCGGGCCACCGTTTTCGATGAATTTCTCGCGACGGAAGCTCATGCAACCGTTGCCGCCGTCGCCGGCCTTTACTCGAATCGATACTTCATCAACAAACTTCATAACAAAACGCCTCTCGCCATACGGACGAGCCGAAAAAATCTAGACATAAGACTCTTGCAAAAATGAGCGCAGCGACCTCAATCAACGACCGCAAATCCAGCGCTGGAGCCCATTACAAACAGCTTTGCAAGAGACTCACCCCACAAACGAAAAAGCCCCGTCGCAAGACAGGGCTTTTCCAGCAACCACGTAATTATGCCGCGACGACTTCAGTCTTCGGGACAATGCTTACGTAACGACGACCGAAGGCGCCCTTTACTTCGAACTTGATCACGCCGTCGATTTTAGCGAACAGAGTGTGATCTTTACCCATGCCAACACCGTAACCGGCGTGGAATTGGGTGCCGCGCTGACGCACGATGATGTTGCCCGGAATGATAACCTGGCCGCCATACATCTTCACGCCAAGGCGTTTGGCTTCTGAGTCGCGACCGTTACGGGTACTACCACCAGCTTTTTTGTGTGCCATGAGTTCAATTCTCCTAGTGAGGAATTAGGCTGAAATTAAGCCTGAATACCGGTGATTTTGATCTCGGTGTACCACTGGCGGTGGCCCATACGCTTCATGTGGTGCTTACGACGACGGAACTTGATGATGCGGACTTTATCGTGACGACCTTGGGAGATCACTTCAGCCACAACGGTAGCGCCAGCAACAACTGGAGCGCCGATATTCACGTCATCGCCATTGGCGACCAACAGAACGCGATCAAAAGTTACGGATTCGCCGGTAGCGATTTCCAGTTTTTCAATCTTCAGGTATTCACCTGGGGCGACTTTGTACTGCTTGCCACCAGTAACGATTACTGCGTACGACATGGTATTTCTCCGATAATCCTGCTCACCCAGCTCTTTATAAGAAGAGGTATTGGCTGGCATGGCTGCATAAGGCTGGAAGGCCTGTTTGCAATTGCGTAAGGCAGGTGCTGCCCAGGAAGTTCAGGGTGCGCGATTGTACGCAAGCTGCCGGGGCGATGCAAGAGGCCGTCCATCGTGCCTTGACACCCGCCGACGTGGGTCCTAGCATGCCGCGCAACCCTTCTGGAGCAACTGTCGCTGATGCAACCCCAAGCTTTCTACCGCGCGGTGGCGGACGATTTTAGCGCCGTCGACGGCATCATCAAGAAGCAGCTGACTTCCCGAGTGCCGCTGGTATCGAAAATCGGCGACTACATTACCTCGGCTGGCGGAAAACGCCTGCGTCCTTTATTAGTGCTGTTGTGTGGCAAGGCCCTTGGCCGCGAAGGCGACGACCTGCGTCTGCTGGCCGCGACCATCGAGTTCCTGCACACCGCCACCCTGCTGCATGACGACGTGGTCGACATGTCCGGCATGCGCCGTGGCCGCTCGACCGCCAATGCCATGTGGGGCAACGCTCCGAGTGTGCTGGTGGGCGACTTCCTGTATTCGCGTTCCTTCGAAATGATGGTCGAACTGGGCTCCATGCCGGTGATGAAAATCCTTTCGCAGGCCACGCGCATCATCGCCGAAGGCGAAGTGTTGCAGCTGTCGAAGGTCCGCGACGCCAGCACCACCGAAGAAACCTACATGGAAGTCATCCGCGGCAAGACCGCGATGCTCTTCGAAGCTTCGACCCACAGTGCTGCAGCCCTCTGCGAAGCCACTCCGGAACAGGCAGAAGCCCTGCGCACCTTTGGTGATCACCTGGGCGTGGCTTTCCAACTGGTGGACGACCTGCTGGACTACAAGGGCGATGCGGAAACCCTGGGCAAGAACGTCGGCGACGACCTGGCTGAAGGCAAGCCGACCCTGCCACTGATCTACACCATGCGCGAAGGTACGCCGGAACAGGCGGCACTGGTGCGAAAGGCGATTCAGAAAGGTGGCATCGAGGACCTCGAAAGCATCCGCGAGGCCGTTGAAGCGTCCGGTTCCCTTGAGTACACCGCGCAACTGGCCCGTGATTATGTGGCCCGTGCGATCAAATGCCTCGATGCGCTGCCTGCCAGCGAATACCGCGATGCATTGGTGGAATTGAGCGAGTTCGCAGTAGCCCGCACACACTAAAAGCAAGATTAAAAGATCGCAGCCTTCGGCAGCTCCTACGGGCGGACACAAAACCCCGCAGGAGCTGCCGAAGGCTGCGATCTTTTGCTGTCAGCTCCCTCGCCCGAAAAAACCCTATATAATGTGCGCTTTTTAGCGATCCTGAATCCAAGGAGCTTTAGTGAGCACGTTGCCACCCTGCCCGAAATGCAATTCCGAATACACTTACGAAGACGGCGCTCAGCTGATCTGCCCCGAGTGCGCCCACGAGTGGTCCGCCAGCGGCGAAGCTGAAGCAGCGTCCGACGACACCGTGAAAAAAGATTCCGTAGGCAACGTCCTGCAGGACGGCGACACCATCACCGTGATCAAGGACCTCAAGGTCAAAGGCACGTCGCTGGTGGTCAAGGTTGGCACCAAGGTCAAGAACATCCGCCTGTGCGATGGCGACCACGACATCGACTGCAAGATCGACGGCATCGGGCCGATGAAGCTCAAATCCGAGTTCGTCAGAAAAGTCTGAGCCGTCTGCAATCCATCCCGCGCCCTGCGTGGGATGGTGCTTCGCCCTCCTCCGCTTCGCCCAGCAATCCCTGGCAATAGCCAAACGCCAGCCGTTTTGACCTTACGCAATCTTTACCCGGAAAAAACCGCAAACCGCCAATAGGCCCTTGCTATTTGACGAATAAGAATTATTCTCATTGGAACAACCCAATGGAGATGAGAACCATGACTTATTTGATCGATGCCTGGCTGGACCGCCCACACCCATACCTCAGGATCCTGCATCGGGAAACCGGGGAAGTCTGCGCGGTGCTTGAAGAGGAAGCCTTGAACGAGTTGCAGGATCAGGGTGATCTGGACGTCAACGGCCTGAGTTCCAGCGAGCCGGTGGTGCTCAAGGAACTGGTACGCAATCTGTTTCTGTTCTGCTATGCCCGGGCGTTGCGCCCGACCAGTGAGCTGCACAACAAGCTTGAAGTATGAATAGCGCCGTAAAAACTGTGGGGCCAGCCTGCTGGCGAGGGTATCAACGCGGTCTTGAAGAAACCCGGTCGCTCCCATCGCCAGCAGGCTGGCTCCCACATTAGACCGTCATGGTGACAGCCCAGACCTTACAGAACGTCGAGCAGCTCGACGTCGAAGACCAGTACGCTGTGCGGCGGAATGCTGCCAACGCCTTGAGCGCCGTAAGCCAGTTCGCTCGGCACGTACAGGCGCCATTTGCTGCCGGCGTTCATCAGTTGCAGGGCTTCGGTCCAGCCAGCGATCACGCCGCCAACCGGAAACTCTGCTGGCTGACCACGATCGTAGGAGCTGTCGAACACAGTGCCGTCGATCAGGGTGCCGTGGTAGTGAGTACGCACGGTGTCTTCACGGGATGGCTTGGCGCCTTCGCCGGCAGTCAGCACTTCGAATTGCAGACCGGAAGCCAGGGTAGTGATGCCATCGCGCTTGGCGTTTTCAGCCAGGAATGCCAGGCCTTCGCCAGCAGCCGCTTCAGCTTTGGCAGCCGCTTCGGCTTGCATGATTTCGCGAATAACCTTGAAGCTCGCGGACATTTCTTCCTGACCCACACGGCTTGGCTTGCCGGCGAACGCGTCGGTCAGGCCTGCGAGGATCGCGTCCAGGCTAACGCCCGGCGGCGGGTTGTCGCGCAGTTGGTCGCCCAGCTGACGGCCAATACCGTAGCTGACGCGGGTTTCGTCGGTGGACAGATTTACTTCGGACATGACACTGCTCCGCTGTGCGGACGGCCCTGGAACTTGCCGTGCGTGCACAGCGCGTCCCGGAGCGCCCGGAACCAAAAGGGCCAGCAGACTAGCACAGATGTCGCTGCGCTGATGAGGGCTGTCAGCGCAGCCCTGTTGTACGGAAAGAGATCGGCACCTTCAGACTTTCTCCAGCACTGCCGCCCAGACCGCACATTTCGTCATGAACCGAGGTATGCACCAGGTTGAACGGCAAGCTGGGGCAGGCATGGAGTATTTCGCGTGCATGCTCGACCGAGCGCAGGTGAAACATCTGGCCGCGAGCGTCGCTCAAGGGGTACGCCGCGCCATGCATGCGCGCTTCCAGCAGGTAGATTCCACCTTCCATGGAGATCAGGTTCAACTCATCGACCTTCCCGGCGATGGCATAAGCATTCAGCTCTTGCAGGTTCATGAACGCACCTCACACAGTGGCGAGCCAACATCCTTACAGGCATAGGCCTCACTGCATCAAAGCACAAGCCACAAACGACACCGCCCGTCTGTTTCGCAACGGACGGGCGGTGTAAAAAAGGCAAAAACGCAGCAATCAGTGCTTGGTCAGCTTATCCAGATACCCCATGGCAAAGGCCGACACCACGAAAGTCATGTGAATGATCACGTACCACTTCAAATGCTCGGGATCGACGTTTTTGGCGTCCATGAAGATCCGCAACAGATGGATCGATGAAATCGCCACGATGGACGCCGCGACCTTCATCTTCAACGAAGACGAATCCATGGTGCCCAGCCAGTTGAGTTTTTCCTTGCTGTCGTCGATATCCAGTTGAGAGACGAAGTTCTCGTAACCGGAAATCATCACCATCACCAGCAAACCACCCACCAGTGCCATGTCGATCAACGACAGCAGCACCAGGATCAGGTCCGACTCAGCCATCGAGAACACGTTGGGAATGACGTGGAAGACTTCCTGGAAGAATTTCAGCGCCAGAGCCAGCAGACCGAGGGACAGGCCGAAGTAGATCGGCGCCAACAGCCAGCGGGAGGCGTACATTGCATTTTCGATAAAGCGTTCCATTGAATCTCACATGTGGACTGGAAATGGCCGCGAGTATACCAGCCACCTGTTACAGCCAGAAACCATCGGGAAATCCGCCACCTGCACGTGTGTCACAAGGTTTTTCTGCTAGTGTCCAAACCATTGACAGCTCAGCGACAGCGGACAGGAAGACGGGAAATGGGTGTGCGATTGCCTTTGATGAGCGCCGGGGTTTGCCTGGCCGTGCTGATGAGCGGCTGCTCGCCCAGCGATGACAAACGCCAGGTCAGCCTCGAGGAAAAAACCGCGCAGTTCGAGAAGGCCCTGGATGCCATTCAGGACCCGAAACTCAAGGATATCGTGGCCGAACTGGGTGGTTCGCTGCTGTTGCTCGAGCGCGCACAACTCAAACTCGACAGCAAACCCGTGGTCACCGAGTACGGTGAAGACGTCCTTGCGGTGCTCAAGCACTATCCCACGCCCCAGGCGCTGGTCGACACGTACATCAACGGCCTGATCGTGTTGCACAAGGACTCCAGCTCCGACTACCTGACCGACCTGCAGCCAGTGTTCCCCTTCAACTTCGACATTCCGGCCGCGTTTCTCTTTCCCCATGGCCTGGAATGGCAGTCGGTGACCCTGAGCAACAAACGCGTGATCGCGTTCCAGCCGGAATGGTCGGAAACCGACCCCGGCATTCAGCTAAGCCCGTCGAGCTCCAACCTGACCAACCCCGATGACCTGACAGTGACTTATCCGTTCATCGATGGCCTTGACGTCGACAACAAGCACCAACCGCAGCCGGTCAGCCTGCAAGGCAAAGTGGAAGTCATCGCACCCCGCAGGCTTTATAGCTTCGACCTGACAAAAAAGGACGTGGGCCAGACCCGCACCAACGACAACCTCAGCGTCACCTTGCTTAAACTGACAAACAACTACGCCGAGATCGAATTCAACAACAGCGCACCGCTGGCGCCCGAGGTGGGCGGAACGCCGCTCAACCCGCTGATCGTCCAGGCCAAAGACACCACCGGGCAATTTCTTTCGCGCGCCGGCTCGATCAACGAAACCGCCGCGCAAATTGCCTTTTTTCAACAACAGCTCGCAAAAATGCAGCAACAAAAGGCCTGGAGCGAAACGTTCGAAAAACAACTCTATGAAGAGCAACGCGCTTTTGAAAAGCAGCAAAAAAACCATTACTCCAAGGTGTACTTCAACGGGCCGATCGAGACCCTTGAAGTCAGCCTGCTCGACTTCTCGGCGGTCACGGTCACACGCAAGGACCTGGACCTGCCAGTCCGTCGCTTCGACCAGCACACCACCGATAAAACCATCCAGCCACTGACCTTGCCGGTGGTGGTGTACGACGATCAGGCCCCGACCTGGCTCAAAGGTGCGACGCTGACTGAGGAACAACTGAAAAAGAGCGTCAGCATCCGTCAAGCGGTGGAAGATCCTAGCGCGGCGCGCATCGAATTCGACCACGCCCAAAGTTTCAACGATGAATTGCTGGGGACGTCCTTCAACCCCGGGGACAGCCCGGTCAGCTTCTTTACCGAGGACAGCAGCGGTCAACGCGATGAGCCGATCGAGTTACCGCCGGAGGCGTTTCAGATCGATCCTCTGCGCGGCATCATCACCTACGATCTGAACCTGTTTGCGCAAACGCCGGCCTACGCGGTGGGCTCCATGCCGCTGTTCCTGGCGACGGTCGACAAGCAGACACTCGATGCCCACCAACTGCCCAAAGGCCTGGAATTGAAAGGCAATGCGCTGGTGGTTGATCTGAAGCTGTTTCCCGCCCAGGACTGGCGCTTTTTCGCCAGGGACGATAGCGGTCACTATCTCAAGGAGATTCTTTCGGTCATTCACGACGCGAGCGCAGAAGGCCCGGCGTTATTCGGTGTGCATTACTTCTATGGCCAGCCCACTCATCTGGAAACCTATCAGCGAACCGACCTCACCACCGTGCAATACGGCTTCGAGGTCAAGCTCGACAAGGCTGACACGTCCAGCCTTGACCAATAGCCTTCTCAATGGTCGGGGCGAAACTCGAAGCCGCCCAGGTTGCGGCAACGGCCACCATTGATTTCCCGCAGCTGGGCTTGCAGGTGCAGGCACCAGATTTGTGGATCGTCGGCCAGTTCGTAGCCGTGCAGGGTCAGGCTTTCAACAATGGTGTCGAGGATTGATTCAGCCACGAAAGGGCCATGAAACGGGCCCTGGGCCTTGATGGCTGACGGTTGTTCGCCGGCCATTCCGGCGGCAAACAGCAAGGTCCACATGCCCGTATCGCCAGCCAATGGCTTGATGGCGCATTCGATACGGGTCACAAGACCCAGGCATTGACGGGTGAGGCAGAGGTTGCGCGACATGGCGGCGACCCTCGTTAGATCCGGTATTCAGCCCCCACGGGAGAGCTGTCTCGATCCAGTGATTACTGTCGATATCCTTGAGCTCAGAATAGAAGAAAAGTCTGACCAGCACGTCAACTGAGACCAGAAGGCGCCGAATGGTCATTGTGTGAATATTGACGTCAGAGTGATGGCACTTTTTCAGGACTCATCCAATACAAATGTAGGAGCGGGCTTGCTCGCGATTGCGGACTGACACTCAACATCTTCGTTGAATGTGAAGCCCTCATCGCGAGCAGGCTCGCTCCCACAGTTTTGTTGCGCGTCAGGCCGGCTTGGCTTCGACCAAGGCTTCCTGCGCAGCTTCTTTCTCGGCCTCTTTCAGGTCTTCTTCGCTGATCATTTCCGCGATCACCCGCAAGCGCTCCACCACCCGCGCATTCACACTGCCCTCAGGGAATTCGCCATTTTCATCCGGCGCACCGGCAGGCTCGCCCACCAACAGGCTCAGCGCTTCGTCAGCCTGGCGCACTGCGTAAACGTGGAATTGACCTGCGCGCACGGCTGCCAATACCTTCTCATCGAGCATCAGCGTCGCCACGTTGGCGTGGGGAATGATCGCCCCCTGCTCGCCGGTCAGCCCACGAGCTTCGCAGAGACGGAAGAAGCCTTCGATCTTCTCGTTGACCCCGCCTACCGCCTGCACTTCACCGAACTGGTTGATCGAACCGGTGATGGCAAAGCACTGCTTGAGCGGCGTTTTCGACAAGGCCGAGATCAACGTGCACGCTTCACCCAGCGACGCACTGTCGCCATCGACGTAACCATAGGACTGCTCCAGCGCGATACTCGCGGAAATCGCCAGCGGGAATTCCTGGGCGTAACGGCTGCCCAGATACCCGGTGAGGATCATCACGCCTTTGGAGTGAATCGGCTGGCCGAGGTTGACTTCGCGTTCGATGTCGACAATGCCGCTGCCGCCCGGATAGACCGTGGCGGAAATCCGTGCCGGCACACCGAACGCCGAGTCACCGACCTCCAGCACCGTCAGCCCGTTGCACTTGCCGACTGCCGCGCCATCGGTGTCGATCAGGATGATCCCGGCCAGCATGTCATCGAGAATCCGCGCCGAAACACGCCCGGTGCGGGTGGCCTTGGCTTTAAGCGCACGCTCGATATGCCCGGCGTCGGTCATTTCGTCGCCCGCCAGATGACGAATGAAATCCGCCTCGCTGACCAGTTGGAACAGATCGCCGATCCGCGCCGACAAACGCCCCTGATGCTCGGCCAGACGCGCGCTGTACGTCGCCAGACGCGCCACCGCGTCGGCGGTCAGCGGCGCCATGCCTTCTTCGGAGGTGCGGGTTTTCAGTAGCTGGGCGAACTGTTCCAGGCTCTCGTCGACCATCGGGATGTCTTCGTCGAAATCCACCAGGACGCGGAACATCTCCTGGAAGTCCGGATCGAGGTCTTGCAGCGTGTAGTACAGCTGTCGGGCACCGATGATGACGACTTTGACCTGCAACGGAATGTGCTGCGGTGTCAGGGTCACGGTGGCCAGGCGGCCCAACTCGCCCAGCGGCGATTCCATTTTCAGCTTGCGCGATTGCAGGGCGCGCTTGAGCGCATCCCACACAAACGGTTCGCTGAGCATTTTTTCCGCTTCGAGGATCAGAAAGCCGCCGTTGGCACGGTGCAGCGCGCCCGGGCGCAGTTGACGATACGTCGTGTAGAGCGCGCCCTGATCGGTGCTGTATTCGATGCGGCCAAACAGGTTTTCGTAAGTCGGGTGCGGTTCGAACACCACCGGCGCACCGCCGCTGGCCGAATGACCGACCATCAGGCTCGGCGCGTATTGCTCTTCCAGCATCTTGCGGGCAACGGCGTCGGCTTTGCTGTCGTCCACCAGTTGCTCGACCACGGTTTTCAGCAGATAGACCTGCATCGCCTGCAGGTAACCGCACACCGCCGCGTTCTCGGCGTATTTCTCCGACAGCGGCGACAACAATGGTTGCAAGGCCAGGGTGATGGTTTCTTCGTTGAGGTGGCGCAGTTGATTGCTCGACTCGCGCTTCCATTGCGGCAGGCTGGCGAGCTCTTCGTTCAGGCGCTCTTCCAGACCGGAAATGTCATCGTGAAAACGCTCGCGATCGGCTTCCGGCAACTGGGCGAATTCCGCTTCATCCAATGCCTTTCCTTCGCTCATCGGGGTAAACGCGATGTTGCTGGCATCGCGGTAAAGTGCGACTTCTTTCTCCAGCGCCAGGCGTTCGATGATGTCCAGCGCCTTGTCGTAGCGCTGGTTGAAAGCCCGGTCGATGGCGCTTTTCTTCTGCTGGTAGGACGGGTGTTCGAATACGGCCGGAAACGTCGCCAGCAGGTTGTCGATCAGCGCGTTGATATCACCGATGAACGCGCCAGCGGTGCCCGAGGGCAATTCCAGGGCGCGGGGTTCACGGGGCTCATCGAAGTTGTTGACGTAGACCCAGTCCGCCGGGGTCTGCAGGCGTTTGCCTTCGGCTTTCAGGTAGCGTTTGACGAACGAAAACCGGCCGGTGCCAGGCTCGCCCATGACGAAGACGTTGTAACCGGGGCGTGGCATGGCCACACCGAACTGCAAGGCTTCGACCGCACGTTCCTGGCCAAGCACACCGCGGAAAGGCTCCAGATCATTGGTGGTAGAGAAGCTGAACTGTTCAGCGGAAAACGGACGGGTCAGCGCTTCGGGCGCTAGACGCAAGCTGGCAGCAACAGGATCAGGCATCGGGCTTCCTTACATCAGGCGGGGCAGATAGCGGCATTCTGGCGCTGCCTGTACCCCACTGGCAAGGCGCGCCTTTAGCCAAAGCATAGCTAAACTGCTATCCCCAGGCGGACCGGGTCTAAATCAACGTTTTCAACGAATATTTCGCAAAATGTCACGGAACCCTTGGAACGTGCCTAAACTCCAAACTGCGCGGCTGGAACAATAACCGGCCCACTGGCGCCAGATCGGGCCAGACCCCTTGTCCATTGGTATGCACATAAAGAGAACAAAGCTATGAAACGGATTCTTCTCGGTACTCTCTTCACCGCTGTATCCCTCAATGCCATGGCTCAGGCGCCAGGCGGCCCGGATTGCGGTTGGGGCAACATGCTGTTCGAAGGTCAGCGTGGCACCCCGGCTCACTTCCTGGCATCCACCACCAACGGCACTTCCGGCAACGCAACCTTCGGTATGACCTCCGGTACCAACGGTTGCTCGACTAATGCGTCGCTGACCTATGGCGGCAAATCCTGGATTGCCATGAATGGCATGATGAACGAGCTGTCCGAAGACATGGCCAAGGGTCAGGGCGAAGCGCTGACCACTTACGCCGTGGTACTGGGCGTGGCGCCGGAAGACCGTGCGCACTTCGCCGCCGTCACTCATGAGCACTTCCAGCAGATCTTCAGCAAGGCTGACGTGACCGCTGACGACGTGCATACCAACACCCTGGCCGTTCTGAAGAGCGATCCACGTCTGGCCAAGTACGCCACTCAAGCTTAAGCTCGACCCGCCCGTTCCTTTCGGGGAGCGGGTTTTGTTTTTTGGACCTGCCCCTTTTTTTGGGTCTTTATTCTCGAATCTCTAAGTTGCCCACTATGCTCAAACGCCTTGCCTGGCTGGCGCTCTGTGTCTGCGCCCCGCTGTCCGCCGCGCCACACATCGACAATCAACGTTTGCAGCAACTGGCCAATGACCCCTTCTGGATTTCCCTCGGTCATTACGAAACCGCCAAACTGGGCGGCTGGCGCAGCTATGTCAGCGACAGGAAATTCTTCCTGGCGCCCGACGGCAACGAACATCCCGACCGTGAACTGGCCGCCACCGTGCAAGCGCTGTACGCCCCGGCCAGTGCCGGCGAGCAACACGCGCAGTGCGTCTATCCGGCCCGTACTCGCTGGCTGAAAGCACAACTCAATCTGACCGACCTGCCTTCCCTGGACTGCGCCGAGTTCAAGCAATGGTTCAAGGATGTCTCACCCCATAGCGCGGTGATGATTTTCCCGGCGGCCTATCTGAACAGCCCGTCATCGATGTTCGGCCATACGTTGCTACGGATCGATCAGGCGGGTGTGCAGAGCGACAAGACATCACTGCTCAGCTACGCGATCAATTTCGGCGCCTACATCGAAGGCTCGGACAACAGCATCCTCTACGCCTGGAAAGGGTTGATGGGCGGCTATCCGGGCCTGTTTGCGCTGGTGCCGTATCAGGAAAAACTCTCGGAATACCGCAGCCTCGAAAACCGCGACCTGTGGGAATACCGGCTGAACCTGACGCAGCAAGAAACCGAGCGCATGGTCGAGCATGTCTGGGAGCTCAAGCAGATCCAGTTCGATTATTTCTTCTTCGACGAAAACTGCTCCTATCGCCTGCTGGAATTACTGCAAGTGGCGCGTCCGAGTTTGCGCCTGACCGAACAATTCCCGCTGACCGCGATTCCAACCGACACCGTCAAAGCCGTCAAAGAAGCCGGTCTGGTGGAGTCGATTGAGTATCGTCCGTCCCGCGAGCGTGAGCTGCTGAGCCGCGCCGAACCGTTGAATCCTGAAGAGCAGCAGTGGGTGCTGAAAGTCAGCGCCGACCAGAAAAAATTGCAGGAGCCAGCATTCAAGGCGCAATCGCGCGAGCGTCAGGCGCTGATCATCGACGCGGCTTACCGACTGGAACGCTACCGCGCCAACGGCCAGGAGCGCGACCCGCAACGGGCCCAACGCAGTTTCGAATTGCTGCGGGCGATCAACCAGAACCCGCCCCCCGAGCTGAACATTCCCCAACCCGGCCTGCCTGAAGACGGCCATGAATCGCGCACCTGGCAAGCCGGCATCGGCACCCGGGGCGACAAGGCGTTTGGTGAATATGGCCTGCGCATGGCCTATCACGACCTCAACGACAACTCGGAAAGCTTCCCCCTCGGCGCGCAGATTGAAATCCTGCAGATGAAACTGCGCCAGTACGAAGGCAATCAATGGCAGTTGCAGCAACTGGACCTGGCGACCATTCGCTCCCTGACACCGCGTAATGAGTTGTTGCAGCCGCTGTCGTGGCAAGTCACGGGCGGCCTTGAGCGCGTACCGGGCAAACATGACGATGAAACCCTGGTCAGCCACGTCAACGGCGGTGGCGGCGGCACCTGGCAGTTGAGCGAGGACATGCTCGGTTTCGCCTTGGGCACGGTGCGCGTCGAGCACAACAATGACTTTGCCGGTTTCATCGCTCCGGCGGCGGGTTTCAACAGCGGCGTGCTGTGGAAGAACCCGCTGGGCAACTTCAGCCTTGAGGCCAAGGGAGATTTCTTCACCAATGGCGAAGTGCGTCGTAGCGTGAGCCTGAACCAGCAGTGGGAATTGTCGCGCAACCTCGGTTTGCGCCTGAGTGCACAGCGTGAATTCAGCCACCTCGCCTCCCCTGAAAACGAAGTGATGCTTGAGGTGAAGTGGTATCACTACTGACTCAGAAGCACTTGCTCCCCTGTGATGTTGAATGGATTTTTCACAGAGCGACTACAAACGCCTCACGAATCCACTCCTAGACTTCACGTATAGGCCGTCGCACGGCCGGGAGTCCGAGATGTGGCGTTGTGTAGGTATGGTGGTTGTGTTGATGTCGATCGCGGGCTGCCAGACCACCCATGAAGATTTGATTGCCAAAGGATATCCACCGGCCTTCGCCGACGGCTTCGACGACGGCTGCAGCAGTGGCCGACAAGCTGCCGGGGCGATCACCGGTGAATTTCGCAAGAACGTGCCGCGTTATCTCAAGGACAAGCAATACGCTGAAGGCTGGAGCGATGGTTTTCGCCAATGCCAGGCCATGCGCGAAAGCGAAGATCGCGAGGACTATCGCAGCCACCATTGGGACGAGCGTGAAAGAGCCTGGCAGCACCAGAAAGACCAGGACGCCGCCCGTGCGTTTCGCTCGCAATGAGTCGCTTCCAGACATCCGCCGAAACTAAAAGACAGTGACCATGGCCCAAACCCTATAACGGGAGAAAACCATGAGTCGCGCCTTCGTCAATGAAGATAACGCTGCTGCGCAAGCCGATCAGCCAGTCGAACGGCAGGTCAGCGCGCAGCCCAATTACGTCACCCCCGCCGGACTTGCCCAGTTGCAGGCGAAAGTCGCCGAGCTGCAACAGTTGCACAGCGACCAGTCCGCCATGGGCGAGCAGGCCGACAAGCAGCGCCAGGCTGACCTTGAGCGGGATTTGAGGTATTTCAATCAGCGCCTGCAAAGCGCTCAGGTGGTGACGCCCGCCACCTCAACGCAAAAGGTGCAGATCGGCAGCCGGGTAACGTTCGCCGACGAACACAGCGCCGAGCAAACCGTGCAACTGGTCGGCGAGGACCAGGCCGATGCGGCGGCGGGCCTGATCAACTGGGGTTCGCCGCTGGGCCGGGCATTGCTCGGGGCGCAGCTCGGCGACGAGGTGTTGTGGCAACGCCCGGCGGGCAATCAGATGATCGAAATCATCCGCATCGAACCGGCTTAAACCACGCCTTGGGCGAGCATGGCGTCAGCGACTTTGACGAAGCCGGCGATGTTCGCGCCTTTGACATAGTTGATGCGACCGTTCTCTTCGCCGTAGTGCACACAGGCGTGGTGGATCGACTGCATGATCCCGTGGAGCTTGCTGTCCACTTCACCCCCGGTCCACAACAGGCGCATCGCGTTCTGTGACATCTCCAGCCCGCTCACCGCCACACCACCGGCATTGGACGCCTTGCCCGGCGCGAACAGGATTCCCGCCTCGATGAACAGGTCCACGGCCTCAAGGGTGGTTGGCATGTTCGCGCCTTCTGCCACACAGAGGCAGCCGTTGCGAAGCAATGTGCGAGCAGCCTCGGCATTCAGCTCGTTTTGCGTCGCGCATGGCAGCGCGATGTCGCACGCCAGGTTCCAGGGGTGCTGGCCGGCGCGAAACTCCAGGCCGAAGCGACTGGCCAACTCGCCGATCCGTCCACGCTTGACGTTTTTCAACTCCAGCAGCGCCAGCCATTGCTCTTCGGTCAAACCGCTTTCGCAGTGCAGCATACCTTCGGAATCCGAGAGCGAAATCACCTTGCCGCCCAGGTCCATGACCTTGCGTGCCGCGTACTGTGCAACGTTGCCCGAACCCGAAATCGCAACGCGTTTGCCTTCGACGGTTTCACCGTTGCGTTTGAGCATTTCCTCAGCAAAGTACACGCAGCCGAAACCGGTCGCTTCTGGGCGAATCAGGCTGCCGCCATAGCTCGGGCCCTTGCCGGTCAATACGCTGGTGAACTGGTTGCTCAGGCGCTTGTACTGGCCGAACAGGAAACCGATCTCGCGGGCCCCCACGCCGATATCGCCGGCCGGCACGTCAACATCTGCACCGATGTGACGGTACAGTTCGCTCATGAATGCCTGGCAGAAGCGCATGACTTCAGCGTCGCTTTTGCCTTTCGGGTCGAAGTCCGAGCCACCCTTGCCGCCCCCCATGGGCAACGAGGTCAGGGAGTTCTTGAAGGTTTGTTCGAAGGCGAGAAATTTCAGTACGCCGAGGTTGACCGAAGGATGGAAACGCAAGCCGCCCTTGTACGGACCGATTGCACTGTTCATCTGCACCCGGAAACCGCGATTGACCTGCACCTTGCCCTGATCGTCGACCCAGGAAACCCGGAAGACAATGGCCCGCTCCGGTTCGCACATCCGCTCCAGGATCCCGGAGGTCAGATAATGCGGATTGGCTTCAAGAAACGGCCACAGGCTGCGCAGGACTTCTTCCACAGCCTGATGGAATTCAGGTTGATCCGGGTCGCGTTTTTTCAGTCGGACAAGGAAGGTTTCGACGGATTCGATCATGGAAAAGTCTCGGTAAAATTTATTATCGTTGGAGAAGATTGAGCCGGACTTTAGCAAACGGAATGCGCACCACGACAGCGCAAAATGTCGCAGTTATGAAATTAAATGGTGCGCTGGATATAAATAATGCGTGTTTAAGCCGTTCGTCGCACCTAAACAGGGATTCACAATTCAAGTATTGCACCGTCATGGAGATCACTTTCGCGAGCAAGGCGCGCCGCGGTCTTTCTGAGGCCCATAAAAAAACGGAGCCCCGAAGGCTCCGTTTTTTTTCATGCGACCAACCCGATATCAGGCCAGTTTTTTGTGCCGTACACGATGCGGCTGGGCAGCCGCTTCGCCGAGGCGTTTTTTCCGATCGGCTTCGTACTCGGTGTAGTTGCCTTCGAAGAACACCGCTTGCGAGTCGTCTTCGTACGCCAGGATATGCGTCGCCACACGGTCAAGGAACCACCGATCGTGAGAGATCACAATGGCGGCGCCCGGGAAGTCCAATAGGGCTTCTTCGAGGGAACGCAGGGTTTCAACGTCGAGGTCGTTGGACGGTTCGTCGAGCAGCAGGACGTTGCCACCCTCCTTCAGGGTCAGGGCCAGGTGCAAGCGACCGCGCTCACCACCGGACAGGTCCTTGACGAACTTCTGCTGATCGCCGCCCTTGAAGTTGAAGCGACCGACGTAGGTACGCGACGGAATCTCGTAGTTGCCGATGCGGATCTGGTCCGAACCGTCGGAGATCTGCTGGAACACGGTCTTGCTGCCGTCCAGGTCTTCGCGGCTCTGGTCGACGCACGCCAGTTGCACGGTTTCGCCGACTTCGATGCTGCCCGAATCCGGGGTTTCCTTGCCCATCAGCATGCGGAACAGGGTCGATTTACCGGCACCGTTACCGCCGATCACGCCCACGATGGCGCCCTTCGGCATCGAGAACGACAGGTTGTCGATCAACACGCGATCGCCGTAGCCCTTGGTGACGTTCTTGAACTCGATGACCTTGTCACCCAAGCGCGGACCGGCCGGGATGTAGATCTCGTTGGTTTCCGAACGCTTCTGGAATTCCTGCGATTGCATTTCTTCGAAGCGTTGCAGACGTGCCTTGGATTTGGACTGGCGGGCCTTGGCGCCTTTGCGCACCCACTCCAGTTCTTCCTTCATGGCTTTTTCGTGGGCCGACTGCTGCTTGGATTCGGCCGCCAGACGATCGGACTTGGCTTCGAGCCAACCGGAATAGTTGCCCTCGTAAGGAATGCCCGCGCCACGGTCGAGTTCCAGAATCCAGCCGGCAACGTTGTCCAGGAAGTAACGGTCGTGCGTGATCGCAACGACGGTGCCCGGGAAGTCGTGGAGGAAATGCTCCAGCCAAGCGACGGAGTCAGCATCCAGGTGGTTGGTCGGTTCGTCGAGCAGCAGCATGTCGGGGGCGGACAGCAGCAGGCGGCACAGGGCTACACGACGCTTTTCACCACCGGAGAGGAATTCGACCTTGGCGTCCCAGGCCGGCAGGCGCAACGCATCGGCGGCGACTTCCAGTTGGCGATCCAGGTTATGACCGTCGCTGGCTTGCAGGATGGCTTCGAGCTTGGCCTGTTCGGCTGCCAGCTTGTCGAAGTCGGCATCTTCATCAGCGTAAGCCGCGTAGACCTCGTCCAGGCGCGCCTGGGCGTTCTTGATCACGCTGACCGCTTCCTCGACCACTTCACGCACGGTTTTGGTCGGGTCCAGGATCGGCTCTTGCGGCAGGTAACCGATGTTCAGCTCCGGCATCGGACGGGCTTCGCCCTCGAACTCGGTGTCGACGCCGGCCATGATTTTCAACAGCGTGGATTTACCCGAACCGTTAAGGCCGAGCACGCCGATCTTGGCGCCAGGGAAGAAGGACAGCGAAATGTTTTTCAGGATTTCCCGCTTCGGCGGAACAACTTTGCCCAGCCGATGCATGGTGAAGACGTATTGAGCCATGGAGAACCTTGGGTCAGTGACAGATGAATGATTAGGGCGCAGGCGATGCCTGGCCAGGCCGTGCGCGTCGCCCGATTGAAAGCTATCAATATGTGCGCGCTGAAAAAGCCTGATTTTAGGAGCTGGAACGCTCCCGCGTAACCGGCAAAGCTACCTGAATGACGAGAGGCAGTCCAGCCGGGAGGGACTGGCACTTTGCCACAACTCAAGGCATGCTAGCCGCCCTCCGGGCGTCCGGCTTATAGTGCACGTCGCGCCAGTCCAGCCAAACCGCAGGATTACAGTTTGTCCAATGTCACTCCGCCCCTGATCCCCCGTGCACCGACTGTTGCGCCCGGCTCCCCCCTGCGCGGAACCTTGAAGGGTGCGCTGGCGACACTGGTGTTGCTGCTGCTCGCCCTGCTGTTCTGGCAACTGCTGGATCAGCTGCGCGAAACCCAGAAAAACCAGCGTCAGTACACCATCGACTACACCGCCGATCTGGCCGCGCAAGTCAGCCTGAACATGGCACTCAACGCGCAGATCGCCCTCAATCTGCTACCGATCGTCGAACAGCCACAAAGCGCCGACGAACAGCAGGAGTTGCTTCGCAAGCTGCAAAAATCCTTGCCCGACCTGATCAGTCTTGCGCTGTTGAGTCCCTCCGGCAAAATCCTCAGTGACAGCGCCACCGACAGCGAGGACGCCGACTACCTCGCCGACCTGGTTCGTCACAGCCGTCGCCAGGCCCACTATTTCAGCAACGCCGATAACGGTTCGACGGTGCACTTGCTGCTGCATCAGTCCAGCGGCAGCACGCGTGGCTACTGGGCCCTGCGCCTGAAGCCGAGCTTTTTCTCGTCACTAACCAAACAGAACGAAACCGGCATCCGCCCAATGTGGCTGGTGGAAAACCGCTTCAACCACCAAGTCATCAGTCGCGATGATTCGCGCCCCTCGGCCAAGCCGGGCGAGCTGACCGAAGAGGATGTGGCCAACAGCGTGCTGACGGTTCCCCTGAGCAGCAGCGACTGGCAATTGCGCGGCTTGTTCGACCGCAAGCGCGTGATTGAGGAATTGTTACCGGCGTTCATCGGCAAATGCCTGTTGGGGCTGGCGCTCTCCCTGCTGCCGCTGATTGCCCTGCTGAACATGCGCCGCCGTCAGCGCCAGGTGACTGAAGGTCGTCGGCGCTACAAGGATATTTTCGAAGGTACCGGCGTGGCGCTGTGTGTACTTGACGTGTCGGGGCTCAAGCAGGCGTTCGACAAAGCCCGGTTGCACAGCAGCGAACAACTGCGTGGCTGGCTGGAATCTGCGGAGCAACGGCAGCAATTGCTGCAGGAACTGCGCATCACCGAGGTCAACCAGGTTGCCCTGCAACTGCTCAACGTCAACACCTGCGAACAAGCCTGGAAACTGCTGATCGACGGCAATCCGCTGGACGGCACTGCCATCGGCAATCAAGTGCTCGACGCGGTGCTCAACCAGCAGAAACAGCTCGAGCTGGAGATAAAACTCCCGGACGCCAACGGTCGCGACCAGCACTTGTGGCTGGTGCTGCGCCTGCCGGAAGACCAGGATGACTATAAAGCGGTGATCCTGAGCATCAACGACATCACCAGCCGCAAGCTCATTGAATTGTCGCTGCTCGAGCGTGAAGGGTTCTGGTCCGATGTGGTGCGCACGGTGCCGGATCATCTGTATGTGCAGGACGTGATCAGCCAGCGCATGATCTTCAGCAACCACCACCTGGGCCAGACACTCGGCTACAACCGCACCGAGCTGCACCAGATGGGCGAGTACTTCTGGGAAATCCTCCTGCACCCCGAAGATGCCGACCACTACCACCGTTCGCGCCAGACCCAGCGCCACGCCGGCTACACCCAATTGCTACAATGCCAACTGCGCTTCCGTCATCGCGATGGCCAATGGCGGCGGTTCGACATTCGTGAGCAGGCGCTGGCGCGGGACAAACATGACCAGGTCACGCGGATCATCGGTGTGGCCAAGGACATCACTGAGCAGATCGAAGCCAGCGAGTCCCTGCGCGACAGCGAGCAGCGTTACCGGATGCTCGCCGAAAGCATCAGCGACGTGATCTTTTCCACCGACAGCAAGCTCTCGCTCAACTACGTCAGCCCGTCGGTGCAGGCCGTGCTGGGCTACGACACCGACTGGATCTTCCAGAACGGCTGGCAGACGACCATTGCCAACCCACAGCAATTGTCCGGCATCTACAGCCTGATGGACCGCGTCAGCAAGGCGCTGGACAAGCCCGACCAACTGGCGTTGCTGCGCAGTCAGGTGCAAACCCAGCTGTTCCTGTTCGATTGCCTGCGGGCCGACGGGCGCAAGATTCCTATCGAGCTGCGCCTGGTGCTGGTCTGGGATGAACACGGCGCCTTCGAAGGCGTGCTCGGTGTCGGTCGCGACATCAGCCAGCAACGCCGCGCAGAGAAAGACCTGCGCATGGCGGCCACGGTATTCGAACACTCGACCTCGGCGATTCTGATCACCGACCCGGCGGGCTACATCGTCCAGGCCAACGAAGCGTTCAGTCGCGTGAGCGGCTATGCGGTGGAGCAGGTGCTCGACCAGTTGCCGAACATGCTGACCGTCGACGAGCAGCAGGAGGCGCATCTGCGCTATGTGCTCAAGCAACTGAACCAGCACAGCACCTGGGAAGGCGAAGTCTGGCTCAAGCGACGCAATGGCGAGCATTACCCGGCGTGGGTCGGCATCACGGCGGTGCTCGACGACGAAGGCGATCTGGCCAGCTACGTGTGCTTCTTCAGCGACATCAGTGAGCGCAAGGCCAGTGAACAACGGATTCACCGCCTCGCCTATTACGACGCCCTGACCCACCTGCCCAACCGCACGCTGTTCCAGGATCGCCTGCACACCGCCTTGCAATCGGCGGAACGGCAGAAGTCCTGGGTGGTGCTGATGTTCCTCGACCTGGACCGTTTCAAGCCGATCAACGACTCCCTGGGCCACGCTGCCGGCGATCGCATGCTCAAGGAAATGGCCACGCGCCTGCTCGGTTGCGTCGATGACGACGACACCGTAGCGCGCATGGGCGGCGACGAGTTCACCCTGCTGCTGCAACCGCGCATCAATCGGGAAATCGCCCTGAACCGGGCGATACACGTGGCGGAGCAGATCCTCGCCAGCCTCGTGAAACCGTTCGTGCTCGAAGGCCGCGAGTTTTTCGTCACCGCCAGTATCGGCATCGCCCTGAGTCCGCAGGACGGTAACGAACTCAGTCAGTTGATGAAGAACGCCGACACCGCGATGTACCACGCCAAGGAACGCGGCAAAAACAACTTCCAGTTCTATCAGGCCGACATGAACGCCAGCGCCCTCGAGCGCCTGGAGCTGGAAAGCGACTTGCGCCATGCCCTGGAGCAAAACGAATTCGTTCTGTATTACCAGCCGCAGTTCAGCGGCGACGGCAAACGCCTGACCGGCGCCGAAGCCTTGCTGCGCTGGCGTCATCCACGCCGTGGCCTGGTGCCGCCGGGGGACTTCATTCCGGTGCTCGAAGAGCTCGGCCTGGTGGTGGACGTTGGCGACTGGGTGATCAGCGAGGCGTGCCGTCAGCTCAAGTCCTGGCATCAGGCCAAGGTGCGGGTGCCGAAGGTCTCGGTGAACATCTCTGCCCGACAGTTCTCCGACGGCCAGCTCGGCACGCGGATCGCCACCATTCTCAAGGAAACCGGCCTGCCGCCGGCGTGCCTGGAACTGGAACTGACCGAAAGTATCCTGATGCGCGAAGTCAGCGAGGCGATGCAGATTCTCGCCGGGCTGAAAAACCTCGGGCTGAGCATCGCGGTCGACGACTTCGGCACCGGTTATTCATCGCTCAACTACCTCAAGCAGTTCCCGATCGACGTGCTGAAAATCGACCGCACCTTTGTCGACGGATTGCCCTCAGGTGAACAGGATGCGCAGATTGCCCGGGCGATCATCGCCATGGCCCACAGCCTCAATCTTGCGGTGATCGCCGAAGGCGTGGAAACCCATGAGCAACTGGACTTCCTGCGTGAGCATGGTTGCGATGAGGTTCAGGGGTATCTGTTCGGGCGTCCGATGCCGGCGGGCCGGTTTGAAGCGCAGTTCAGCAATGATGCGTTGTTCATGTTCGACTGAAGCGCAATTATTGTGGCGAGGGAGCTTGCTCCCGCTTGAGTGCGCAGCGCTCACAAGATTTTTGGGGCCGCTTCGCAGCCCAACGGGAGCAAGCTCCCTCGCCACAGGCCGGCATGATCACCGCTGATCCCGTCATGAAGCCCACTTGTCTGCGACATGATCTCCTTTCATATGCCATCTAAAACCCATTGGGTTAGAATGCCCCCCTTTTCTGCCCCGATCCTTGAGGACCGCCATGTTCAGCCGTGATTTGACTATTGCCAAGTACGACGCCGATCTCTTTGCCGCCATGGAGCAAGAAGCTCAGCGCCAGGAAGAGCACATTGAGCTGATCGCTTCGGAAAACTACACCAGCCCTGCGGTGATGGAAGCTCAAGGCTCGGTACTGACCAACAAGTACGCCGAAGGTTACCCGGGCAAGCGCTACTACGGTGGTTGCGAGTTCGTCGACATCGTCGAGCAACTGGCCATCGACCGCGCCAAGGAGCTGTTCGGCGCCGATTACGCCAACGTTCAGCCACACGCCGGTTCGCAAGCCAACAGCGCCGTTTACCTGGCCCTGCTGCAAGCAGGCGACACCATCCTGGGCATGAGCCTGGCCCATGGTGGTCACCTGACCCACGGTGCCAGCGTTTCCTCGTCCGGCAAGCTGTACAACGCCGTTCAGTACGGCATCGACGCCAATGGTCTGATCGACTACGACGAAGTCGAGCGTCTGGCCGTTGAGCACAAGCCGAAAATGATCGTGGCCGGTTTCTCTGCGTACTCGCAGATCCTGGACTTCCCGCGCTTCCGTGAAATCGCTGACAAGGTTGGCGCTTACCTGTTCGTCGACATGGCCCACGTGGCCGGCCTGGTCGCCGCTGGTGTCTACCCGAACCCGGTTCCTTTCGCTGACGTCGTGACCACCACCACCCACAAGACCCTGCGCGGTCCACGTGGCGGTCTGATCCTGGCGCGCGCCAACGCCGACATCGAGAAGAAGCTGAACTCCGCGGTATTCCCGGGCGCCCAGGGTGGCCCGCTGGAGCACGTGATCGCCGCCAAAGCGATCTGCTTCAAGGAAGCCCTGCAACCTGAGTTCAAGGCTTACCAGCAACAAGTGGTGAAAAACGCCCAGGCCATGGCCAGCGTATTCATCGAGCGCGGTTTCGACGTGGTCTCCGGCGGTACTGAAAACCACCTGTTCCTGCTGTCGCTGATCAAGCAGGAAATCTCCGGTAAAGACGCCGACGCCGCTCTGGGCAAAGCGTTCATCACCGTGAACAAGAACTCCGTGCCAAACGATCCACGCTCCCCGTTCGTTACTTCCGGCCTGCGCTTCGGCACTCCGGCTGTGACCACTCGTGGCTTCAAGGAAGCTGAGTGCAAAGAGCTGGCCGGCTGGATCTGCGACATCCTGGCTGACCTGAACAACGAAGCGGTGATCGACGCCGTTCGTGAGAAGGTCAAGGCCATCTGCAAGAAGCTGCCGGTGTACGGCGCTTAATCAGCCCGCTAAACCGCAGCAATGAAAAAACCGGCCAGCGATGGCCGGTTTTTTTTGACTGAAATTCCTGACGGCTAATCTGACGGCAGCTCCTACGGGACCAGCACCACTGGTCAGACCGGTAATGCCAATTTGTCTGCTTACCCTTGTAATCCTGAAAAAATCCAGCGTAGACTGCGCCTGCACTGGACATACCGGTAAGACCACAATAATTAAGTCCTGAATCTGATGCGCCCCGCGCACGGCAGCCAGGACACCGACCAGGATTCCTCCCATGCTCAGATGGTGCTCGCGTTCAATCTTCCTTCAAGTGGTTCTCGGACTGGTGCTCGGCATCGTCTGCGGGCTGACCCTTCCCGAATATTCCGCCCAGCTCAAACCGCTCGGTGACGGCTTTATCAAGCTGATCAAGATGCTCATTGGTCTGATCGTGTTCTGCGTGGTGGTCAGCGGCATCAGCGGTGCCGGCGACCTGAAGAAGGTCGGGCGCATCGGCCTGAAATCGGTGATCTACTTCGAAGTGCTGACCACCATTGCCCTGGTGATTGGCCTGGTGTTCGCGTTCACCACCGGCATCGGCAGCGGCGCGAACATTCATCTGGAGCAGTTGTCCGCCGCCGACATGGGCGACATCGCCCAGCGCGGTCAGCATATGCAAACCACCTCGCAGTTCCTGATGAACCTGATCCCGAGCTCGGTCATCGGCGCCTTCGCGGAGAACAACATTCTGCAAGTGCTGCTGTTTTCGGTGCTGTTCGGCAGCGCGCTGAACCTGGTGGGCGAAGCGGCATCGGGTATTTCCCGGTTGATCAACGAGCTCAGCCACGTGATTTTCCGCATCATGGGCATGATCGTGCGCCTGGCGCCGATCGGCGTGTTCGGCGCGATCGCTTTCACCACCAGCAAATATGGCCTGGATTCGCTGCAACACCTGGGCAGCCTGGTCGGTCTGTTTTACCTGACCTGCGTGGCGTTTGTGACACTGATTCTCGGCCTGGTGATGCGCCTTTCGGGCCTGAAGATGTGGCCCTTGCTCAAATACCTGCGTGAAGAATTGCTGATCGTCATGGGCACCGCGTCGTCCGACGCCGTGCTGCCTCAAATCATGCGCAAGCTTGAGCATCTGGGCATCGGCAGCTCGACGGTGGGTCTGGTGATTCCAACCGGGTACTCGTTCAACCTGGACGGTTTTTCGATCTACCTGACCCTGGCCATCGTCTTCATCGCCAATGCCACCGGTACGCCGCTGGCCATGACCGATCTGCTGACGATTCTGCTGGTGTCATTGATCACGTCCAAAGGCGCCCACGGGATTCCCGGCTCGGCGCTGGTGATTCTGGCGGCGACGCTGACCGCGATTCCGGCGATTCCGGTGGTCGGCCTGGTGCTGGTCCTGGCGGTGGACTGGTTCATGGGCATCGGCCGCGCGCTGACCAACCTGATCGGCAACTGCGTTGCCACCGTGGCCATCGCACGGTGGGAAAAAGACATCGATATCCAACGGGCAAATAAAGTGCTTTCGGGTCAGGTCGGTTATACCTTCCAGCCGAAAAAACCGGTTGCCCCGGCGCATCAGCAGGAATTTTAAACAACATGTGCCTGCCTGCGGGCGGGCACATTCATCGCGACTTGGAGCGAACAGTGATTACCTCGTCAACCGTCGTCAATTCAGTGGTAGAAAAACTTCGGGCCGCCCTGGCCCGTGGTCAGTGGCGCTCCGGCGAGATGTTGCCGGGCCAGCGTGAACTGGCCGAGCAACTGGGCATCAGCCGCCCTAGCCTGCGCGAAGCGGTGATCGTGCTGGAGACCCTCGGCCTGGTGCGTTCAATGCCCGGCAAAGGCGTGGTGGTGCTGGACGCCCATCTGAGTGACAGCCAAAGCCACGACAGCGCGGTGGCCGGTGCAAGCCTCGAAGATGTGCTGCAACTGCGCTACACCCTTGAGCCGTTTATCGTCGGCCTGGTGGCGCAATCCATCAGCAGCAAGGAAGTCGGGCAACTGCGCCTGACGTTGATGGACATGCGCGAAGCCCTGGAGGCCAACGACAGCGAGGCGGGCGTAAACGCCTACATCGCCTTCCACGAAGAGCTGTTCACCCTGACCTCGAACCCGATCTTCCAGAGCGTGGTGCAGCAGACGAGCAATGCCCTCAAGCAAAGCGCAGAGGTGTTGCGCAACTCCCCCGAGCATCTGGCTGAGCGTCTGGAAGAGAACGAAGCCGTGGTGCGCGCGATTCGCAGCAAGAACAGCGCCCAGGCCAGTGCCGAAATGCGCCGCCATATCCTTCGCGAAGGAAAGCGGATGGGCATCGAATTGAATATTCCGGACGACAACCTCGGCAGTTGAAACCTATAAAACCGGAGACAGGCCATGAACAGCTTCGCTTCACCACACACTCTTGTCGCCCTGCCCTTTTCTCCGCCGGCGGATGATCTCTACTCGCGAGTCTTCGACGCCATTCTCGAGCAACGCCTCCATGCTGCCAGCCGCTTTACTGAAGAGAGCCTGGCGCAAATGTTCGGTGTTCGCCGCAGTGAGATTCGCGGGGTGTTGACGCAACTGTCCCATCAGCAGGTCATCGTCCTTCGGGCCAACCATCGCCCCCGCGTCGCCATGCTCGATAGCGAGCTGATTCGGCAGACACTGCATGCCCGGCGGTTGACTGAGACCATGGTGGTGCGGCTGGCGTGCCAGCAGCCCCGGTCACAGGACTTGAAATGTCTACGAGCCCTGATCGATAGCGAGCGTCACTGTGCAGCGCGTGGGTCGGCGATCCGGTTGTCGGGGGAGTTTCATCTGAAGTTGGCGGAAATGGCGGGGAATGCACCATTGGCGCATTTTCTGGGCAGCCTTGTGCCGCTGTCTTCGCTGGCGATTGCGCAGGTTGAGGTGCGGGTGGAGGGTTATTGCGATTGGCAGGTGCATGCAGGGATTCTGGATGCAGTAGAGCGTAGCGAGGCAGTCAAGGCGGTCATGCTGCTCAGCAGGCATCTGGATTATCTGGAGGAAACATTGCTGAGCACGGGACCGGGCCTGAGCCAGAATCGTGTTGCGGGTTAGATCGCCATCGCGGGCAAGCCCGCGATAGCGTCATCACTGACGCTACACATATTTCAGCCCGCGGCCACCCGCGCAAAGCCCTCTCGAATTTTCTCTTCCGGCAGATCATCGGCGATAAACACGATCACGCTTTCACGCGCCTCGCCGTCCGCCCATTCCGTATCCCAATCGAATCCGTACAACTTCAGCACACCCTGAAACACCATCCGCCGCGGCTCACCGAGAATGCTCAACACACCTTTGTAGCGCAGCAGTTGCTTGCCATGATCTTCCAGCAGTTCGTTCATGAACTCGCTGAGCTTGTCGATATCCAGCGGCTTGTCAGTGCGCAGCACCAAGCTGGAAATGCGGTCGATGGAAGGCGCCTTGCTGACCGGGCGCAAACTCACGCCGCCACCCAGGTCGGCATTGAGATTGAAACCACGCACGTCGAGCAATTCGGCCAGGTCGATCTTGCCGTGGTCGACCACGCGGATAGGCGCGCGACGGTTGATGCGGGTCAGGCGTTCGCTTAATGCGGTGAACGTTGGCTCGTCCACCAGATCACGCTTGCTCACCAGCAAGCGGTCGGCAAAACCGATTTGTGCCTGGGCGATGGTTTGGGTCAGATGAGTATCGGCATGCGCCGCGTCGACCAGGGTGATGATGCCATCGAGGATGTAACGCTCGCGCAATTCTTCGTCGATGAAAAAGGTTTGCGCCACGGGGGCCGGATCCGCCAGGCCGGTGCACTCGATCACCAGGCGGTCGAAGGCGATTTCACCGCTGTCCAGGCGTTCGAGCAACAGGTAAAGCGCCTTGGTCAGGTCAGTGTGAATCGTGCAGCAGACGCAGCCGTTGGACAGCGTCATCACTTGCACCGGCTCATCACCCAACAGTTGGGTGTCGATGCCGGCGTCGCTGAATTCGTTTTCGATCACGGCAATTTTCAGGCCGTGCTCGGTTTTGAGCAGGTGGCGCAGCAGCGTGGTCTTGCCGGCGCCGAGGAAGCCGCTGAGGATTGTTACCGGGATGGGAGAGGACAAACTGGATCTCCTGTCTCACAAAGTTAAAGTATCAACACAAAATAAATGTGGGAGCTTGCCTGCCAGCGATGGCGGACTGTCAATCAACAAGGATGTTGAATGTTCAGCCGCCATCGCTGGCAGGTTAGCTCCCACAGGGGTTGCTGCTAATCCGGCAACCGGGTCAACAGCACTTGGGCCCACCCTTGCCACCGTAACGGGCTTCCTGACGTTCCCGGAAGAACATTTCGTAGCTCATCACCGGTTTGTCCGGGTGTTTGGTCTGCATGTGCTCGACGTAGTTGTCGTAGTCGGGCATGCCGACCATCAGGCGCGCGGCCTGACCGAGGTATTTACCGAGGCGACTCAGGTCATTGAACATCGTGCATTCCTCGATTACGCATCAGGCAGCGCCTGGAACGGTGCTTCTTTATCCGTACGCTCCTTGGTACCCCAGGCGGAAATACCGACCTTGAGCGCATAGAACAGGATACTGAAGACCACAAACAGGAACAGTGCCGTCAGCGTTGCGTTGGTGTAGGCATTGAAGATCACGTGTTGCATCTGAGTGATGTCCTTGGCCGGGGCGAGGATCTGACCGTTGGCCAGCGCATCGCTGTATTTCTTCGCCAGCGACAGGAAGCCGATCGCCGGGTTGGCGTCGAACAGCTTGATGAAGCCGGCCGTGGTGGTGCAGATCAGCAGCCATACTGCCGGGAGCATCGTGACCCAGACGTAGCGTTGACGTTTCATTTTGATCAGCACGACGGTGCCGAGCATCAGCGCGATACCGGCCAGCATCTGGTTGGAGATACCAAACAGCGGCCACAAGGTGTTGATGCCGCCCAGCGGATCGATCACGCCCTGATACAGCAACCAGCCCCACATCGCCACGCAACCGGCGGTGGCGATCAGGTTGGCCGTCCAGGATTCGGTGCGTTTCAGCGCCGGTACGAAGGAGCCAAGCAAGTCCTGGAGCATGAAGCGTCCGGCACGGGTACCGGCGTCTACCGCGGTCAGGATGAACAGCGCTTCGAACAGGATCGCGAAGTGGTACCAGAACGCCATGGTGTTTTCACCCGGCAGGACACTGTGCAGGATCTGCGCGATACCGACCGCCAGGGTCGGCGCACCGCCCGCGCGGGCCAGAATGGTAGTTTCACCGATGTCCTTGGCCACTGCTTGCAGCGCTTCCGGGGTAATTGCAAAACCCCAACTGCTGACGGTTTGAGCCACAGCCACCACATCACCACCGACGACTGCCGCTGGACTGTTCATGGCGAAGTAGACGCCCGGCTCGATCACCGACGCGGCGACCATCGCCATGATGGCGACGAAGGATTCCATCAGCATGGCGCCGTAACCGATGTAACGGGAGTTGACTTCGTTATCCAGCAGTTTCGGCGTGGTGCCGGACGAGATCAGTGCGTGGAAACCCGAGACCGCGCCACAGGCGATGGTGATGAACAGGAACGGGAACAGACCGCCCTTCCACACCGGACCAGTGCCATCGACGAACTGGGTCAATGCCGGCATTTTCAGCTCTGGCATGGTGATCAGGATGCCGATCGCCAGGGCCACGATGGTGCCGATTTTCAGGAACGTCGACAGGTAGTCACGTGGCGCCAGGATCAGCCAGACCGGTAACGAGGCGGCCACGAAACCGTAACCGACCAGCATCCACGTAATCTGGACGCCATTGAAGGTGAAGGCCTTTGCCCAGACCGGATCGGCGGCAATCTGCCCACCTAACCAGATCGAGCCGAGCAGCAGCAATACACCGACCACCGAGATTTCGCCGATACGGCCCGGGCGGATGTAACGCATATAGATGCCCATGAACATCGCGATCGGGATGGTCGCCATCACCGTGAAAATACCCCACGGGCTCTCGGCCAGGGCTTTGACCACGATCAGCGCCAGCACCGCGAGGATGATGATCATGATCAGGAAGCAGCCGAACAGCGCGATGGTGCCGGGGATGCGGCCCATTTCTTCACGGACCATATCGCCCAGAGAGCGGCCGTTGCGGCGGGTGGACATGAACAGGACCATGAAGTCCTGAACCGCACCGGCCAGCACCACGCCGGCAATCAGCCACAGCGTGCCGGGCAAGTAGCCCATCTGCGCCGCCAGAACCGGACCGACCAGCGGACCTGCGCCGGCGATGGCCGCGAAATGGTGACCGAAGAGGATGTGTTTGTTGGTCGGTACGTAGTCCAGACCGTCGTTGTTGAGCACGGCGGGGGTGGCCCGTCGCGAATCGAGTTGCATCACATTGTTAGCGATGAACAGACTGTAGTAACGGTACGCAACCAGATAAATGGCCACGGCAGCGACCACAATCCACAAGGCATTGATTGCCTCGCCGCGACGCAATGCCACTACACCAAGGGCGCACGCGCCTACGATTGCCAGCAGCAGCCAGGGTAGGTGGCGTAGCAGGCTATTATTATTTTTCATTTTATGATTCCAGCCAGGGTGGACAAGAAAGACAGCCACCCCGAGTTTAGCTCGGCTGACGGCAAAGGCCATACCCCGACGTTGGTCTGGACGCCCTCTGGGCTGGCAGGCTTTGACAATGCGGGTCTATAGTCAGCGAACATTCAGAGGATTGCGCCATGAGTGAACACCCTGCCGATCGCCGCCGCTTCAAACGTATTGAGTTCGACGCCCGAACAGAGCTGTGCCAAGGGGACTTCATCTGGCCAGTGAAGTTGATTGACCTGTCACTCAAGGGGTTGCTGATCGAAAAACCCGAGCCGTGGCTGGGCGATCGGGCAAAGGCTTTTTCCGTCGACATTCATCTGAATAAAGACGTCGAGATCAAGATGGATGTGCAGCTAACGCACGACGATCACGGCCAGCTGGGTTTCGTCTGCCGACACATCAGCCTGGATTCCATCGAGCGCCTGCGGCGGTTGATCGAACTCAATCTGGGGGATCAGAAGGCGATGGAGCGGGAATTGGGTGCGCTTATAGAGGTGTGAACATGCCATTGCAGGAGCCCGCTTGCTGGCTCCTGCAATGATGGAGGTTATTCGAACAATGCGTCGAGAGCCTGTTCCAGACGCGTCACGGCAATAATCTGCAACCCCGGCGGCGCCTCTTTCGGCGCGTTGCCCTTGGGCACAATGGCCCGTTTGAAGCCGTGCTTGGCGGCTTCCTTCAAACGCTCCTGACCGCTGGGCACCGGGCGCACTTCGCCAGACAAACCGACTTCACCGAACACCAGCAGATCATGGGGCAGTGGCCGGTTGCGCAAACTGGACATGACCGCCGCCATCAGCGCCAGGTCCGAAGCGGTTTCCAACACCTTCACGCCACCCACCACGTTGAGGAACACGTCCTGATCGTGGGTCGGAATGCCGCCATGACGGTGCAGTACTGCCAGCAACATCGCCAGCCGGTTCTGATCCAGTCCCAGCGTGACGCGGCGCGGGTTGGCCAAATGGCTGTCATCCACCAGCGCCTGGACTTCCACCAGCATCGGTCGGGTCCCTTCCCACGTCGCCATGACCACACTGCCCGGTACTTCTTCCTGAGCACGGGTCAGAAAAATCGCCGACGGATTGGACACTTCCTTCAAGCCCTTGTCGGTCATGCCGAACACGCCCAGTTCGTTGACTGCACCGAAACGGTTCTTCACCGCCCGCAACAAGCGCAAGCGACCGTCGGATTCACCCTCGAAATACAGCACGGTATCGACCATGTGCTCCAGCACGCGCGGACCGGCCAGCGCACCTTCTTTCGTCACGTGGCCAACCAGAAAAATCGCCGTGCCGCTCTGCTTGGCGTAGCGCACCAGCAATGCCGCGCTCTCCCGAACCTGGGACACGCCGCCCGGTGCCGATTGCAGTTGCTCGGTGAAGATCGTCTGAATCGAGTCGATCACCATGACCTTGGGCTTTTCGACCCGGGCAGTGGCGATGATGGTTTCGATGCAGGTTTCGGTCATGACGCGCAGTTGATCCTGCGGCAATCCAAGACGCCGGGCGCGCATGGCCACCTGTTGCTGGGACTCTTCGCCGGTGACATACAGCGCCGGCATGCTTTTGGCGAGGTTGCACAAGGTTTGCAAAAGAATGGTTGATTTGCCGATGCCGGGGTCACCGCCGATCAGCACCACCGAACCGTCCACCAGACCGCCACCCAAGACCCGGTCCAGTTCACTGGACGCGGTGGAAAAGCGCGGTATTTCCTCGACGCTGACTTCGGCCAGGGTCTTGATCTGCGCCTGTTGGCCGGTCCAGCCGGTGCGACCGCTGGGGGCCGCAGCCCCGCCGCTCTCGACCATGGTTTCGGTCAAGGTGTTCCAGGCCCCGCACTCGCCGCACTGGCCGGCCCACTTGGGGAAGGTTGAGCCGCACTCGGTGCAGCCGTACATGCGTTTGGCCTTGGCCATCTGAACTCCCGGCAAAAAACGCGATGATAGCTCAGCTGGACTGATTCGGCGCGAGGCAGTTGCCCAATGAAACTTGGGCCGAAACTTTTACGATTGCCGGGACTGTCGAGTGACGGCACACAAATCTGTACAACTTTGCGTATCGACACTCCCATTAAAATCCGGACGGCCCTTTCAACAACATTGAAAAGCTGTACAAACCATTTAAATCTCGCTTGGAAAACGTACAACATATTCTTCAATATTATTGTCTTGGCAAGACACACCAACTTACTGGCAATTTAACAGCATGTACAACTTGCCCTGAACCGACGGCTTATACACTCCAACTAACAATGTAAAACTTCAGAGCTCCTATTACTCAATACAACAAGTCGACATCCATTCAACCGCTTCCCTTTCAAACTTTGAAACGATCCGACTATTAGCAGGCCGAACAGGCTGACACCGATAAAGCACGTCCCCGCAATGAAACGGTCACCACGGACAGATCGCAAGGATGATGGCATTTTGTAAACTTTTTTTCGACGACCCGGTCGATAGCAGGCAAGCTCTGTAAGCAGTTGTTTCGGGCGAGAAGCCTTTGGCTGATTTACACTGCATTACCAACCTCATCTGTAACAAGGAAATAACCTATGGGCGTGATAAGTGAGTTCAAGGCCTTCGCGGTCAAAGGCAACGTGGTCGACATGGCCGTCGGGATCATCATAGGCGCCGCTTTCGGCAAGATCGTTTCGTCTTTTGTCGGCGATGTGGTCATGCCGCCAATCGGCCTGCTGATCGGTGGGGTGGACTTCAGTGACCTGGCCATTACGCTCAAGGCTGCCAACGGGGACATTCCCGCGGTGGTGCTGGCGTACGGTAAATTCATTCAGAGCATGATCGACTTCATCATCGTCGCGTTCGCGATCTTCATGGGCGTCAAAGCCATCAACCGCTTGAAGCGCGAAGAGGCCGTTGCGCCCACCCTGCCGCCTGTTCCGACCAAGGAAGAAGAGCTGCTGGGTGAGATCCGCGATCTGCTGAAGGCCCAGAACAATCGGCCTGAATGATCTGATGCACGCAAAAACGGCGCCTTCGTGGCGCCGTTTTTTTACCAGTAGTTTTCCACTGCCACCTGCCCGGGGCGTCGGCTGAGGCTCAAGTGCATGTCGCGCTGTTTCAGCAGTTTTCGCGTTTCATCGATCATCTGTGGGTTACCACAAAGCATGACCCGCGAATGCTCGGCCGACAGCGCCACACCCGCTACCCGTTCAAGTTCGCCATTGTCGATCAGCGTTGTGATCCTGCCATTCAAGGCACCCGGATGCTCCTCGCGCGTGACAGTGGCGATAAATTGCAGCTTGTGTGCGTACTCGGCCAGATAGTCACGTTGCGCCAACCCCGAGATCAGCTCCTGATAAGCCAGCTCCCTGGCTTCACGCACGCTGTAGACCAGGATGATTCTTTCGAATTTCTCCCAGACTTCGAAGTCCTGCAGGATTGACAAAAACGGCGCCACGCCGGTGCCTGTGGATAGCAACCAGAGATCACGTCCGTCAGCAAAACGGTCAAGCGTCAGGTAACCAAAGGCCTGACGGTCAACCAGCAGGGTATCGCCCTCGCCCAACCGACTCAGCTCACTGGTGAATTCGCCGCCCGGCACCACAATGGAAAAGAACTCGAGGAATTCGTCATAGGGTGAAGAGACCATGGAATAAGCACGCCATACGGTGCTGCCATCGGCCTTGGTGACCCCTAGCCGGGCGAACTGTCCGGCACGAAAGCGAAAGCCTGGATCCCGAGTCGTGCGTAGAGTGAACAGGTTCGGGGTCAACGGCTGGACGTCGAGCAGGGTCTGGCGTGTGAATTTTTCTGCGCTGGCGGTCATGGGGCGCTCCATTGAACAGGTGGCTCCAGTGTCCCGCAAAACATGCGAATTAAACACGGACGATTTGTGGTGACTTTAATGCGCATTATCAAAACCCCCTATCACCGAAAACAACAACTTTACGGACTATTCGGTTAATTCGGACGATTCAAATTAAGGCTGTCATTCAATATTTCTTCCTATGTAAATCGACATTTATTAGAACCAGATATTTAGTTTTTAACTTGTTTACAAAGCCAAAAAATCTCACCATGCATGTAGGAATCATCCTACACTCGTTGGGTGCTGGATCTCGGATCCAATTTGCACCCCAGAGAACATTGGATAATGGAGATACAAGATGGAGCGATGGAAGGAATCACAACTCAATCAACTGTCGAAAACAACGGATATAGAAAACGCCTATCGGATCGCCCTTGGATTTGCGAAAAACATCGGGTTTAAATTTTTTGCCTTTTCAACTACTTATCAAACGAATAACAACCAGTTCAATACCGTACGACACAACAACTATCCGGCCGACTGGAATCAGGAATATGAACGAAAGAATCTGAGATCAATCGATCCGGTAGTAGCCCATTGCAATCACTCCATGCTGCCCATTCTGTGGAGCGAAAACCTTTTCTCTAACGTTCCTTCACTGTGGGAGGCCCTTGTAGCGCAAGGTTTGGAGCATGGCTGGTCACAATCATTTCACGACGAAAAGAGTGGTTTGTGCAGCATTCTGAGCCTGGCCAGGAGCCACTCTCCAATCACCGCATTGGAGGTGTATGAAAATTTTGGCTTCTCAATGCTCATGTCCAGTCATCTCCATGAGTTGATCGCACGATCGTTGCCCCAAAAAACGGCAAAACCGGCAACCCCGCATCTCTCACCACGCGAAATCGCCGTATTGGAACTGGCAGCAACGGGCAAGACAGCAGAGCAAAGCGCCAGGATTCTTAACCTCAGTGCCCGTACCGTCCATTTCCACACGCAAAGCTGCATCGAGAAACTCGGGGTCTGCAACAAGATTTCGGCAATCATTGCCGCCATCAAGGCCGGTTACCTGGACAGCACTTCGATCCGTTGAGGATCAAAACCTGCGAGTAATCCAAAAGAAAAAAACGTACCATCTGCGACGCCTCCAGAGTGTTGACGTGTGAACCTTCACGACGCAGTACGCTCGGAGCCTCGCCCGCTACAACGCCCCTGGGCCGCGGGAAACCCGTTGATTACCCAGAGCCCCGCCCCATGCCTTTGCTCGAAACACCCTTCGCCCGCCTCGACCTTATCCGTCAGCCCGAACAGCAGAACGAACCGCTGCAAGCGTTTGATGCCGCCGACGAATACCTGCTCAATCATCTGGCCGAACAGCAACCGACCGCGAACACTCGCGTGCTGGTGCTCAATGACAGCTTCGGCGCATTGGCCGCCAGCCTGGCAGGCAAGGTTCAGGTAACCACCAGCGGCGATTCGTTCCTGGCCTTCCAGGGGCTGGAAAAGAATCTGATCCGCAACGGCCAGGCATTTGATGCCGTGCCGAGTGTACCTGCCAGCGAAGCAGTCACCGGCCCGTTTGACCGGGTGCTGATCCGGGTACCGAAAACCCTGGCTCTGCTGGAGGAGCAACTGATCCGCCTGCAAAACCAGCTGGCACCCGGCGCCCAAGTGATTGCCGGCGCCATGATCAAGCATCTGCCGCGCGCCGCCGGGGATTTGCTGGAGCGCTACATTGGTCCGGTGCAAGCATCATTGGCGGTGAAAAAGGCTCGACTGTTGATCGCTACGGCTGAAGCCAAAGCGCCCGCGACATCCCCCTACCCGACCCGCTATCGTCTCGACACGCCGTCCATCGAGCTGCTCAACCACGCCAACGTATTTTGCCGCGAGGGCCTGGACATCGGCACGCGGGCGTTTCTCCCGCACTTGCCGACGAACCTTGGCCCGGCGCGGGTCGCCGACCTCGGTTGCGGCAACGGTGTACTGGCCATCGCCAGTGCCCTGCAAAATCCCGAAGCGCACTACACGCTGGTGGACGAGTCCTTCATGGCTGTGCAATCGGCTGCCGAAAACTGGCGCGCAGCGCTGGGTGATCGGGACGTGATCGTGCGTCCCGGAGATGGTTTGGCCGGGCAGGAACCACAATCGCTGGACGTGGTGCTATGCAACCCGCCGTTTCATCAGCAGCAAGTGGTGGGGGACTTTCTGGCCTGGCGGATGTTCCAGCAAACCCGGGAAGCGCTGGTGGTGGGCGGTGCACTGTATATCGTCGGCAATCGTCATCTGGGTTATCACAGCAAGCTGGCGCGGTTGTTCCGTGGTGTTGAACAAGTGGCAGCCACGCCGAAATTCGTGATTCTTAAAGCCCGAAAGTAATTCCGGGCAAAAAAAACCCTCCAGTGCAGGAGGGTTGTAAATCCGTGCCGCAAGGCATCGGTATGGGATCTTGCGAATCAGTGCGTCGACAGGCCTGCGGCATTCATGAACATGCGCATCAGGCTCGCGACGATGAAGAGCGCCACTACGCTGCCGGTCCAGATCATCACCAGCCAGCCGAGACGCTGCCACAGCGGTTTTTTCTCTGCTGCTTCGATTTCCTGCAAGGAATGTTTGCCAGCCATCATCGTGATCTCCTCTGAAATGGCGCGGGTTTCAACCCTGCGCCATTACGGTGTGCGCTAGTGGTAGCCGTCTTCGTGGGTGACCTTGCCGCGGAACACGTAGTAGCTCCAGAAGGTGTAACCCAGGATAAACGGGATGATGAACAACGTTCCCACCAGCATGAAACCCTGACTCTGCGGCGGTGCGGCGGCGTCCCAGATCGAGATCGACGGTGGCACGATGTTCGGCCACAGGCTGATACCCAGACCGCTGTAGCCGAGGAAGATCAGCACCAGTGTCAGCAGGAACGGCGTGTAGTTCGCATTGCGGGCCACGGCGCGAATAAGGCCGTACATGGTCACCAGCACCAGAATCGGCACCGGCAGGAACCAGAACAGATTCGGCAACGTGAACCAGCGCGCGGAGATCTCGGGGTGCGCCAGCGGCGTCCAGATGCTGACGATGCCGATCACAGCCAACACCACAAAGGCCAGTGGCCGCGCCAGGTCATGCATCTGTTCCTGCAACTTGCCTTCGGTTTTCATGATCAGCCAGGTGCAACCGAGCAGCGCATAAGCCACCACCAGTGCGACGCCGCAGAACATCGTAAAGGGCGTCAACCAGTCCAGTGAACCACCGGCGAACTGACGGTTGACCACCGGCAATCCATCAATGAACGCCCCCAGAGCCACGCCCTGGAAGAACGTCGCGGCGATCGAACCACCGATGAACGCTTTATCCCAAAGGTGACGCTTGTCGTCCTTGGCCTTGAAGCGGAACTCGAACGCCACGCCGCGGAAGATCAGCCCGATCAACATGAAAATCAGCGGCAGGTACAGCGCCGAGAGCACCACTGAATACGCCAGTGGAAAGGCGCCGAACAACGCTGCACCACCCAGAACCAGCCAGGTTTCATTGCCGTCCCACACCGGTGCGACGGTGTTCATCATCACGTCACGGTCGGTCTTGCCCGGGATGAACGGAAAGAGAATCCCGATCCCCAGGTCGAAACCGTCCATGACCACGTACATCATGATGCCGAAGATGATGATCACGGCCCAGATCAGCGGAAGATCAATACCCATGACTCAAATCTCCTTTTGCAGGCTGGGGTCGTGGTCGGCATCGACGGAATCGTCGGCAGCGGACAGCGGACGGGCCGGCGTACGTTTCTTGCCTGGACCGCCCTCGGGCGTTTCCGCGCCTTCGCCGATCTTCGGACCTTTGCGCACCAGACGCATCATGTAGCCCAAACCTGCGCCGAACAGCGCGAAATAGACTACGACGAACAGGATCAGCGTGATGCTCATCTGCAGGAAGCTGTGATTGGACGACGCGTCTGCCGTGCGCATCAAACCGTAGACGACCCACGGCTGGCGGCCGATTTCAGTGGTAAACCAGCCGGCGAGTATCGCGATCAGGCCGGATGGCCCCATCCACAACGCCAGGTACAGGAACGGTCGCGAGGTGTACAACCTGTCGCGCTTGCGCAGCCACAGGCTCCACAAACCGGTGAAGATCATCAACATGCCCAGGCCGACCATGATCCGGAACGACCAGAACACGATGGTCGAATTCGGCCGGTCTTCAGGCGGGAACTCCTTGAGCGCCGGCACCTGCTTGTCCAGCGAGTGGGTGAGGATCAGGCTGCCCAGGTACGGGATTTCAACGGCAAATCTGGTCTTCTCGGCTTTCATGTCCGGCCAGCCGAACAGGATCAGCGGAGTCGGTTCATCGCCGTGGTTTTCCCAGTGGCCTTCGATCGCCGCGATTTTCGCCGGCTGGTGCTCCAACGTGTTGAGACCGTGGAAGTCACCAATGACCGCTTGAATCGGTGCCACGATCAGAGCCATCCACATGGCCATCGAGAGCATGGTGCGGATCGCCGGGTTGTCCTTGCCGCGCAGTAAATGCCAGGCCGCCGATGAACCGACGAAGAACGCCGTCGCCACGAATGCGGCCGTGGCCATGTGCATCAGGCGGTACGGGAACGACGGATTGAAGATCACCGCCAGCCAGTCGGTTGGAATCACCTGGCCGTTGATGATTTCGTAGCCCTGCGGGGTCTGCATCCAACTGTTGGAAGCGAGAATCCAGAAGGTCGAGATCAGCGTGCCGATGGCGACCATGACCGTGGCGAAAAAGTGCAGGTTGCGCCCGACCTTGTTCCAGCCGAACAGCATCACCCCAAGGAATCCGGCCTCGAGGAAGAAGGCCGTCAGTACTTCGTACGTCAGCAACGGCCCGGTCACGGAACCGGCGAAGTCCGAGAATCGGCTCCAGTTGGTGCCGAACTGATAGGCCATGACCAGCCCGGAGACCACCCCCATGCCGAAGTTGACGGCAAAAATCTTCGACCAGAAGTGGTACAGGTCGCGGTAGGTGTCGTTATGGGTTTTCAGCCACAGGCCTTCGAGCACCGCCAGGTAACTCGCCAGGCCAATGGTGATGGCCGGGAACAGGATGTGGAACGAGATGGTGAACGCGAACTGAATTCGGGCGAGATCAAGCGCCTCCAAACCGAACATAAGTCTTCCTCTGTCAGGTAATACCGGCTGAAGGCTTGCGGCCTGCACCCACTGCCCCCACGGATATGGAGTGTGGCGAATTTGAATTCGTTCTTCTTTTAGCAACATCACACGCAGGGAATCTGGCCATCTGGCCGCCGGATCAATTCCAGAAAGGTTTTGATCTGGATCAAGCATCGCTGAAAGAGTAGTCCGGTTTTTGACGATGGACGGTGTGGTCTTTTGCCGCGTGACAGGTTGCCTCATAGCCCACGCAGTCAGTCGCAGCACATTTCCTGTGGGAATCTGCGGTGAGGCGATTTATCCCCGTTGGCCTGCGAAGCAGTCGTCAACCCTTTACACGCGGTGGGTCTTTGAAATGCCGGGGCTGCTTCGCAGCCCAACGGGGATAAATCCCCTCGCCACAAAATCCCCTCACCATGGGTGGGATATCAGCGCTTTCGGGATCGGTGTCTAGCTAACTGAATTTCCCGCCTCTGCAACTTCTGGTTACAGGTTGGTGATAATCTCGGCCTTCACCTCGCTCAAGACCTGCCTCAGATGCCCAGCCAAGCGCCCTTGCTGTTACGTCATCATCGCCCTTTCATCGCGTTCTGGCTGGCTCGGGTGTTTACCGCCAGCGGCTTTCAGATGCTCACTGTCGCCATCGGCTGGAACCTGTATCAGCTGACCGGCAACGTGCTGGATCTGGGCCTGGTCGGCCTGGTGGAATTTGCCCCGCGGGTGCTGTTCATGTTGCACACCGGGCATGTCGCCGATCGCTATGACCGCCGTAAAGTCGCGGCCATCTGTCAGTCATTGCAGGCATTGATTGCGCTGACGCTGGCGATTGGCGGCGCTACCGGCCACGTCACCCGGGAAATGATCTTCATCCTGGCATTTCTGCTCGGCGCCGCTCGCTCCTTCGAGATGCCGACCACCCAGGCGCTATTGCCGAGCATCGTTCCCGCTGCGCTGTTCCCCCGCGCCGTCGCCGCTGCACAGTCGGCGCAACAATCGGCAACCATCGTCGCCCCGGCCTTGGGTGGTTTGTTGTATGCCTTCGGCAGCGTCTGGGTCTACGGGCCGACCGTGATCCTTTATGTGATCGCCTGCCTGTTGATGCTCAACCTGCCCGCCCGGCAAACGCCGCTGAACAAAGGCAAGGCGACTTTGGATTCGCTGTTGGCAGGCATCCGTTTCATTCGCAGCCGTCCGGACATTCTCGGTGCGATTTCCCTCGATCTGTTTGCCGTTCTGTTGGGTGGCGCGACGGCATTGCTGCCGGTGTTCGCCAAGGACATTCTGCTGACCGGGCCATGGGGGCTGGGCCTGCTGCGTTCCGCTCCAGCAGTCGGTGCGTTGCTGATGTCGCTTTGGCTGGCGCGCTTCTCGGTGGATCGCAAGGTCGGTCGGGTGATGTTTACCGCGGTGGGTGTATTTGGCGTCGCGACCATCGCGTTTGGCCTGTCGACCTCGTTCTGGTTCTCGCTGGCCGTGCTGGTGGTGTTGGGCGCGGCAGACATGATCAGCATGGTGATCCGCGCGTCCTTTGTGCAACTGGAAACACCGGATGAAATGCGTGGCCGGGTCAGCGCCGTCAACGGCCTGTTCATCGGCGCCTCGAATCAGTTGGGCGAGTTCGAGTCCGGCCTCACCGCCCACTGGTTTGGCACCGTGCCGGCGGTGGTCATGGGTGGCATCGGCACGCTGGTGGTGACGGGAGTGTGGATCAAGCTGTTCCCGACGCTGGCCAACCGTGATCGCATGCATGTGCCGGTGGAAGAAGCCAGGGTTTGACACCGTTTAAACGACCAACTCCCCCGCCACCGTCAGCCGAGTCGCCTTGCCGCAAAGTTGCTCCACCAGCGTCAGGGCGAACGCCAAAGCGCCCCCTGAACCTTGGGCGGTAACGCAGTTGCCATCGACTACCACCGGTTGATCAACGAAGTTGCAGCCAGACAGTTGATGACTGGCCGAAGGCAGGCAGGTCATCCGCCGCTGACGCAGGACGCCAAAAGCCTGGAGTGCCACGGCCGGGGATTCGGCGATGGCGGCGAACAGACGACCTGCCGCCGCCTGATCCTTGATCAATTGTTGCAAGGGTTGATGGGCGGCCAGATGCTGCGCACCGACGGCACCGCCGGGCAGTACGATCAAATCAAACGGCTGGGCCAGCAAATCCACCAGCATCGCATCGGCCGTCACTCGGGTACCGCGGGCACAGGTGAGCATGCGGCGCCCCTCGATGCTGGCCACCACCACTTCGACCTTGGCGCGGCGCAGCACATCGATCAATGTCACGGTTTGCAGGTCATCGATGCCCTCGGCGAGGGTAATCAGAGCTCTAAAGGTCATGGGCGCAGTCCACAAGATGATCTTTAAAGCGTAGTCAGCTTTCCTGACCCTTGTTCGAGCGGGCCGTTACTTGATGTAAAGCTGCGTCGACATCGTGTTGCCCGGCGCGTTGATGGACGTGTTGCTGAAGGTGAAGGTGCCTTCCTGTTTGCCGGCCAGATCGAAGACATACAGGTAGCCGACAGTTTTTCTGCCGACGGTGCACTCGGTCAGGTTGCCGTTATCAAACGCACACACCGGGGTCCGGGTGCCGTTCACTTCAAAACCGTCCAGCCCGACTTGCGCGCGACGACCGTAGCCGACTTCGAGCACGTAAACCTTGATGTTCGGTCCAGTGTGATCGCAGCCCGTTTTCACTTGCCCCGGCGAAATGCTCTCAAAACCGCACGCCGGCGATTCGACCTTGAGCACCTGGACCTGGCTCAACGGTGCCGCCGAAGCAGCCCAAGCGCTTTGCGCCCCCAGCAACAAGGCAATCAATGCTCCAAATACGGCAACCAGACGCTTTTTCATGCAATCCCCATGTCCCCCAAAATCCAGCGCGCAGTATGGCGCACTTGGCTTTAACGCAAAACATCGACGACGATCACAGCCATAAGCAGCCACAGCCCCACGCTGCTGGTATGATGCGCGGCTTTTTCCGACCGACAGAAAATTACCAGGCGCCTGCAGCGGTCTGTGCTTTGCTGTTGAGGTCGATACATTCACGGCGCCGGGCGCGCCACGGGGAGCAGACATGCTGGAAAGGCTGTTTCAACTCAAGGCACACAACACCAACGTGCGGACCGAGATTCTAGCGGGCGTCACGACTTTCCTGGCCATGGCCTACATTCTGTTCGTCAACCCGAGCATCCTCGGCGAGACCGGCATGGACAAGGGCGCGGTGTTTGTCGCGACCTGCCTGGCCGCCGCCATCGGCTCCACGACGATGGGCCTGATCGCCAACTACCCGATCGCCCTCGCACCGGGTATGGGCCTGAACGCCTTCTTTACCTACACCGTGGTCCTGCACATGGGCCATACCTGGCAAGTGGCGCTGGGGGCGGTGTTCATCTCGGCCGTGTGCTTCTTCCTGCTGTCGATCTTCCGCATCCGTGAGTGGATCATCAACAGCATTCCGCTGCCGCTGCGGTCGGCGATCGCCGCCGGTATCGGCCTGTTCCTGGCGCTGATTGCCTTGCACAACGCCGGCATCGTTGTCAGCAATCCGGCAACCATGGTCGGCCTTGGTGACCTGAAACAACCGGCGCCCATCCTCGCAACGCTTGGCTTCGCCCTGATCGTTGCCCTCGAAGCACTGGCCGTACGCGGTGCGGTGCTGATCGGGATTCTGGTCGTGACCATCGCCTCGATTGCCCTGGGCTTCACGCCGTTTGGCGGCGTGGTGTCGATGCCGCCTTCGCTGGCGCCGACTTTCCTGCAACTGGACATCAAGGGTGCACTGGACATCGGCCTGGTCAGCGTGATCTTCGCCTTCCTGTTCGTCGACCTGTTCGACAACTCCGGCACCCTGATTGGCGTCGCCAAACGCGCCGGCCTGATGGGCAAGGACGGCCACATGCCGAAAATGGGCCGCGCCCTGATCGCCGACAGCACCGCGGCCATGGCCGGTTCGTTGCTGGGTACGTCGACGACCACCAGCTACATCGAATCCGCTGCCGGCGTGAGTGCCGGTGGCCGCACCGGTCTGACGGCCGTTGTGGTGGCGATTCTGTTCCTGTTGGCGCTGTTCTTCTCGCCGCTGGCCGCCAGCGTTCCGGCGTTTGCCACCGCACCGGCACTGCTGTTCGTCGCAGTACTGATGACTTCCGGCCTGGCCGAAATAGACTGGGACGACATCACCGTTGCCGCACCGGTCGTGGTCACTGCGCTGGCCATGCCGTTCACTTACTCCATCGCCAACGGCATCGCCTTCGGTTTCATTTCCTGGACCGCGATCAAGCTGCTGTCCGGTCGCGGCCGTGAGCTGAACCCGGCGCTGGTGATTCTGTCGATTCTGTTCGTGATCAAGTTGGGTTGGTTCAACGCATGACTTTTGATTCCCAGGCTTACACCGTTCAGCTCGAAGAAAAGGTCTCGCGCCTGCGCGACCTGCTGGCCCCGTTCGATGCACCCGAACCGGCCGTGTTCGATTCGCCGCTGAAAAACTTCCGCCTGCGTGCCGAATTCCGCCTGTGGCGTGAAGGCGGCGAGCGTCACTACGCGATGTTTTCCCAGGAAGACAAACGCACGCCGATCCTGATCGAAGAGTTCCCCATTGCCAGCCTGCGCATCAATGAGCTGATGCCGCAGCTCAAGGCCGCGTGGAAAGCCAGTGCCGCCCTGAGCCACAAGCTGTTTCAGGTGGAATTCCTGACCACGCTGGCCGGCGATGCGATGATTACCCTGTGCTATCACCGCCCGCTGGATGAACACTGGCACGCGGCGGCCACGAAACTGGCGGCAGACCTGAACGTCAGCGTGATCGGCCGCTCGAAAGGCAAACGCGAAGTGATCGGCCATGATTACGTGGTCGAGAAACTGGAAGTCGGCGGCCGCACCTTCAGCTACCGTCAGCCGGAAGGTGCGTTCACTCAGCCCAACGGCACCGTGAACCAGAAAATGCTCAACTGGGCTTACGACGCCCTCGGTGATCGTCCGGACGATTTGCTGGAACTGTATTGCGGCAACGGCAACTTCACCCTGCCGCTCGCGACCCGCGTGCGTAAAGTGCTGGCCACCGAAATCAGCAAGACTTCGGTCAACGCGGCGTTGAGCAACCTCAGCGAAAACGCCGTGGAAAACGTCACGCTGGTGCGCCTGTCCGCCGAAGAGCTGACCGAAGCCCTGAACGAGGTCCGCCCGTTCCGGCGCCTGCAGGGTATCGACCTCAAGAGCTATGAATTCGGCAGCGTCTTCGTCGACCCGCCTCGCGCCGGCATGGACCCGGACACCTGCGAGCTGACCCGGCGCTTCGACAATATCCTGTACATTTCCTGCAACCCGGAAACCCTGGCGGCCAACATCGCCCAACTGCACGACACCCACCGCATTACTCAATGCGCGATGTTCGACCAGTTCCCGTGGACCCACCACATGGAATCCGGGGTGTTGTTGACCCGGCGTTGATTGCATTCGTCCGATACAAAACAGCCGTCAGTACGACGGCTTTTTTGTGCGTGCTCAAACGGGGACATCCGGTTTGCGCGGACGCCCGCCCTTGCGACCATTAGCCCGCGCAGCCTCAGCCTTGGCGGCGCTGCTTTGGCGACCATTGCGCGACGCGATGACCGAAGCGGCCATGTCCATCAGTGGCTTGCTCGCGGAGATCATCCCGGCGATGGACACATGCAGATCCTTGCCCTCATGGCATAGGGCGGTGCCGGAAAAGCCGACTTTCAGGTCTGCGAAATCCTCGACCTCGAAACTGTCGAATTCCGGATAGTGCTCAACGGGCAGCAGCACGCCACTGCCATCAATGAAACTGACGGCCAGACACGGTTCCAGAAAGGTCACGGCAGTCGCCTGCAAACCGCTTTTGTGGCGCACTTGCCCTCGCCGGACGGCTTCATCCAACACGGCCTCACTGACGGGCCGATCGGCCAGTATTCCTGCCTCTATCGTTTTCATAGTTCTATCTCCACGCCCTCCGAAGCGCCAAACAGCGCCAGCAAGGTCCTGTTCGTCTCGGGCTCATAGCTAGCCGAGCAAATCATGTCAGTCGTACTCGCAATCCTTTTCACCACCAGGACTTCGCTGGTCCGCCAGTCCCATATCTGATGATCGAGGCACACCGTGCGCAGCTTTTCCCACCAGATCGTGCGAGCGCGACGCAAGTGGGCAGGTTGTCTGAGTGCTTGACGCAGGCCTTCCAGCACGGCGATGGGTGGCCGGTTGGAATGAGGCACCACATCCCACAGCTCGACACTGTTGTGCCAAAAGCTGAATTTGAAGCGTGCGCTCCAGGCTCCGGCGTCCACATGCGCGTGCGGCGGACAGTGCTCATCGCGCAACATGATCACCATTGAAAGCCCTTGGTAGCTGAACAATTTCATACTAACCCATCCGTTAGGTTATTGAGCCTCATGACTCACCATTCCTTGATCAATCCGATAACCGGTGCTGACCTTCATTCAGTCCCCGCACTTCAGGCTAGCGCTTGACGTCGCCACGGGAGCGGTAATCAGGGGCAAAAATGGTAAGCAATCCTTTCACCAATTTGATAAACACTGTTTACGGCCCTTCATTTGATCCCCGGTGTAATCAATCATGCAGCGAACATTCGACGATCTTCAGCTCGGCAGCATTGAGCTGTTTTGCCTCGCCGCCGAAGCAGGCAGCTTTACCGCCGCGGCCCTGGTGGCTGGCGTAACGCCCGCAGCAGTAAGCCGTTCGGTGTCGCGCATGGAGGAGCGGCTGGGCGTTCGGTTGTTCGCGCGCACCACTCGCAGCGTCAAACTGACTGATAGCGGGCGCCGGTATTACGAAGAATGTCGTCAGGCGCTGGCGCAATTGGTCGAGGCCCAACGCGAAGTGATGGGCCAGCAGCAGGAGCCTTCCGGCACCTTGCGCATCAGCATTCCCACAACGTATGCCCACCACCGGATCCTGCCGTTGCTGCCGGCGTTTCGGGAGCGCTTTCCGCAGGTCAAAGTCGAATCGCACATCAGCAACCGCAACATCGATTTCGTCGGCGAAGGCTATGACCTGGCCATCCGCGTACGGGCGATTCCGGATTCCGGGCTGATTGCCCGGCAGCTTGAGGACGCGGAACTGGTGATGATTGCCAGTCCTGATTACCTGAAGCGCGCGGGCACTCCGCAAACCCTGGACGACCTCAAACAGCACGAATGCATCCAGTACGACTTGCCCAGCAGCGGTCGGCGGATTGCCTGGTTGTTCAACGACCATGGCGAGCAACGCGAGATTCAGGCCGAGGGCAATTTCAGCTGTTCCGACGATGTATTAGGCGGCGTGACGCTTGCCAAACACGGTGCGGGGCTTTTCCAGACCTATCGTTTCATCGTCGAACACGAACTGGCCGAGGGGTCGCTGGTGGAACTCCTCAAGCCTTATGGCGGACGCTCGCGGCCGTTCACCCTGCTCTATCCACAAAGCCGTCATGTGCCACTTCGGCTGCGGGCGTTTATCGATTTTCTGGTTGAGCATATGCCGCGCTAAAAGATCGCAGCCTTCGGCAGCGCCGACAGTGGAATGCGTTTTCCTGTAGGAGCTGCCCAGGCTGCAATCTTTGCAATTGTCCGATCACCGCACACAAAAGCCCGGTTCGCCACCCCTTCAATTGACCAAATTAACCATTTAGTACAATTTATCTCCACAGGCTGGAGCATCAGTCCATGCCAACAATAATAAGTGGAGAGACCCCGATGAACCCTATCGTTCTGGTGCTCAACGGCCCGAACCTCAACCTGCTGGGCACCCGTGAACCGGCGACTTACGGTCACGAAACCCTGGCGGACATCTCAGCGTTGTGCGGCCGTGCCGCCGAAGAATTCGGCCTGGCAGTCGAGTTTCGCCAGACCAACCATGAAGGCGAATTGCTCGACTGGATTCACGCCGCCCGCGGCCGTTGCGCCGGGATTGTCATCAACCCGGCCGCCTGGACCCACACCTCGGTTGCCCTTCGCGATGCCCTGGTCGCCTGCGAACTGCCGGTGATCGAAGTCCACCTGTCGAACGTCCACGCCCGCGAACCTTTTCGCCACCACTCCTTCGTGTCGGCCATTGCCACCGCGGTGATGGCCGGTTTCGGCAGCCACGGCTATCGCCTGGCGCTTGAACATTTCAGCCTGCGCTTGAAGGGGTGAACGTCGTGACTCAGAACAACGCTGTACTGGCCGGGCTGATCGGCGCCGGCATTCAGGCGTCCCGTACTCCCGCGCTGCATGAGCATGAAGGCGACGCCCAGGGTTTGCGTTATCTCTACCGCCTGATCGACCTCGACCAGCTCAATCTCGACAGCAGTGCCCTGCCCGACTTGCTGATGGCGGCCGAGCGGATGAATTTCACCGGTCTGAACATTACCTTTCCGTGCAAGCAGGCGATCATCCCTTTGCTCGACGAATTGTCGCCGGAAGCGCGCGGCATCGGTGCGGTGAACACGGTGGTGTTGAAAGATGGTAAACGCATCGGCCACAACACCGACTGCCTGGGCTTTGCCGAAGGTTTTCGGCGTGGTCTGCAGGGCGTTGCCGTTGACCGTGTCGTCCAGATGGGCGCCGGAGGGGCCGGTGCAGCGGTGGCCCACGCGTTATTGAGCGAAGGCGTACAACTGCTGAGCATTTTCGATGTGGACAACAGTCGCGCTCAGGCGCTGGCGAACAACCTTAATCAGCATTTCGGCGCGGGCCGCGCGGTGGCGGGTCATGATCTGCCAAGCACGCTGGCGCAGGCCGACGGATTGGTCAACACCACGCCCATGGGCATGAAAAAACTGCCGGGCATGCCGGTGCCGGCGGCGTTGCTTCGCAAACAGTTGTGGGTGGCGGAGATCGTTTATTTTCCGTTGGAAACCGAACTGCTGCGCAACGCCCGCGCCCTGGGTTGCCGGACGCTGGATGGCGGCAACATGGCGGTGTTTCAGGCGGTGAAGGCGTTTGAATTGTTCAGCGGCGTGGTGCCGGATGCGCAGCGGATGCTGGCGCATTTTCAAAGCATGAATGGTTGAAGTTTCAGGCTGAACCGTATTCTGTGACGAGGGTGCTTTTTCCCGCCGGGCGGCAATGCCGCCCCAACATATCGGCTATTTTGTGAGTGCTACGCACTCAAGCGGGAGCAAGCTCCCTCCCCACAAAAGCCCCCTGAAACTCATCACAAATCAAGCCTGAAGGTATCGCAACACCGAATCGCAAATCATCTCCCGATGACGCTGCTTGATACTTTCGTCCGCCAGCTCGATCTGAAAAATCTCCCCGAACGTATTGCGATTCGACACGCGATAGAAGCAGAACGAACTGATCAGCAAATGCACATCCAACGGATCAAGCCCCGCCCGGAACACACCGTCTTCAGCCCCGCGACGCAAAATCACACCCAGTGAATCAAGAATGGTGTTGTTCATCGCCTTGATCGCATCGGAACGCTTCACGAATTCCGCGTTGTGGATGTTCTCGATACTGACGATGCGCACGAAATCGACATTGCGATCATGGTGATCGAAGGTGAACTCCACCAACCGCCGAATCGCTTCCACCGGCGCCAGTTCGGCCAGGTGCAGGCGGTTTTCGGTGCTGCGGATATCGCCGTAGAGTTTCTCAAGCACCTCGATGTAGAGCTGTTCCTTACTGCCGAAGTAGTAATAGATCATGCGTTTGGAGGTGTGAATGCGCTCGGCGATCGCATCGACGCGAGCACCGGAAAGCCCCTGCTGGACGAACTCGACAATAGCTTCTTGCAGAATGTTCTCGCGGGTCTTTTCCGGGTTGTTCTTGCGACTCTTGCGCGGCTCGACCAGGGGCTCGTCGGGCGCTACGGAGAGTTCTGAAATTATTGTCATTGTGGGCTCACGGCCATCACTGCACAGGCTGGCAATTATGAGCCGCGCTGCACAGTGAAGGAAGCCGCGCGGCAGCGGTTTAACCTCGCGTTTACCAAATTCCTACAACTTGGCCTGACGAATGGCGCCGCTGCGGGATTTGGCCATGGCTGCCAGTCGCACCGCCACGTTGGCCGCGCCGTAACCGGCGTAACCATTCTTGCGCTGGATGATTTCAAAGAAAAACCGCCCTTCGAACGGCTCCGTATAAACGTGAAACAGCTCGCCACCCTGGGCATCACGGTCGTAAAGCACGTTGTAATAGGCGAGCTCGCTGAGGAACTCATCATCGAAATCGAACCGCGCAGCCAGGTCGTCGTAATAATTAAGCGGGATATCCAGCAGCGGAACCCCCGCCTCCTTGGCGCGGCTGACTTCGGCAAAGATATCGTCGCAATCAAACGCAATGTGATGCACGCCAGAGCCGCGATAACTCGACAGTGCGTGTGAGATCGCGGTGTTGCGGTTCTCGGAAATGTTCAGCGGCAAGCGGATCGAACTGTCGCGACTGCGCAGTGCCCGGCTCTTCACCAGACCATAAGGGTCCGGCAACACCACTTCGTCGTCGGCTTCGAAATCCAGCAGGCTCTTATAGAACAGCACCCAACTGTCGAGGCTGTCGGCCGGCAACGCCATGGCCATGTGGTCGATGCGCTTGAGGCCACCACTGGCCACGGCGGCCGGTTGCAGATTGAAGTCGGTGCCATAGACGTCGGCGTCCCGGTCCACCAGATAAATCAGGCTGCCATCCGGCGCACGTACCGCCGCCAGCTCCAGCTCATTGGGGCCGACCAGTCCGCGATAAGGTTGACCTTTGTAAGCCACCGCCCGGGCCAGCGCGCTGGCGCTGTCCTTGACCCGCACCGCAGTGGCGCACAGCGACGGGCCATGCGCTTCGAAAAAGCTGTGGGCAAATGAGTAAGGCTCGGAATTGAGAATCAGGTTGATGTCGCCCTGACGCAGCAGGCTCACGCTTTTGGAGCGGTGCTGACCGGCCTTGACGAAGCCCAGTCGCTCCAGCCAATGAGAAAGCTTGGCGCCAAGGCTTTCGTCCACGGCGAATTCGAGAAACTCGATGCCGTTGTATTCGCTGGCTTTAGGCGTCTCGAACAGAATCTCCGGATTGGCCGCTGGCTTGGCTTCCTGCGCCAGTCGTTCGCGGGTTTTCTCTTCCAGGTACAACAACGAACGCAAACCGTCGGCGGCGTTGGCTCGCGGCGGCGCGGCGCGGAAGCCGTCGTTGAATATTTCCAGCGACAACGGCCCGGTGTAGCCACTCTTGATGATCGGCGCGAGGAACCCCGGCAAATCGAATTCGCCCTGGCCCGGGAAGCAGCGGAAATGCCGGCTCCATTCCAGCACGTCCATGGCCAGGATCGGCGCGTCGGCCATTTGCACGAAGAAGATTTTGTCGCCAGGGATCTCAGCAATGGCCGTTGGATCGCCCTTGAGCGACAGCGTGTGGAAACTGTCCAGCAACACACCGAGGCTTGGGTGATCCGCCTGGCGAACGATGTTCCACACCTGCTGCCAAGTATTGACGTGGCGCCCCCAGGCCAACGCTTCGTAGCCGATGCGCAGGCCGCGCGCACCGGCGTGTTCGGCCAGCAGGCGCAAGTCGTCGACGAGGATCTGTTCATCACCGATGGCGTCGGCCGAGGCGTTGCTGCAGACCAGCACCAGGTCGGTGCCCAATTCCTGCATCAGGTCGAATTTGCGCTCGGCCCGTTCCAGGTTGCGTGGCAAGCGGTCGCGGCGGCAGCCTTCGAAATCGCGGAAGGGTTGAAACAGCGTGATGGCGATCCCGAGATCGGCGCACATCTGTTTAATTTCCCGAGGACTACCGTCGTAATAGAGCAGGTCGTTCTCGAAAATTTCCACCCCGTCGAAACCGGCGGCGGCAATGGCTTCGAGTTTTTCCGGCAGGGTACCGCTCAAGGACACGGTGGCAATGGAACGCTGCATGTTTCGACTCCCGGTGGAGGCTTCGGCTACAGGGAATTTGCGCCGCTTTTAAAAGAGTGAGTGAATTATTGAGCGGCCCCATACAATGAGCAATTCAAAGTGTACTACCCAGTTAGTTTTGCGTGCGATTATCGAACACAATGGCCTTTGGCGAATTGACGATTTTTCGTCCACTGCCCACCATCCACTACACATTGAGTCCGGTCACAACCAGCGGTCTCGGTGACCAAAGACTCAAAACACCACATAAAAATAATCGGTGGCCTACATGACTCCTTCCCAAAGCTCTCCCGTGGAGCGCTCCTCCACGACTCCTGCCGTCGGCGGTATCGGCGATAAAATCCGCGGCGCCATGGCCGTCGGCAAAACCCGTTGGGGCATGCTGGCGCTGGTGTTTTTCGCCACCACCCTGAACTACATCGACCGCGCCGCACTGGGCGTCATGCAGCCCATTCTCGCCAAGGAAATGAGCTGGACGGCGATGGACTACGCCAACATCAACTTCTGGTTCCAGGTCGGTTACGCCATCGGTTTCGTGCTGCAAGGCCGGTTGATCGACCGGGTCGGCGTGAAGCGTGTGTTCTTCTGCGCGGTGCTGCTCTGGAGCCTGGCGACCGGCGCCCATGGCCTGGCTACCTCGGCGGTCGGCTTCATGGTCTGCCGCTTTATCCTCGGGCTGACCGAAGCCGCCAACTACCCGGCCTGCGTGAAGACCACGCGGTTGTGGTTCCCGGCCGGCGAACGCGCCGTGGCCACCGGCATTTTCAACGCCGGCACCAACGTCGGTGCGATGTTCACGCCGATGCTGCTGCCGCTGATCCTGCATGTGTGGGGCTGGCAGGCTGCGTTCCTGTGCATGGCATCACTGGGCGGGATCTGGTTGCTGTTCTGGGGCTTGAAGTACTTCAACCCGGAAGATCACCCGAGCGTCAAACAGTCGGAGCTGGACTACATCCAGAAGGAAGTGGAACCGGAACAGGCCCGCGTACCGTTCTCGAGAATCCTGCGCATGCGTGGCACCTGGGCCTTCGCCCTCGCCTACTCGATAACGGCACCGGTGTTCTGGTTCTACCTGTACTGGCTGCCGCCCTTCCTTAATCAGCAATACAACCTGGGCATCAACGTGACCCAGATGGGTATCCCGCTGATCATCATCTACCTCACGGCCGACTTCGGCAGTGTCGGCGGCGGCATCCTGTCCTCGTTCCTGATCGGCCGTGGCATGAATCCGATCAAGGCGCGACTGATGTCCATGTTCCTGTTCGCCTGCTGCATCGTCGGCGTGATCATGGCCGCCGGTTCGAGCAGCCTGTGGGTGGCGGTGTTTGCGATTTCCCTGGCCATAGGTGCACACCAGGCCTGGACAGCGAACATCTGGAGCCTGGTGATGGACTACACGCCTAAACACATGATGAGTACGGTGTTCGGTTTCGGCGGCATGTGCGCCGCCATCGGCGGGATGTTCATGACCCAATTGGTCGGCCACATCCTGACCATCACGAACAACAACTACACCGTGCTGTTCACCATGATTCCGGCGATGTACTTCATCGCGCTGATCTGGATGTACTTCATGGCGCCGCGCAAGATTCCGACCGTTACTGAGTAAAGTTCGACGCAATACCCCCTGTGGGAGCGAGCCTTTGTGGCGAGGGGACTTGTCTCCTCGCCACAAAGGCTCGCTCCCACAGTTTGTTACCGTGATCCTCTACTTGCGGCTTTGCTGCCACGCCGCCGCCAACCCGCTGCAGCAAATCACCGCAATCCCGACCACCGTCGTGAGCGTCGGGGTGTGGGAAAACAGCAACCAGCCCAGCAACCCGGCAAACACAATCTGGCAGTACCCGAACGGCGCCAGCAACGCAGGCGCGGCGTGGCGGAAAGCCTGGGTCAGAAACAGATGCGCCGTCATCCCGCAGGCGCCTAACGCCACCATCATCACTCCATGCCCAATGCTCGGCACTTGCCAGAAAAAGGGCACCAATGCGCTCATCACCAGAGTGTTGCACAGGCCGGCAAAGAAGTTGCTGGTGGTCGGGCTGTCGATCTCACTGAGCTTGCGGGTGAGCAATTGATAGAAGCAGAAAAACAGCGCCGAGCAGAGCGGCAGCAGAACCGCTGGCGTGAACAGATCGCCACCGGGGTGGACGATGATCAACACACCGACAAATCCGCAGATCACCGCGATCCATTGGCCGCGGGTGACGCGCTCACGCAGCAGCGGCACCGACAGTGCAGTCACCAGAACCGGTGCGAGAAAGTTGACCGCCGTGGCTTCGGCCAACGGGATGTACTGCAAGCCGGTGGTGAAAAACAGACTGGTGCCCAGCAGACACAACGCCCTCATCAACTGCAGCGATGGCCGTTTAGTGCGTAGGACGCGCAGCCCGGATTGCGGCAGAAAAATCCCGGCCATCAACAAGGTGTGAACCACGTAACGGGCCCAGACCACCATGACAATCGGGTAGAACCCCGAAAGGTATTTCGACAAGGCATCGTGGCTGGAGAAAAGGAAGGTGGCGACGACGATCAGCAGAATCCCTTTGAAGGGTTGGTTTACGCCGGAGAGCGGGGTGCTGACGGTCATGGGTTGCCCTTGTGCCTCGCGAATTCAATTAAATTTAGAACCTGGTTCCAGATTCTTACATAGCCGCAGCGTAAAACCGGGCGAACAGCGCACACAATTTTCAGCAGCGCCGTTAATTGAAGAACTCAGACGCCAGGCTTGCTGCAGACAATTCCTCGGTAAATTTCAGCAACAACGGGGCCAACTCATGAAGTCGGGCTCCCGGCATCCGCGCGCTTGGGCCGGCAATGCTCAGTACGCCAATCACCCGCCCATCGGTGGGGTGCCGTACCACGGCCGCAATCGCTGAAGTGCCCACCGCCGAACTTTCCTCGACCCAGGCGTAGCCTTGCTCCCGCGCCAGCCGCAGCCGTTCCAGCAGTTCAATGTTGGACCGCGGTGCGTTCGGTCCCAGGTCTTTCGGCCGGTCGCCACCCTGGCGTTCCACCAGCGACAAGGCCTCGGCGTCGCTCATGCAGGCCAGCCACGCATGGCCCGAAGCCGTGTAGAACAACGGCGCATCACGCCCCATGTCCGGGTCGTAACGCAACCCGGAACGTGCGCCCTGGGATTTGGCGATCCAGATCTGCCGCTCACCTTCGATGAGCCCAAGACGCACCAGTTCCCCGGTTTCCTGGGCTAGACGATCCAGCACGGGCTGAACGATATCGGCGCCGCTGCCCGCCAGGTAACGAAAACCCATCGCAACCAGTTTGGTCGACAAGTGATACCGCTGGTTCTCCGGATTCTGCCGCACATAACCCAACCGAATCAGCTCCGCGAGCAAACGGTGGGTGGCGCTCTTAGGGATGTCCAGTTGCTCCGCGAGCATCTGCATAGGCAAACCGCGAGGGTCACGGGTGAGGCTTTCGAGCACATTGAAGACACGTTCGATCTGACTGCCGGCCATGGGAGGTTCCGAATTCGATTTGCCCTGATTCTAGAAGATGAACCGGGTAATGCGAAATCTGGAACCCGCGGCCCGAGCGACGCAGACACTCGACTGTTTGATAAAAACCCGCCCCCTGAGGGAATTCGATGGGTTATCCATGTTCCTACAGCCTGCAACCTACCGGCCAGCGAGTGAAAGACGGACGACCGGACTGGCGCCGCTCTCACTCACCAGCAACACTCATCCCCACGGACAATCAGAGGATTCCCACATGCTATGGAAAAAAGGCCGACGCAGCGACAACGTGGTCGATGCCCGTGGCGATGATGTCGGCGGTGGCGGCGGGATGCGCTTTGGTGGCGGCAAGGGCCTGAGCCTGACGGCGATCATCCTGATTGTCGGGATCGGCTGGATCACTGGCCAGGACCCGTTGCAGATCCTCGGGCAGCTGACCGGTCAAATGACCGAGCAATCGGCACCGGCCTCGACGCAAACCCGCAAGGCACCGCCGGCCAATGATGAAGGGGCGGAATTCGTACGCTCGATCCTCGGTGACACCGAAGACACCTGGGGCCAGATTTTTCAGCAGGCCGGTCGGCAGTACAAGAACCCGACCCTGGTGCTGTTCAGCAACCGGGTGAATTCGGCGTGCGGCCTGGCGACGTCGGCAACCGGTCCGTTCTATTGCCCGGCAGACCAGAAGGTCTATCTGGACATGGCGTTCTTCCAGGAGATGTCGCAACGCTTTTCCGCCGCGGGTGACTTCGCTCAGGCCTACGTGATCGCTCACGAAGTCGGACACCATGTTCAGACCTTGCTCGGTGTCTCGGCGAAAATTCAGACCGCCCGCCAGCAAGGCCGGCAAATGGAAGGCGACGGTGGTTTGCTGGTGCGTCAGGAACTGCAGGCGGATTGCCTGGCGGGTGTCTGGGCCAACAACGCGCAGCAGCGCCTGAACTGGCTGGAACCGGGCGACATCGAAGAAGCCTTGAATGCCGCCAACGCCATCGGCGACGACCGCTTGCAACAGCAAGGTCAGGGTCGCGTGGTGCCGGACTCGTTTACCCATGGCACGTCAGCGCAAAGGGTGCGCTGGTTCAAAACCGGATTTGCGCAAGGCCAGGTCGGCCAGTGCGATACCTTTGCGGCGAAAACCCTATAGATGAATAAGTGGCTGTTGGTTCTGTTGTTCACCTGTGCAAGTACCCAGGCTGCCGAGCAGGGGGTCAAGGAGATCAGCCCCGGACGGCTATTGTTGAACGAAGGTGAGATGGCGGTGGGCATCGGTCCGGCACCGGCGAAAATCGAACGCGTGCTGATCATCATCCATGGACGGTTGCGCAACGCCGAGACGTATCGCCAGAGTGCCGAGCGTGCGGCGGAGCAGGCCGGGCAAAGCGCGAATACGCTGGTGATTGCTCCGCAATTTCTCAATGAGACCGACGTGGCACTCCATCCAGTGGCCGACACCGTGTTGCGCTGGCAGGGCAATGACTGGATGGCCGGCGGTGTATCCACCGCTCCGTTTGCGCTGAGTTCCTACGCTGCTCTCGACCAGATCATCGCCCGGCTCGGTGATCGCCGACAGTTTCCAGACGTGAAAGATGTCGTCATCGCGGGCCACTCGGGCGGGGCCCAGGTGGTTCAGCGTTATGCGTTGTTGAGTCACGAGCAACCGGAGCTCAAGGCCGCTGGCGTGCACGTGCGTTATGTCGTCGCCAACCCGTCTTCTTATGCGTATTTAGACGAGCGACGGCCGGTGGCCTTCAGTCACGCCCGCTGCCCGGGCTTCCATCGCTGGAAGTACGGCTTGAGCGATCTGCCGGCTTATGCTGAAGGACAAACGCCCGCACAGCTGGAGGAAAACTACGTCCAGCGTGACATCGTTTATCTGCTGGGGCAGCAGGACACCGACCCGAATCACCCGGGGCTGGATAAAAGCTGTGAAGCCCAAGCCCAGGGTGCTTATCGATTGGCGCGCGGGCGCAGTTTTTTTGATTTTTTAAAGCGCAGCCATCCGAAAGGATTGAACCAGCAACTGATCGAGGTGCCTGGGGTTGGGCATAACGGGGACGGGATGTTTACGTCGCCGGAGGGGCAGAAAGCGTTGTTTCAGTAAAAAAATCAAGCTCAAAGCAATTCCCGCAATGCGACACAATCCGCCGCATGCCAATCGGTCAACTCCGGCCACGGGTTGTCCGGCAGATTCACCAACACCGTCCGCGTTCCCGCCGCCCGCCCGCAATCCAGATCAAAGCGATAGTCACCGACCATCACCATCTCGCTCGCCGGCACCTTCCAGGCCTCGGCCAGTTTCAATAAACCGCCGGGATGCGGTTTGGGTGGCGCTTCATCGCGCCCCAGCACATCTTCCACCGCGAAGCAGTCCGCCAGGCCGATGGCCTCCAGCGTCACATGCGCCAGTTCGCGCGCATTACGCGTGAGAATGCCCAGACGATAACCGCGCCCTGCCAACTCACGCACCAACTCGACGGCACCCGGCGCCGGTTTCGAACCCAGCGCCAGATCCCGTTCATGCTCCAGCAGCCACGCGTGTTTGGCCGCGGCTTCATCGGCTGGCAGCGCCGCGAGGTGGGTCAGAATGTCGTCTTCGGCCGGGATCGCCAATGCCACGCGAATCGCCGCGAAATCATGCACGGCCACCGTCAGGGTGCCGTCCATGTCGAACACCCAGTGCCGCACCTCGGACAGGCTCATGCCCAATCCTTGCGGTGACGAATCAGGCCTTCCTGGGTGACCGACGCCACCAGTTGCCCGGCGCGGTTGAACACGCTGCCACGGGTAAAACCACGGGAATTGCCGGCCCACGGGCTGTCCATGGCGTAGAGCAACCAGTCATCGGCACGCAGGTCCGCGTGGAACCACAGAGCGTGATCGAGGCTGGCAACCTGCATGTCTTTCTGCCAGACCGATTTTCCGTGCGGCTGCATGGACGTGGTCAGCAGACCGAAGTCCGAGGCGTAGGCCAGCAGGTATTTGTGCAGCGCAGGGGTATCGGCCAGGGCACCGTCGGCACGAAACCAGACGTACTTGATCGGATCGGACGGCTGCGGGTTGTAGGGATCTTTCTCGGTGATCGGTCGGAATTCGATCGGTTTCGGGCACAGCAGTTTTTCACGCATGTGCTCGGGAATCAGGTGGGCGCGCTGCTGAGTCAGTTCCAGCTCCGACGGCAGGTTCTCCGGGCCGACCACCACCGGCATCTCGGCCTGGTGCTCGAAGCCTTTTTCGTCGTACTGGAACGAGGCGCTGCACGTGAAGATCGGGTTGCCCTTCTGGATCGCCGTCACCCGGCGCGTGCTGAAACTGCCGCCGTCGCGCACCCGGTCAACCTGATACACCACGGGCAACGCGGAGTCGCCCGGACGCAGGAAATAACCGTGCATCGAATGCACATGGCGCGCGGCTTCGACCGTCTGACTGGCCGCCGACAGGGACTGGCCGATCACCTGACCGCCGAACAACTGACGAAAACCCAGGTCCTGACTGCGGCCACGGAACAGGTTTTCTTCGATCGGTTCCAGGGTCAGCAAGTCGACCAGATCATCCAACACTTGGCTCATTCAGACTCTCCTCACACAACGCTATGCCGCGCAGTCTTGGCTGCGGCGGTCGATTCAGGTTCAGGCCAGGGCCATCATTGTGGCCATTGTAAACGTCCGGGCCGGCTTATCCATGCAAGGTTTGCAGCCATTGTTCACGGGTGATGCGGTACAGCACATGGTGACGCAGGGGATGATCGGCCGCGAGCTTGGGGTGTTCGAAGTCATCGGCTGAATCATGCTGCATGCCGATCGCCTGCATGACTTTCTGCGAAGGCAGATTGGCTTCACTGGTAAAGGACACCACTTCTTTCAGCGCCAGCCGGTCAAACCCGCACCGCAGAGCGGTCCATGCGGCTTCACTGGCATAGCCAAGACCCCAATGCTCGCGAGCCAGACGCCAACCGATTTCGATGGCCGGCGTAAACGGCGCGTCGAAACCGACCACACCCAAGCCGGTAAAACCGATGAACGCGCCGGTGTCCTTGCGCTCCAGCGCCCACAGGCCGAAACCATGCTCGGCAAAATGCCCGCGAACGCGTCCGATCAACGAAGCACTGTCCAGCCGACTCAGGGGCGCCGGAAAATAGCGCATCACTTGTGGATCGGCGCACATCGCCGCAAACGCCGGCAAATCTTCATCACGCCACTGCCGCAACAGCAGTCGCGCGCTCTCGAGTTCCAGTATCGGCTCCATCGTTTTTACTCCCCCCTTTCCATGCCGCAAGTCTACATCGCTGGTAGGATCGTTCACTCATTCCTACCGCCGTACTTGATAAAAGCCCGCCATGCCGCTGCCGCTGATCTACCACGAAGACTACAGCCCCGAGTTCCCGGCGGATCACCGCTTCCCGATGGACAAGTTTCGCCTGTTGCGCGATCACCTGGTGGACAGCGGGCTGACCCGGGACGCCGACCTGCTGCGCCCGCAACTCTGCCCGCCGGAGATTCTCGCCCTCGCCCATGACGCTGCTTATATCGAACGCTACATGAGCGGCGAGTTGTCCCGCGAAGACCAGCGGCGCCTCGGCCTGCCGTGGAGCGAAGCACTGGCCCGGCGCACGGTGCGCGCGGTCGGCGGCTCGTTGCTGGCGGCGGAACAGGCGCTGGAACATGGATTGGCCTGTCACCTCGCTGGCGGCACGCATCATGCGCATTACGACTACCCGGCGGGGTTCTGCATCTTCAATGACCTGGCGGTGATCAGCCATTACCTGCTGGAAAGCGGTCGTGTGAATCGGGTGCTGATCTTCGATTGCGACGTGCATCAGGGCGACGGGACTGCACGGATCCTGCACAACACCCCGGAAGCGGTCACTGTTTCCCTGCACTGCGAGAAGAACTTTCCTGCACGCAAGGCCGAAAGTGACTGGGACATCCCGTTGCCCAAAGGCATGGGCGATGCCGACTACCTGAAGGTGGTGGACGACGCGCTGAATTACTTGCTGCCGCTCTACCAACCGGACCTGGTGTTGTACGACGCCGGGGTGGATGTGCATAAGGACGACGCGCTCGGTTATCTGAAGCTGACAGACGAAGGCGTGGCGGCTCGGGATGAAAGCGTCATGCGCCATTGCCTGGGGCGGGATATTCCTGTGGTCGGGGTCATTGGCGGCGGTTACAGCAAGGACCGCAAGGCGTTAGCACGTCGGCATGGCATCCTGCATCACAGCGCGCAACGGGTGTGGACGTCATCAGGTTGTCATTGAGGTATGAGTCTTTACCCACAATGCCTGTGGAACTGCCTGTGGATAACCTGAGTGAAAGGGCCTGCAGGCCCTGCCGGGTATAGGCTTCAGAGCGGTGGTTGTTTTTTGACCAGCCATTGAAAACGCCAGCGATCCCTGTGGGAGCGGGCGAGCCCGCTCCCACAGTTATGGTGTACTGCTAGAATGCGCGGCTATTCCGTCAAACCGCAGCGCACTCCCCATGACCCAATCTTCCGCCGCCCTCTCCCCTCACGTAGCCATCATCGGCGGTGGCCCCGCCGGCCTGATGGCCGCCGAAGTGTTGAGCCGGGCCGGAATCAAGGTCGACCTGTACGACGGCATGCCGTCGGTGGGCAGGAAGTTTCTCCTGGCGGGGGTCGGCGGCATGAACATCACCCATTCCGAAGCCTACCCGGCCTTTCTCTCACGCTACGCCGAACGCGCACCGCAGATTGCACCGCTGCTGCGTGCCTTTGGTGCCGAGGCGCTGTGCCAGTGGATTCATGACCTGGGCATCGAAACCTTCGTCGGCAGCTCCGGCCGGGTGTTTCCGACTGACATGAAAGCCGCGCCCCTATTGCGCGCCTGGCTCAAACGGTTGCGGGATGCCGGCGTAGTTATCCACACCCGCCACCGTTGGCTGGGCTGGGATGACAACGGTGGATTGCGTGTCGAAAGTCCCGACGGCGAAAAAACCATTCGACCCGACGCGACCCTGCTGGCCCTCGGCGGCGGCAGCTGGTCGCGTCTCGGTTCGGACGGCGCGTGGATGTTGCCCCTGGAGCAGCGCGGTGTAGGACTTATGCCGCTGCAGCCAAGTAATTGCGGCTTCGAGGTGCAGGCCTGGAGCGAATTGATGGTCAGCAAATTCGCTGGTGCGCCGCTGAAAAACATCGCCATCGGGCTCAACGACGATGTTCCGCGGCTCGGGGAATGTGTGATTACGGCCACCGGGATTGAAGGCAGCCTGATCTACGCCCTGTCAGCGCCGATCCGCGAAGCCATCAATCAACACGGCTCGGCGACCATTCACCTCGACCTGTTGCCGGGCAGACCTGTGGATAAAGTTCAGGCGGCGCTGAGCAAACCGCGCGGTTCACGTTCCATGTCCAAGCATCTGCACAGCCAGCTCGGGATTGATGGTGTGAAAGCGGCGTTGCTGCGCGAACTGACGCCGGCAGAATGCTTCGCCGATCCGGCATCACTGGCCAAAGCGATCAAGGCGTTGCCACTGACGCTGGTAAAAACCCGCCCACTGGACGAAGCCATCAGCAGCGCCGGTGGCGTGATGTTCGAGTCGATGGATGAACGTTTGATGCTCAAGCAACTGCCTGGCGTGTTTTGCGCGGGGGAAATGCTGGATTGGGAAGCGCCGACCGGCGGTTATCTGCTGACGGCGTGTTTCGCCAGTGGGCGAGCGGCCGGGTTGGGGATGGTGGAGTGGCTCAGGCGCAAGGATTGAGACCGCGGCGCGCCCATCGCGAGCAAGCCCGCTCCCACACTGGATCTTTTGTGAACACATAATTTGTGAACACCAGAGATCAAGTGTGGGAGCGAAGGCGGCCTAGCAGACGCTGCAGCGAATCAAGGCTTACGCTTACGCGGCCCAGTATTAAACACGGGTACTTTTCGCACAGGCTTGATCGAAGGTTCCGGCGCCGAAGCATCCCCGCTCTCGACCCATTTACCCAAATTGCGTTTGCCGCCACTGGACGTCTTTGGCTTCTTCGGCTTTTTCGGCTTCTTGACCACCTGACCGCTGGCATCGGTATCTGGCACACGGTGCTCAGGTTCGAAGTCATGTTCCACCTGACGAGGCAACGTCTGACGCGTCAACGTCTCGATGGCCGACAGCAGATTCACTTCATCGGCACACACCAGCGAAATAGCCTGCCCGGTGGCGCCCGCACGGCCGGTACGACCGATGCGGTGGATGTAGTCCTCTGCCACGATCGGCAGGTCGAAATTGACCACCAACGGCAGGTCTTCGATGTCCAGACCACGGGCCGCGACGTCAGTGGCGACCAGAATCTGCACTTCACTGGCCTTGAATCGGTCCAGCGCACGCTGGCGAGTCGCCTGCGGTTTGTCGCCATGGATGCCGTCGGCATTGATGCCCAGGCCCTGGAGTTTTTCCACCAATGCGTCCACGCCATTGCGAGTCTTGGCGAACACCAGCACCTGCTTCCACTTGCCCTTGCGCAGCAAGTGGATGAACAGTTCCGGCTTGCGCTTCTTGTCCACCGTCACCACCCACTGTTTCACAGTGTTGGCTGCAACGTTGCGCGGGCTGACTTCGATGCTCAGCGGATCGTTGAGCATTTGCCCGGCCAGCAGGCGAATCGCATCGGAGAAGGTCGCGGAGAACAGCAGCGTCTGACGTTTCTTCGGCAGCACCCGGTAAATGTTCCCCAGCTCCTCGGAAAAGCCCAGGTCGAGCATACGATCCGCTTCGTCCAGCACCAGGGTTTGCAGCTGGTTGAACTTCAGCGCGTTCTGGCGGAACAGGTCGAGCAAACGGCCCGGCGTCGCCACCAACAGGTCGACGCCTTTGCGCAGCTTCATCATTTGCGGGTTGATGCTGACGCCGCCGTACACCGCGTAAGTGCTCAGCGGCAGGTTCTCGGCGTACTGACGCACGGCCTCGTGAACCTGCTCGGCCAATTCGCGGGTTGGCACCAAAATCAGAGCGCGCACCGAGTTGGCAGTGACTTTCGGCCCTTCCATGGCCAGCAATTGCAGGAGCGGCACAGCGAAACCGGCGGTCTTGCCAGTGCCGGTCTGGGCGGCGGCCATCAGGTCGCGACCGGCCAGCACCGCCGGAATGGCTTGCGCCTGAACCGGCGTCGGGGTCTGGTAGCCGAGCGTCTCGAGAGAGCGCAGCAAGGGTTCGATCAGGCCAAGGGTGGCGAAAGTCATGGGATTACCGTAGGAGAATTCAGCGCGGTTGTGCGAAACAAGTGTGCAATGGCGCGCAGTTTACCCTAATTCACGCTCGATTCTGTCTGCACCACGGCAGCCGGTCGTTGCGGCGCCCGGCGCCACTGCGGCAAACCGATCAACACCACGGCACTGATGATCACCAGCATGGCCAACGCTTCTTCGATACCGATGGTCTCGCCGACAAACACGATCCCCAGCAACACCGCCACCGCCGGGTTGACGTAGGCGTAACTGGTAGCCGCCGCCGGACGCACGTTTTTCAACAGGTACATGTAAGCGTTGAAGGCGATGATCGAACCGAAGAAGGTCAGATAGGCCAGCGCCGCCCACCCTTCGATCGGCGGCATGGCCTCCAGATGCTCACCGCTCAAGGCACTACCAATCAACAACGCCACGCCCCCCACCAGCATTTCCACGGCACTGGCCATCGCGCCCTGGGGCAGCGGCAAGTGTTTGCTCCACACCGAACCAAACGCCCAGGAAGCTGCCGCGAAGATCAGCAACAGGGCACCCAGCGGGCTCGATTGCAGGTTGGAACCGAGGTTGAGCATGGCGATGCCGATCAGCCCGAGCACAATCCCGGCCCATTCGAGACGGGTATTACGCGCGCCCCAGAAATAGCCGCAGAGCAAGGTAAACAACGGCACCGTCGCCACCGCCAGCGCGGCGACACCGGACGCGACGCCCATGTGCTCCGCCACACTGACCCCGCCGTTACCGCACGCCAACAGCAAAATCCCGATGATCCCCGCCGCTTTCCACTGCGCCCAGGTCGGGGCCGGCGCCCCGCGCCAGCGCAGGAACGCGTACATCAAGGTCCCCGCGATGACAAAGCGAATACCGGCGAGCAGCAAGGGCGGCCAATACTCCACGCCGATACGGATCACCAGGTAAGTCGAGCCCCAAATCACGTACAACGCGAAAAAGGCAGCGATCAACGGCAAGGGAAAACGGCGCAGGCCAGGCATGGGGGCAGCTCGCAGGCAAGGACAAATGAACAGCTATTCTAGAAAGGCCAACCGCATAAAATAAGTTACAAAACCTGTTTATAGCGCCGGTACACTTTTCAAATCACGGAGATCAGCGCTATAAACCGTGCTTTCGAAAGTCAGTCATTTTTCAGGAATCCGACCATGGACAAATACGACCGCATGCTCCTCAGCGCCCTGCTGGAAAACGGTCGCGCGTCCTACGCCGACCTCGCGCGCAAGGTCAACCTGTCCGCCCCGGCCGTGGCCGAGCGCGTGGCCAAACTCGAAGCCAGCGGGGTGATTACCGGTTACCAGGCGAAAGTCGACATGGCCAAGCTTGGGCTACCGATCCAGTGCGTCATCGAACTGCGCCTGAACCAGCACGGCAACCAGAAGGCCTATGACGACCTGATCAAAATCCCGCAACTGACCGAATGCCACCGGGTAACGGGGGATCCGTGCGTGATCATGCAAGCGGCGGTGGGCTCGATGCCGGAGCTGGAGGAGTTGATCAACCGGATTGCCAAATTCGGGTTCAGCAAGACGTCGATCGTGTTGTCGAGTGCGATAGAGAAGCGGGTGCCGTTGGGGCAGTTGGAAGGGAATGGAAAAGTTTGATCGAACGCGGACCCTGTGGGAGCGAGCCTGCTCGCGATAGCGATTTACCATTCAATATTGATGTCGACTGATACGCCGCCTTCGCGAGCAGGCTCGCTCCCACAGGTACGACGCCATCCTGTAGGACCGAGGCTTGCCCGCGAAAGCGATATATCAGACGCCGCTGTAACTGGCAGACAACAACCCCGGCATATCCCGCAGGCGAACCCAAGGTTCTTTGCGCCAATGCAGCAGCCGCAGCGTTCCGCCGGCCCATTCCATCGCTCGCATATGCGGCGCTTGCGTCGAAACGGGCCCCGCCTCCTCCCGCAACATCGGCACCACATGGTGGGTCAACCAACGCCGCAAATGGCGGTTTTCCGGGCAGTAGTGGTAGACCAGCATCGCGTACACACCTGACTCACTGAGCATCAGGGTTTCTTGCGCTTCATCGCTGCCGGACAGATGCATCATCCGCCGCTGATCAGCATCGAGCTTGAGCGCATGTCTGCCGTTGATATCCACACCCATCAACCGGCCGATATCGCGGGCGCAGAACCAGGGTTCTGCGTGCAGTAAAAGTGCGCGTAGCTGGATGTGATGACGGATGAAGGTTTTGGGGATGAAGTGAGGAGCACAGGTAGCTGTTTGCGCTACAGCCAACTGATCTGAGTCTTCAGGGGGATTGGGGGTAACGTTGATCATGGCAAATCTCCTATAAAAGTCGGAGCTGCCAGCATCACTTGCAGATGATGGGTGGCAGCTATGCGCGGGTCTGCAAGACCGAGTAGGAGACCAATCCCGGCAGACCCGAAGGTCTCCCGCACACAGCTACCATAAATCGATGGTCGCTAATTAAAGCGACGCGATTATAGGTGCGCCTGTGGTCTCCAAACAAATTATTGGCGGGCTTGCAGTCCCGGTCGCTGAATTGTCAGCGACGTTCCAGAGGTTATCGACGCCGCAGAAGGGGGGCAAGACAGACAATCCTTAAGTTTCGGTAGGATCAATCGTCGAGTTTCAGGCGTGTTTAAACACAAGGTTTGAAATTGAACACCGCCCCTGTGGGAGCGAGCCTGCTCGCTCCCACAGGGGATTTGCGGTGTTTCAGTCAGAACCCGCGATGGCGCTTGAGATGTTCATTGATCTTCGCCGCCGGCACTTTCTGCAGGCTCACCAGCAGATCATGGGACAACTCGCGCAACCCATGCTTCTGCCGCAGTTCCTGCGCCAGATGCGCCGTCAGGTTGGCGGCCATCTCGGCGTCAGCCATGGCCCGGTGAGCCTTGCCAGTGTTGGGCAGGCTGGCGAAGGTGGTGAGCGTCCCGAGCTTGTGATTCGGTGCGGCGGGCATCAGGCGGCGGGCGAGTAACAGCGAGCAGGCGAAGTTCTGCAACCGCGTGCGTTTGATCCGCCCCAGCTCAAAGTCCCAGAACTTCTGGTCGAATGCCGCGTTGTGAGCCAGCAAGGGCGTGATACCGACAAACTCGTTGACCTCGTTCATCACCTGCTCGGCCGATGGCGCCGTGCGCAACATGGCGTTGCTGATGCCGGTCAGTTGTTCGATGAAGGCCGGGACGCGCACGCCGGCGTTCATCAGGCTCTGGTAACGCTCGACGATGCGCCCCTGTTCAAGGATCACCACGGCGATTTCCGTGGCCCGGCAGCTGCTGCTCGGGGAGATCCCGGTGGTTTCAAAGTCGATGACTGCTATGCGTTCCAAACCTGTTTCAACTCCGTAAAAATCAATTCTTGAGCAGCAAGGCGCCTTCGATCGGCACGTAGCGGCTGGCGGCGCGGATCAGCGAGTTGGCCGTCAGGCCTGGCACGCCGTAGGCCACGGCTTGCACACCGTGCTTGGCGATGATGCGCTCCAGCAGCATATCGAAATCACCGTCGCCAGAAGCCAGCACCACTTCGTCGACGTGGTCGGCGGCGTCCATGATGTCGAGGGTGATGCCCACGTCCCAGTCGCCCTTGGCCGAGCCGTCGCTGCGTTGGATGTAGGGTTTGAGCTTCACGGTGAAACCGAGGTTGCGCAGGATCTGCTGGAACTGCTGTTGTTTGCTGTCGCCACGGTCGATCGCGTAGGCGTAGGCCTCGACGATCTGGCCCTGTTTGCTGATATCAGCCCACAACGCGGCGTAGTTGAAGTGGCAACCATAGGCCTGACGCACGGTGTAATAGAGGTTTTGAACATCGGCGAACACTGCAATTTTTTTCACCGGTTTTCCTCAAGGCTGGATCAGGCACCGAGCCCGAAAGGTGCCCAGTATGCCAGCCTCGAGGATTGTTCCGCGAATAATCGACCCGAAGCATCTTGGATGCCTCGGACGAATGGCAACCTGTGGCGAGGGGATTTATCCCCGCTGGGCTGCGAAGCAGCCCCCTGCGTCCGTTCACATAAATGGAGAGGGTCGAATACACGACTGCTGCGCAGCCGAACGGGGATAAATCCCCTCGCCACAGAAAATCAATCAGACGAAGGAGTCGTCGTCGCCGCCGAAGAACGATGAGCTGTCATCGCTGTAATCGGCGTCGGCGTAACCGCCCTGATCAGCGGAGTTGTCAGCCACACGCTGATCGTCGCCCCAACCGTTGCCGCCGCTTTGATCGTTGACCTGAGCCGGCTCTTCCTTGATCACTTCAACCACTTCCGGCTGCTGGTTGTGGTGGAACAGGCTGCTGATGCCCTGTGCCAGCATCACGCCACCCGCCACACCGGCGGCGGTTTTCAGCGCGCCACCGAGGAAACCGCCACCGACAGGCTGCTGTTGCGGCGCGTAGTTTTGCTGCGGTGGCGGCGCACCGAAGTTCTGCTGTGGCGGCGGCGAGTTGAACGACTGCCGCCCCGGCTCACGCCAGCCACCATTGGAGGGCGGAGCACTTTGGGCCGGCGCTTCACGGGAACTGCCGCCGAAAATGCTCGACAGGAAGCCACCGCCGCTCGGCGCCGGAGCCGCCGTCTGCGCCTTGGCCGATTGCAGCTCGGCCTGCAATTGCTGGACTTGCTGAGCCAGTTGCTTGTTCTGCGCGTCGAGGCTCTTGACCGCTGCCTCCTGCACCAGAATGGCCTGGGTCATGAAGTAGCCCGCCGCGGGTTGGCGAGTCAGGTGTTCCTTGATCCGCGCCTCGGCCTGGGCGTCGCGCGGGGCTGAATCCGTTTCGGCCTGTTGCAGCCGGGAAAACAGTCCATCGATCAGGGTTTGTTCTTCGCTGTTCATGGCGACCTCGTAGATTGCCGGGGAAATCGTTGACCTTCTCCAGGGAGGATACGGCGCTCGACCTTAATGGAGGCTGAAACAAGTTGTTTCAATGACCTTTACCGAACGTTTACGTTTGCGCCCCGAAGCGCTGCATCGGTTAAAGTGGGCCACTGCTTTCAACCTGCGATACCGACTGATGAATCCGTTCGATGTACTGCGTGACTCTTTGTATTTCTTCAAACGCAATCTGGGCCAGATCGTGCGGCTTTGCCTGCCGCTGGTGATCGTCGAAGCGCTGCTTCAGCAAGTGGTGGATCACTCGACCGAGCCGGACAGTTTTCCCGGCATCAGTGTGATCGTCGGTTTGCTGGTCTATCCGCTGTACACCGCCGCGCTGATCCTGTTTCTCGATGCGCGCAGCCGTGGCGAATCGCCGCGCAACCGTGACCTGCTGTCGAGGTCCGCGTACCTGTGGCCGCGCTTCGCCCTGCTCACTGCGCTCAATACCTTGCTGATCCTGATCGGCCTGTCGTTGTATTTCCTGCCGGGTATCTGGCTGATGGTGACCCTCGCGTTCGGCGAGTACCTGCTGGTGCTGCGCGGCCTGGCGCCACTGGCCGCGATGAAGGAAAGCCTGCGCCTGACCCGCGGCCATTTCCTGCGCATCCTGGTGTGCATTTTGTGTGTGATGGGGCCGTTGTGGTTGCTCAAGGGCTTGACCCTGGAGGTTTACCCGGAGCCGCAGAACCCGGTGATTTCCTTGCTGATCGACAGCGCTCACAGCTTTTTGCAGTTGTTCACCAGCGTGGTGTTGTTCCGTTTGTTCATGCTGATCAGCGACGTTCCCGAGAAAATCGACCGGCCGCTCTAAGCGTGGGCTTCGGCCCCGCTCTCGGTTATGCTCGGGGCCATCTTTTGTAACGCTAATAAGCCGAGCCATGACCCGTCTACTGCGCTACACCCTGCTGGGCCTGGTGATTGCAATCGGCCTGATTGCCCTGCTGATCTACAACCTGACCTGGCGCCCCGAAGCCAAGGAAGTTTTGCCCGTCGGCTGTAATGCTCAAGCGCCGACACTGGTGCCCGGCCAGGCGTTGAAAGTGATGACCTGGAACGTTCAGTACCTGGCGGGCAAGCGCTATGTGTTCTGGAATGACCTGGCCGCCGGCAGCGATGAAAAACCGACGCCTGCAGACATGGCCTTCAGCCTCGATGAAGTGGCGCGGGTCATTCGCGACGAACAACCGGACATCGTGTTGTTGCAAGAACTCGATGACGGCGCCAAGGCCAGCGATTACCAGAACCAGTTCAAACTGCTCCAGGAACGCCTCGCAGACCTCTATCCCTGCAGCACTCATGCCTTCGACTGGAAAGCCGACTTCGTGCCGCAACCGCACATCTTCGGCAGTGTCGGTCGACAACTGGCAACCCTCAGCCGCTACCAGATCGATCACGCCGAACGCCTGCAATTGCCGGTCGCGCCGGCCAACCTCATCAGCCGCCAGTTCCAACCGAAAAATGCGTTGCTGGTCACTTACCTGCCCTTGAGTGACGGCGCTCAGATAGCGGTGCTCAACACCCATCTGGACCGCGCGACCCAACCTGATGAAACGCTACAGACCCAGGTGACGGCGGTGGCCAAAGTCCTCGACAAGTACGAAAGCCGTGGCACGGCATGGCTGATCGGTGGCGACTTCAACCTGTTGCCGCTGGGCCAATATCGACGCCTGACCTCCGAACAACGCGCGCCCTACTCCGCTGACAGCGCGTTGCATGTGTTGTGGGACAAGTACCCGATGATTCCGACCAACAATGAAGCGAGCGGCATCGATCGGGCGCGCTGGCTGACGCATTACCCGAATGATCCGGGGCTGAACGGCCCGGACCGGACCGTCGATTACCTGTTTTACAGCCCGCGGATCAAGCGCGTCGAGGCGTCAGTGCGGCAGGACGATACCTTGCGGATCTCCGATCATTTGCCGGTGATTGCGCGGTTCCTCCTGCCTGCGGCGCCCTAATTTCGGGCTGAATGCAAAACCTGTGGGAGCGGCGGTGAACTCAATGTTCCTCCAGCTCGTCATGCAGCAACCCGAAAATATTGCGCTTCATCTCGATAAACGAGCGCTCCATGACCATGTCCAGGGTCCGTGGGCGTTCGATCGGCACGTCCAGAATCTGCTTGATCCGCCCGGGCCTGGCGCCCATCACATAGACTCGATCGCCCAGCAAAATCGCCTCGTCGATATCGTGGGTCACGAACAGCACGGTCTTCTTGCTATTACCCCAGACCCGCAACAGCAACTGCTGCATTTGCAGGCGCGTCTGGCTGTCGAGGGCGCCGAAGGGTTCGTCCATCAACAGGATCTGCGGATCGTTGGCCAGCGCCCGGGCGATCGCCACGCGCTGCATCATGCCGCCGGACAACTGCTTGGCGTAGTTGTCGGCGAACCCGGCGAGGCCGACTTCATTGACGTAGTAATCGACGATTTCCTTACGCTGGGCCGCTGCCATGCCGCGACGCTTGAGCCCGAACTCGACGTTCTGGCGCACGGTCAGCCACGGGAACAGCGTGTAGCTCTGGAACACCATGCCGCGATCCGCGCCGGGGCCCTGCACTTGCTGGCCGCCAACGTAGATCTCGCCTTCCGTGGGCTCGTTCAGGCCGGCAGTGAGGTACAGCAAACTCGACTTGCCGCAACCCGACGGCCCCACCAGCACCGCAAATTGCTGATCCGGGACTTCGAATGAAACCTGATCCAGCGCGGTGAACATTCCGCCATCGGGCTTCTGGTAACGCAGGCTGACCTTGTCCACTTGCAGGCGTGGCGCGGCGTGCGCCGGGGCAGCCATCGGAGTGACGAAACGCGGGTTGACGGCGGTTACTGAGCCCATGCGGCAATCCTCAGACGAAGGAAACGGAACAGTTGATCGGTGACCAGGCCCAACAGGCCGATGATCGCGATGGCGAGGAAAATCACATCCACCTGAAAGCCACGCATGGCCTTGAGGCTCAAGTAACCCAGGCCACTGGAAGCGGCGACCAGCTCGGCGACCACCAGGTAAGTCCAGGCCCAGCCCATGGTCACGCGCAAGGTGTCGAGCACACCCGGCAACGAGGCCGGCGCGATCACATGCAGCACGGCATCGCGACGGTTTGAACCCAAGGTGTAAGACGCGTTGATCAGGTCTTTGGAGATGCCTTTGGACACGTCCGCGATCATCACCAATTGCTGGAAAAACACGCCGAAGATGATCACCGAGACACGCTGCTCCAGACCGATGCCGATCCACAGAATGAACAGCGGCACGAACGAGGTCACCGGCAGGTAGCGGATGAAATTCACCATCGGCTCAAGGAACGCCTGAACGATGCGAAAGCTGCCCATCAGCAACCCCAGCGGCACCGCCACCAGCGACGACACAATGAAGCCGACCATCACCACTTCAAGACTGGCCCACACATGCAGGCCAAGCGTGCCGTCGCGGCTCAGGCGCACAGCGGCTTCGACCACCGCGCCGGGTGTCGGCAGGAACATGCCCGGCACCACGCCGCCGTAAGACAAACCGGCCCACAGGCCAACCAACAACACCCAGGCCAGACCGTTCGCGCTCCAGATCACCGACACCGGCAGGCCGGTCTTGGGCGTGATGCAGCGGCTCAGCCATGAATTGCGCTTGAACATGCGAACCTCCTACAGCGGGGTGACGAAGCGGTTGTCGATCAGATCGTCATTGCTGACGTTGTAGGGTTTGCCCTGCAATTCACTGGCGGTTTCATTGGCCAGTTTGATCAGCGGTTCGCTGTCGCCCGGCTTGCCCGGCGAGCCCAGGAGTTTTTCGCTCATGGCCTGATCGTAGAAGCGTACGCCTTGCGCGGCAGCTTCCAGTTCCTTCGGATCGGCGAGGTAACCACCGACGCCCTTGGCCATGATTTTGTAGGCTTCCTTCGGATGATCCTTGGTGTACTGCACCGCTTTGTACAGACCGGCGACCAAGGCCCTGACGTCTTCCGGTTGCTTCTCGATGACGGTGCAGTTGAGCGCAACCACATCGACGATCACCCCCGGCGTGCTGCTGCTGTCGATCAGCACCTTGCCCTGTTGCTTGCTGCGCACCATCGACAGGTGCGGTTCCCAGGTCACGGCGGCCGGCACGCGACCGGCGATGAACGCGGTGGCGGCGTCGTCGGCCGTCATGTTCTGCACGGTGATGTCGCTCATGCTCATGCCGTGTTTTTTCAGCAAGTACGACAGCCAGAATTGCGAGGTGGAACCTTCGTTGACCGCCACGGCCTTGCCTTTCAGCTCCTGCAGACTCTTGACGTCCTTGCCCACCAGAACACCGTCGCCACCATGGCTGTCATCCAGTGCAGCTACAGCCTTGAAGCAGAATTGCGGGCGGTACTTGAGCACCTCATCGATGGTCGACGCCGAGCCGGACAATTCACCCGACGCTTGCGCGGCCATGTACATCGAGGCTTCTTCGACGACGGGCAATTCAACGGTCAGACCGTTTTCCTTGAAGTAGCCCAGGTCCTGGGCGAGGTAGAGCGTGCCGTAACCGACCCACGTGGTGTGGCCGATGGAGAGGGTGCCGGCCTGGACGCTGGTAGCGACCGTCGCGGCAATGGCGGTGATCGCCAATGGATGAGCAACGCGGGTAAGCAAGGACTTGATCATGGAGCACTCCCAAAGCTGTTGATTTAGTTTTGTCATGGGCAGTACGGCCAGCGGCGTTTGGAGAAGAGCTGCCACGGGTGGTCTCTGATGGACCTTTTTGTGGGCAGCGTTCGGCTGTCTGGCGAGGTCGATGTTGGCGCAAGGCCGGGAGAAGGAAAATCAGGAAATATGTCGTTGGGAGTGATGAAAAAACTGGGTAGTGCGCACTGAAAACGAGCGCTGTTTGCGGGGGTGCACGGGACGGGTGCAAAAGCTTAGAGATAGGTTGCGGGAGAGAAAGCTATCGCGAGCAGGCTCGCTCCCACAGGGGTTCCATGTCGTCCTCTCTACCGAGGTTGACACCGTCCCAATGTGGGAGCGAGCCTGCTCGCGATAAGGTCCGAAGGACCTTCCTGCGATATCAGAGCCGGCCGTATTCCTGAGCCGTACGATCGACCGCTTTCAGGGTTTTGCCAACCAGTTCATCAACCTCTTCACGACTGGCAATCAACGCCGGCGCCATGATCATCCGCCCCAGCGTCGAACGAATGATCACCCCTTCTTCAAAGCCAATCGTGCGGCAGCGCCAGGCAATGTCGTTCTCGTTGGCAAAGCGCTTGCGACTGGTTTTATCTTCAGCCAACTGCAACGCCGCCACCATGCCGACGCCCTGAATATCGCCCACCAACGGGTGATTGCCGAACACCTCGCGCAAGCACTGTTGCAGGTACGGCCCGATGTCATTTTTGACCCGCGTCACCACGCCCTCATCATGCAACGCCTTGAGGTTGGCGATGGCCACCGCTGCCGCCACCGGGTGCCCCGAATAGGTCAGGCCGTGAGCAAATACCCCGCCCTGCTCTACCAATACCTGCGCCATTTTCTTCGACAGAATCAGCCCGCCCATGGGGATGTAGCCGGAGGTCAGGCCCTTGGCGATCGACAGCGTGTCCGGCTCGAAACCGAAGTGCTCGTGGGCGAACCATTCGCCGGTGCGACCGAAGCCACCGATCACTTCGTCGGCGCACAACAGCACGTCGTACTTGCGGCAGATCCGCTGAATTTCCGGCCAGTAACTGTCTGGCGGGAAGATCATCCCGCCTGCGCCCTGGAACGGTTCGGCGATGAAACCGGCGACCTTGTCGGCGCCGAGTTCGAGAATCTTCGCTTCCAGTTGCTGCGCCGCCCGCAGGCCAAATTCAGCCGGGGTGAGGTTGCCTTCGTGGGCGAAGAAATACGGCTCGTCGATGTGCTCGATGTCCGGCAGCATGCCGCCCATTTCGTGCATGAACTTCATGCCACCGAGTGCCGTCGCCGCCAGCGTCGAGCCGTGGTAACCGTTCCAGCGCCCGACCATGACCTTCTTCTCGGGCTTGCCGAGGATCGTCCAGTAACGCCGCACGGTGCGGATCAGCACCTCGTTGGCTTCGGAGCCGGAGTTGGTGTAGATCGCGTGGCTGTAGTGCCCCGGCAGCAAACTGAACAACAGCTCCGACAGTTCGATCACTTGCGGGTGGGTGGTGTGGAAAAACATGTTGTAGTACGGCAGCTGTTCAAGCTGTCGGGTCGCCGCAGCCGCCAGGTCCTTGCGCCCGTAACCGAGGTTGGTGCACCACAGCCCGGACATGCCGTCGAGGTAACGCCGGCCATCGTTGTCCCACAGGTGCAGGCGCTCGCCACGGACCATCACCCGCGGTCCTTCGTCGTTGAGCGCTTTCTGGTCGACGAATGCGTGAATGTGGTGCGCAGCGTCGGCGGCCTGGTAGTCGCGGGTTTCACGTGGTGTGGTCATCGCCAGTTCTCCGTTTTGTTGTGAGCGGCTGTTATGAGCGCAGCTGAAACCAGGTGGTCTTCAACTGGGTGTATTTGTCGAATGAGTGCAGCGACAGGTCGCGACCGAAGCCGGACTGCTTGCCGCCACCGAACGGCACGGTCACGTCGAGCGCATCGACGCTGTTCACCGACACCGTGCCCGCGCGCAATTGACGCGCCACGCGGTGGGCGCGATTGAGGTCGTCGGTCCACAGCGACGCGGCCAGTCCGTAGACGCTGTCGTTGGCCAGTTGCAAGGCGTGTGCCTCGTCGTCGAAGGCGGTGACCGCCAGCACCGGGCCGAACACTTCGTCGCGAAACAGCGGCATGTCCGGGCTCACGCCGGTAAAAATCGTCGGTTGAATGAAGTTGTCGGAACCGTTGAAAATCGACTGCCGACCGCCACACACCTTGGTCGCGCCCAGGCGTTCGGCCTGCTCGATGAACTTCATGATGCGCGCGGTCTGACGGCTGTCGACAATCGCCCCGGCGCTGCTCGACGGGTCCAGCGGATCGCCCGGCAACCAGCGTTCGGCCTGCGCCTTGAGACGCTCGACGAACTCGTCATGAATCGAACGCTGCACCAGCAACCGCGAGTTCGCCGAACACACTTCGCCCTGGTTGAAGAAGATGCCGAACGCAGCTTTCTCGGCCGCCAGATCCAGGTCCTGACAATCGGCGAATACCAGGTTGGCGCTCTTGCCACCACACTCCAGCCACACCTGTTTCAGGTTCGATTGCGCGGAATACTGCATGAAATATTTGCCGACTTCGGTGGAGCCGGTGAACACCAGACAATCAACGTCCGGGTGTAAACCGAGGGCTTTGCCGGTTTGTTCGCCGAGGCCAGGCAGCACGTTCAACACGCCCGCCGGTAGCCCGGCTTCCAGCGCCAGCTGAGCCAGACGCAGGGCGGAAAACGGCGATTGCTCGGCGGGCTTGAGGATCACCGAATTGCCTGCCGCCAGCGCTGGCGCGAGTTTCCACGCGGCCATGTCCAGCGGGAAGTTCCACGGCACCACAGCGGCGACAACGCCCAGTGCTTCGCGGGTGATGGTTGCCAACACGTTTTGTGCACTCGGGGCGATCTGGCCGTAGAGCTTATCGAGGCTTTCGGCGTACCAGCGAAACACTCCGGCGGCGCCCGGCACGTCGATGTTGTAGGCGTCCATCACCGGTTTGCCCATGTTCAGCGAATCGAGCAGCGCCAGTTCTTCGCGGTGGGTCATGATCAGATCAGCCAGGCGCAGCAGCACGTGTTTGCGCTCTGCCGGCGAACGCGCCGCCCAGGTGCCGGCCTCGAACACCTGCCGCGCATTTCTGACCGCGACGTCGACGTCTTCAGCGCCGCACGCGGTCACGCTGGCCAGACGCTGGCCGGTGGCTGGATTGATCGCGGCGAAGGTCTGGCCCGACTGCGCCGAGCGGGGTTGACCATCGATCAGGGCCTGGTCGGGAAACGTCAGCGCAGCGGCTTTGTTTTGCCAGTAGGTAAGCTCGAACACGTTCAGATGCTCCAAGGGCTTTTCTTGTGTCTGGATGGTGGCCCAGGCCCGTGTCGAGGAAAAATAGTAAAAATGTCTTCGCAGACCATGAAAAAACTGGGCAGCCCATCTCCACGGTTGCGCGGTATGTGGTTATTGTTCAGGCACAACAACACCGTCGTCAGAACGGATGCAGTCGGCGCAAAAATTGCCTGGATGTCGAGTCCATCCACCCCGAGGTTTGCCGTGGCTGCCTACAACCTGCGTCAATTGAAGTACTTCATCACCACCGTCGAATGCGGCAGCGTCGCCGAGGCGTCGCGCAAGCTGTACATCGCTCAGCCAGCGATCTCCACGGCGATCAAAGGCCTGGAAGACAGCTTCGGCGTGCAACTGCTGATCCGTCACCATGCGCAAGGCGTGTCCCTGACCCCCAGCGGTGCACGCTTCTACCGCAAGGCCCAGGAACTGTTGCGCATGGCCAAGGAGTTCGAACAAAACGCCCTGGCCGACAACGACGTGGTGGCCGGGCAAATCGACATTGGCTGCTTCGAAACCGTCGCGCCGCTGTACCTGCCGCAATTGATTGCCGGGTTCTCGGCGCTGTATCCGGGGGTGAAAATCCGCATCCGCGACGGCGAGCAGCAAGAGCTGGTGCAAGGGCTTACGTCGGGCACCTTCGACCTGGCGATCCTCTATGAACACGACCTCGACGCCACCATCGAAACCGAACCGCTGATGCCGGCGCAGCGGCCTTATGCACTGCTGCCGGCGGATCATCGCTTTGCGCAGCTCAAGCAAGTATCACTGCGCGACCTGTGCCTGGAGCCGATGATTCTGCTGGACGTGCAACCGAGCCGGACCTACTTCGTCAGCCTGTTCGAAGAGCTTGGCCTTACGCCAAACATTGCCTTCAGCTCACCGTCGATCGAGATGGTCCGGGGCATGGTCGGGCAAGGGTTCGGCTTCTCGATCCTGGTCACCCGCCCGCATTCGGAATGCACCTACGACGGGCAGAAAGTGGTGTGCGTAGACATCGTCGAAGACGTCACCGGCTCGGGGCTGGTGGCAGCGTGGCTGAAGCGCGGGCAACTGACCAAACCGGCGCAGTTGTTTGCGGATTACTGCCGGGAACAATTGACGGCGAAGGCTGCGACAAGAACCTGAGTCAGATGACCTCCCCGTGGCGAGGGCGCTTGCTCCCGCTCGACTGCGCAGCAGGCGTAAAACCATTGCTGTCTGATAAACCGTTATGGGGCCGCTACGCGACCCGACGGGAGCAAGCTCCCTCGCCACAAGCAAGCTGCCTCGCCACAGGTCTTGTGTTCAGTTTCAGGGATTATTTGCGCGGTTTGATCCGCGCGGTCGCTTCGGCCACCAGCGGATCATCCGGCCAGTAATGCTTCGGATACCGCCCCTTCAAATCCTTCTTCACCTCGGCATAGGTGCTGCGCCAGAAGTTCGCCAGATCCTGGGTCACCTGCACCGGGCGCCGTGCCGGGGACAGCAGGTGCAGCTTCACCACCTGGCGCCCACCGGCGATGCGCGGTGTTTCGGCCAAGCCGAACAACTCCTGCAACCGCACCGCCAGAATCGGCGGCTGCTCGCTGTAATCCAGGCGAATCGACGAGCCCGACGGCACGCTCAAATGATGCGGTGCCAGCTCATCCAGCCGCTGCGGCAAGGGCCACGGCAGCAGGTTATGAACGATGTTCGACAAGTCCAGATTGGCAAAATGACTGAGCCGCGAGACTTTCCCCAGATACGGCATCAACCAGTGCTCGAGGCTTTTGAGCAGCGCAGCATCACTGACATCCGGCCACTCACTTTCATTCTTGCTGCCCAGATCCAACTGCCGCAACAACGCCACTCGCGCCTGCCACTGACGCAATTCCGGCGTCCACGGCAACAGCTCCAGCCCCTTGCGCCGCACCAGATTCACCAGCGCCTGACTGCGCGCGGTTTCATCGAGCCCGGTCAACGGTTCACGGCTGAGGATCAACTCCCCGACCTTGCGCTGACGCTCGGCGCGCAATACGCCTTCGCGCTCGTCCCAATCCAGCTGATCGACCACCCGAACTTGCTCGGCCAACACCGAATCGAACAGCGCCGGATCGAAATCCGCCGCCAGATAAATTCGCTCTTCACGCTGGCCCTGACGACTGCCCAGGTCGGCGATCACCAGCCAGGGTTGTTTCATCAAACTGTCGGCTTCGGCGAACAACGCGGCGCGACCGTTGGCCAGGCGATATTCCGCGCCGCCCGCTCGACGTTGCTGCGCCACACGATCGGGATAGGCCAGCGCCAACAGTGCGCCGAGCCAACGCGGGTGATCCGGATCGCCGACCGGCTCCGACGGTTTGCCGCGCAGGTAACCGCGATACTGACGCGCCAGTTGCCGGGCCCGTTGCACGCCGCCCTGAGCACCGCGCGCGGCACGTTCTTCGCCGGACAGCAGCACCAATCGGCTGTGCAAATCGGCGCCGGCACCGCGCAGGATATCGCGCTCGCCGAGCAGTGCCGCGACATCGCTCGCCATGTCCGCCAGGCCGAGCGCCTGACCACGCAGCAACAAATGGGCGATGCGCGGATGCGCCGGCAGTTCGGCCATGGCCTGACCGTGACGGGTCAGCGTTTCACCGTCCAGTGCGCCCAGTCGATCAAGCAAGTCCTGCGCCTGGGCATACGCCGCTGCCGGTGGCACGTCGAGCCACACCAACTGCCCCGGCGACACGCCCCAGCGACCCAGTTGCAACGCCAACCCGGCGAGGTCCGCCGATAAAATCTCCGCACTGGCGTACGCCGCCAGTTGCTCGTGCTGATCCTGCGACCACAAGCGATAACACACGCCCGGCTCCAGCCGCCCTGCCCGTCCGGCGCGCTGGGTTGCGCTGGCGCGGGAGATGCGTTGCGTGTCGAGGCGGGTCATGCCGCTGCCGGGATCGAAACGCGGCACCCGCGCCAACCCGGCATCGATCACCACGCGCACGCCGTCGATGGTCAGGCTGGTCTCGGCGATGTTGGTCGCCAGCACCACTTTGCGCTTGCCTGCCGGCGCCGGCTCGATCGCGGCGCGTTGCGCGGCCAGGTCCAGTTCACCGTGCAACGGGCAGAGCAACACCTGCGTACTCTCGCCCAGCGCATCGGCCAGTTGTTGATGCACCCGGCGGATTTCCGCTTGCCCCGGCAGGAATACCAGGAGGCTGCCGGTTTCGTCGTTCAGGGCTTCGAGAATCGTCTGCACCAGACGCGGTTCGATGAATTCACCGGACTGGAACGGCCGGCCCCAGCGCATCGCCACCGGGTACATGCGGCCTTCGCTGCGCAGGATCGGCGCGTCGTCGAGCAGCCCGGCCAGGCGTTCGCCTTCCAGCGTTGCCGACATCAACAGGATTTTCAGCGGCTGATCGTCGCGGAACAGTTCCCGGCCATTGAGGCTCAGGGCCAGCGCCAGATCGGCGTCGAGACTGCGTTCATGGAATTCGTCGAAGATCAGCAAACCCACGCCTTCCAGCGCCGGGTCATCCTGCAAGCGGCGGGTGAGGATGCCTTCGGTGACCACTTCGATACGGGTGTTGGGGCCGACTTTGCTGTCCAGCCGAATGCGATAGCCGACGGTTTCCCCGACCTTTTCGCCCAGCTCACCGGCCAGACGCTCCGCTGCCGCACGCGCGGCCAACCGGCGCGGTTCGAGCATCAGAATGGTCTGCCCGGCCAGCCATGGCTCGTTGAGCAGGGCCAAAGGCACGCGGGTGGTTTTACCGGCGCCGGGCGGTGCTTCGAGCACGGCTTCGTGGCGTGTAGCCAAGGCTTCACGCAGGGCGGGTAAAACTTCATCAATCGGCAAAGAAATCATGCTGGCTCCCAAACAGAGGCGCGAGTATAACGGCGAACTGCTCGGCGTTTATCAGGGTCCTAATTCATAGAGACGCCCTTTCGTTTCAAGACTACTCAGGAGATTTCCTATGCGTGTTCCCTTTCGCTTGATTGGCGGTGTATTGGTTGCAACCCTGCTGACCCAGGTAACGGCTTGCGGATCGATTTTCTACCCTGATCGTCGCGGGCAGATCGACGGCAAGATCGACCCGGCCATCGCCGCGCTGGATGCCGTGGGCCTGCTGTTCTACATCATTCCCGGCCTGATCGCGTTTGCGGTCGACTTCGCCACCGGCGCGATCTACTACGCACCGGGCGAAACCGCGCAGGTGGCGCCGGAAAAACTCAAGGAAGCCATCGGCGCCGACGGCAAGGTCGACACCCACAAGTTGCAGACTATTCTGGAAACCGAGCTGGGCCGCAGCTTCCCGCTGGATGACCCACGCCTGATCCAGCACAAGGGCAGCACCCAGCAACTGGCCCTGCTCGGCCTGCAACCTGCCGCGTAATCGGTACACATGAAGGAATAGCCGTACCTATGATTTCCAGCTCCGAACACGCCCGCCTGTTGCGGCTGGCGACCCGTGCCTCGGTGGCGGTGGCGTGCACGTTGATCGTCGCCAAAGGCATCGCCTGGTGGCTGAGCGGTTCGGTCAGCATGCTCGCCGGGCTGACCGACTCCGTCCTCGACGGCGTTACCTCGCTGCTCAACCTGCTGGCGGTGCATTACGCCTTGCGCCCTGCCGACGACGATCACCGTTACGGGCATGGCAAGGCCGAGTCACTGGCGGGCATGGCGCAGGCGTTGTTCATTGGCGGCAGTGCGGTGCTGATAGCCCTGCAGGCTTTTGACCGGCTCAAGCATCCGGAACCGGTGGGTGCGCCGTGGATCAGCATCGGCGTGATTGTGTTCTCTCTGGCGCTGACGCTGGCGTTGCTGATGTTGCAGCATCGGGTGGTCAAGGCCACCGGTTCCAACGCCGTGCGCGCCGACTCCCTGCATTACCGTTCGGACCTGCTGCTCAATGGCAGCATTCTGGTCGCGCTAGTGCTGGCCGGGTATGGCTGGCATCAGGTGGATGCGTGGTTTGGATTGGGGATTGCCGCTTACATCCTCTGGAGCGCCATTCAGATCGCCCGGGAAAGTTTTACGGTGTTGATGGATGAGGAGCTGCCGCAGGATGTCAGCCAGCACATGCTCGAACTGGCCTGTAGCGTTCCGGGCGTATTGGGTGCGCATGACCTGCGCACACGGGTTTCCGGCAACCAGTGGTTCGTGCAATTGCATTTGGAATTGCCGGGGGAGCTGACCCTGTCAGTCGCCCACGGCATCAGCGATCAGGCGGCGGATGCGATTCATGCCGCTTACCCGCGAGCCGAAGTACTGGTGCACGCCGACCCGCAGGAAGTGGTGAACGTCGCCGGGGAGAATCAGAAACTCACCTGATACCCGCGGCTGCTCAGGCAGTTACCCTGGGCCTGACGGTAGGCTTGCACCACCGACGGGTCCGGTTGATAGGTGGCCGTGCGCGGATCGAAACCGCTCTGCTGCACCGCATATTGATAGCACTCGTACCCGTCCTGATTGACCTGCTCCGGCGACTGACCGTTGGCCGGATAGGCCACCACGTCATAACCATTGCTGACCGGTTGCGGCTGCGGGTGCACGGGCGGCTCGACCACCACGTAATCCTGAGTCGTTTCCTGGTAGGCGTAATACGAACCGGCCGCGAGGAACAACAGCGCACCACCAATCCACACTTCGCGGGCGTAATCCGGCAGGTAGCCGACGCGAATCCCGAGTGGCGGCTGCACCACCACATAACGCGGGCCCAGCGGCCGGTACCAGTAGCCGCCGGAGTAGAAATAATCCTGGCCCCGATAGGGCACGCGGTAGTCGCGGTCGGGGAAGCGGTCGATCACATGACCGGGACGATACTGCGGCCCTGGCCCCCAACCATTACCGTGCCCGTCCGGGCGACCGGCCCAGCGATGATCATCGGGACGCGGGCCGTTGTTCTGCCAGTGCGGGTTGTTGTCGTTACGCCGCGGCACGTCATTGTAGTAACCACGCTGTGGCGGCTGGGTCTGGCGCACGGTATCCGGACGCCCCTGGATCGGCAGGTCGTTGGCCGGCAATTGGGGTGGCGGCGGCGGTGGCCGAACCGGGTTGTTGAAGTCGCGAGGCTGATTGTCTCGAGGCTGATTGTTTTGCCACTGGCTGCCATTGCGCGGCTGCCCGTTTTGCTCGAACTGGCGACTGTTGTCGCCGCGAATGATCTCGTTGTTCTGCGGGCGTGGTTGATTGTTGCCGCCATGCCCCTGATTGTTGCCCTGATGGCCGTCGCCGCGTTGCCCGTTGTCGGGACCACGGTTCTGCGGCTCATCGGCCAGCGATTGCGCAGTGACACTGACACACAGCAAACCAACACCGGCCAAACGCCAGATGCGCGACTTCATGCTTTTCCTCACTGCGGGTTAGGGCCTGTACGTAAGACTGGGAAAGCACAGGCCGGTTCTGCAACAGGTTATCAGTCGCGAAACTTATTTATTGAGGGAAGCCGGCGATAAATTGCACGCAAAAGAAAAGGGAGACCCGTCGGCCTCCCTTTGAGAACTTCGTCCGTGCTCGACGCTTATGACGTCGGCTCACCTCACGCCGTCTTCTGGACAGTGTGCAGCTCGGGGGCCGGCACATCCCCGGTGGGGGTGGCGGCCGCGGCAGGCCTGATTGGGCGAGCCGCTGTGGACTGTTTGTCCGAGCAGTGATTCTGGTGATAAGAATAGGCCTGCAGCGGCGACAGATGATTGCGAAGATTGCTCAAATAAACATGACTTGCGCAATTTTTAACCCTGGATAGATAATCTGCCGCAATTGATATGACAAAGGCCTGATTGATGAGCAAACTCGACCGATACGACCTGAGCATTTTGGCGGAATTGCAGCGCGACGCGCGCATCTCCAACCAGGAGCTGGCCGAACGCATCGGCCTGTCGCCTTCACCGTGTTCGCGCCGGGTCAAGCAACTGGAGGACGACGGTTACATCACCCGCCAGGTGGCGCTGCTGGACCGCAAGATGCTCGGCTTGAGCCTGACCGCCTATGTGCTGATCGGCATGGACCGACACACACCGGAGCGGTTCGAGAACTTTGAAGCGGCCATTCGCACGTTGCCGCAAGTGCTGGAATGCAGCCTGGTCACGGGCATGGATGCGGACTATCAGCTCAAGGTGGTGGTGCCGGACATGGACCACTACCAGAAATTGCTGTTGGGGCATCTGACCCGGATTGAAGGGGTGACGAGTGTGCGCTCGAGTTTCGTGTTGAATCAGGTGTTGAACAGCACTGAACTGCCGCTGACTCATCTGCGCAGCTAATTGTGGCGAGGGAGCTTGCTCCCTCGCCACAAGTGCGACACACCGCCGCAGCCCACACCTCCACTACTCTCCCATGCCGTATACTCCAGCGCCTTTTAGCCCCGCCCGCGCTGGAGTTGCCTGATGGATCCTGCCGTATTCGAAGAGTGGATGATGACCGGACTGGTCAGCATTCTGATCATTTTCATGGGTTTCATCGTCTGGGATCTGGCGAAAAAATCCAAGGCCGGGCGCTTTGGCTCGTTCATCCTGTTCTTCGTACTCGGCCTGGGCGTGGCCGCGTTCGTGATCAAAAGCGTGGTAATCGGCCTGATCGAATCCGGGACGTTATAAGCGCGCCGGCACTTCTTTCCACTGGCCCTGATCGAGCCCTTCGATCGACCAGTCCCCGATCCTGACCCGCACCAGGCGCAACGTCGGCAAGCCGACCGCCGCGGTCATGCGCCGGACCTGACGGTTACGCCCCTCGCGAATCACCAGTTCCAGCCAGCTGGTCGGCACGCTTTTGCGAAAGCGCACCGGCGGGTTGCGTGGCCACAGCTCTGGCTCATCCAGTTGCCGCGCTTCGGCGGGCAAGGTCATGCCGTCATTCAGTTCGACACCCTCGCGCAAACGCTGCAACTGCTCAGCGCTCGGCTCGCCCTCCACTTGCACCCAATAGGTCTTGGCCAGTTTGTGTTTGGGATCGGCAATCCGCGCCTGAAGCTGGCCGTCGTTGGTCAGCAACAGCAAGCCTTCACTGTCACGGTCCAGGCGTCCCGCCGGGTAGATCCCGGGGATCTCGATGTAGTCCTTGAGCGTCGCCCGCCCTTCGCCGTCGCTGAATTGCGTCAGCACATCGAAGGGTTTGTTGAATAGGATCAGCTTCGGCTCGGCCGGTGGCGCTTTGGCGACACGGCGCGGGGCTGATGAGGATGGCGCAGGCTTCACGCCAGGGCGGCGGGAAACGGGACGTTGAGGACGGGACATGGCGAAGAGAACATCTAACGGTCAGGGCTGCTAATGCTAGTGCCCCGACCGCCAAATGACCATGACAACCGTTACCGGAACGGCGGCTCGTCGAAGCTGCGCAGCTTGCGCGAGTGCAACGAGTTGAGTTCGGTGCGCAACAGGTCCACCGCCTCGATACCGATCTTCAAGTGCTGGCTGACCGCGCGCTCATAGAAGGCGTTGGCCGAACCCGGCAGCTTGATTTCGCTGTGCAGCGGTTTGTCCGAGACACAGAGCAACGTGCCGTACGGCACCCGCAAGCGATAACCCTGGGCGGCGATGGTGCCGCTTTCCATGTCCACCGCCACGGCGCGGGACAGGTTGATCAGCGGACGCTCCTGGGCCCAGCGCAACTCCCAGTTACGGTCGTCGTAGGTCAGCACGGTGCCGGTGCGCAGGCGTTTTTTCAGCTCGTCGCCCTTCTCGCCGGTGATGTTGGCGGCCGCTTGCTGCAACGCCATCTGCACTTCGGCCAGGGCAGGAATCGGAATGTTCGGCGGCACGACCCGGTCGAGAATCCCGTCGCGGCGCATGTAGGCGTGAGCCAACACGTAGTCGCCAATGGTCTGCGACTGACGCAAACCACCGCAATGACCGATCATCAGCCAGCAATGCGGACGCAGCACCGCCAAATGGTCGGTGATGTTCTTGGCGTTGGACGGGCCGACGCCGATGTTCACCAGGGTCACGCCATGACCGTCACTGGCGATCAGGTGATAGGCCGGCATCTGATAGCGGTGCCAAACCACACCGGCCGCAATCGCCGAGGCTTCGCCGTGGTCCATGCTCTTTTCGATGATCACGTTGCCCGGTAACACCATACGCACGAAACGCGGGTCGCTGCGCAACTGCTCCAGGCCATGAACGATGAACTGGTCAACGTAGCGGTGGTAGTTGGTCAGTAGAATCCACGGTTGCACATGGCGCCAGTCGCTGCCGGTGTAATGCACCAGGCGGCGCAGAGAGAAATCCACCCGCGCCGCATCGAACAGGGCCAGCGGCAGCGGATCGGTGTTTTCCCAATCGTACAGACCGTCAGCGATGCCATCGGTGGCGGCAGACAGGTCGGTGCTCGGGAACACCCGCGCCAGCACGGCAGCGGTCACGCCGGAACCGGCCAGCTCATCGCCCTGCTCGACCACGTAGGGGTAAGGAATGTTCTGCTGGCTGATGCCGACTTCCACGGTCACGGTGAAGTCGTGCATCAACGGTACGAGTTGCTCCAGCAGGTATTTGCGGAAAGCCGCCGGATGGGTGACGGTGACGCTGTAAGTCCCCGGCAATTGCACCTTGGCGTAGGCACGGGTGGTTTGTGGGACTTCGCCTTGGCAATGGTAGGTCAGACGCAGTTCAGGATAACGAAACATCGCACGCTGTTCGGCGTCCGGTTCAACTCGATCCTTGAGATAACGCTTGAGCGCCTGGTTCAGCGCGGTGGTGGCACGATTGTGCAGGTGAGCAAGCCGGTCCACGGCTTCCTCGGCGGTTTGAACGACAACAAAAGCTTCGGTCACGATCAGCATCCTGTGTTCTGACTTGCAGGTCTTCATCTTGCCTGCATCGTCGCGTCACGGGAACAGTGGCGTGTTGATACACAGACACCAGGTTCACCACGCTCCCACATTGAGTCCGTGATGTTTACAAAAGCGGGGTTGACCGGGCGACGATCGCTTCCACATCCAATCCCCGAGGCAACGCACCGTACACTCGGCCGCCGCCATTCAGACGACTGGCGATAAAGGCATCGCTGACCGCCGAGTTGCCCGCCTCCAGCAACAACCTGGCCTGCAGCCCCAAGGCAATGTCTTCGGTGAGCTGGCGGGCACGATACTGAATGTCGCTGGTGTCCTTGAAAGCGGCCTGCAGCTGGCTGATGTGCGCCGCCAGGCGTTTGTCGCCATGACCATCGCCCAACTCGCTGAACAGCACGTCGAGCACACCCGGTTCTTTCGACAGCGCCCGCAGGACGTCCAGGCATTGCACGTTGCCGGAACCTTCCCACGTCGAATTGACCGGCGCCTCACGGTACAAACGCGGCAGGATGCTGTCTTCGACATAACCCGCGCCGCCCATGCACTCGGCGGCTTCGTTGATCATGGCGGGCGCGCGTTTGCAGATCCAGTACTTGCCCACCGCCGTCACCAGACGGGCGAATTTCGCTTCATGTTCATCGTCCAGATGATCCAGCGCCTTGCCCATGCGCAGGCTCAACGCCAGGGCTGCTTCGCTTTCCAGCGCGAGATCGGCGAGCACGTTCTGCATCAACGGTTGTTCGCTGAGCCGCTTGCCGCCAACCCTGCGATGAGCGCAGTGATGACTGGCCTGGGTCAACGCCTGGCGCATCAGCGAGCTGGAACCGACCATGCAATCGAAACGGGTCATGGCCACCATTTCGATGATGGTCGGAACGCCGCGCCCTTCTTCACCGACCATCCACGCCAGTGCACCGCGGAATTCGACTTCACTGGACGCGTTGGAGCAATTGCCGAGTTTGTTCTTCAGGCGCTGGATGTAGAACTGATTGCGCGTGTCGTCCGGACGATGGCGCGGCAGCAGGAAACAGGTCAAACCCTTGTCGGTCTGCGCCAGGGTCAGGAACGCATCGCACATCGGCGCGGAACAGAACCACTTGTGGCCCACCAGTTCATAGGCCTGCCCCGGACCGCCGGCACCGACCGGATACGCCTTGGTGGTGTTGGCCCGCACATCGGTGCCGCCCTGCTTCTCGGTCATGGCCATGCCGATGGTGACGCCGGCCTTGTGCGCCATGCCGACGTTGCGCGGGTCGTATTCGGTGGCGAGGATTTTAGGCAGCCACTGCTCGGCCAGATCCGGTTGCAGGCGCATCGCCGGGACGCTGGCGAACGTCATGGTCAGCGGGCAACCGCTGCCGGCTTCGGCCTGGCTGTGCAGGTAGGTCATGGCGGCGCGGGCAACGTGAGCGCCGGACTGCGGATGCGCCCAGGGCAGCGACGTCAGCCCGTGTTCGATCGCCGTGCGCATCAGTTCGTGATACGCCGGGTGAAACTCCACCAGGTCGATGCGATGACCATAACGGTCGTGACTGCTGAACACCGGCTTGTTCTGGTTGGCCAGAAACCCCGCGTCCATCAGCGGCCCGCCGGCCAGCGCGCCATAGGCGTCGATCCGCGATTCGGCCCAACCGGCCCCGAAACGCCGCGACCACTCCTGCAACGGCAAATCGATGCGATACAGGTTAGTGCCGTCCAGCGACGGTGGCTGGTTGGTGACTTCGTGGGTTTCGGCGAACTGATGCAGGTTCATGACGGGGCTCCTTTGGTCAGCCAAGGGATTCAGTTAATCACTGCCCCGAGGCCGAACAAAGTGGCATATCCGCCTAACTGTCGGCGCTTTCGCCTTGTTCTGGACAGAGCACCCGACGATAAAGGGCAGCCTGCAAGTCTTCGAACTTCACCGGCTTGCTCAGGTGATCAATCAAGGCACCCGTTGGGCAGCGTTCCCGATCAGCGCTCAAGGCAATCATGAACACCGGCAATTGCTCGCAGCCCGGCAGCGCACGGATCTGGCAGCACAGTGACGCGCCATCCAGCGACGGCAATTGGCCATCGATCAGCACGGCATCAAAGGTTTCACGCTGCAAGAGATCCAGCGCGGCCACGCCAATGTCGGCCGTTCGCACCCGGAACCCGAGCTTGAGCAACATGCCGCGCATCACCAGCTGATTAATGCTGTTTTCATCCACCAGCAGCACGGTGCAGTCCTGCGGCAGGCGCAGACGCGGGAACTCCCGCGTCATCATGGGCGTTGAGACTCGCTCTACCACTGGCAACTCAAACTCGACGTCGAGCTGGAAGCGACTGCCACGACCGGGCTCAGAGCGGTGAGTCAGATGCCCGCCAAGCAAGTCGACCAGTTGCCGACAGATCGCCAGGCCGACGCCCAGACCGCCGTATTCCCGGGTCATCGAGCCGTCGAGCTGGAAAAAGCGCTGGTACAGCGTCGCCTCGCCCAAATCGGTGAAGCCGATACCGGTGTCGATCACTGCAAAGGACAGTGCCACCCGGTCGGGGCCTACGGGTTTACCCGTGACCCGCAACGCCACGCCGCCCACACGAGTGAACTTGATGGCGTTGTCCAGCAGGCATTCCAGGCATTGCGCCAACTTGATGTTATCGCCGTGCAAACGGTCCGGCAGGCCTGGCGCGAGGTCAACCTTGAAGTCCAGTGACTTGCCTGACGCATTGCCTTCGAACTGCACCCGCAAGGCATCGACCACACTGCGCAAACTGAAGGGGGACGCATTGGCCTTGAGCTTGCCGGCCTGCAATTCGGTCAGGGTGAGGATGCCGTTGACCATGCGCATCATGTCTCGCGCCGAACCGGCGGCCGTTTGCTGGTATTGCTCCAGTTCCGGGTCCATCTCGACGGTTTGCATCAATTCCAGCGAACCGATCACACCGTTCATGGGCGTGCGCAATTCGTGGGTCAGCGTGGCGAGGAATTCATCCTTGAGCTTGTTGCTGTGCGCCAGTTGCTGGTTGAGCACTTCGAGCTTTTGCCCGGCATCGAACAAGGTCTGCGCCTGTTGCTCGCGCATGGCGTTGATGCGGTCGGCCAGGGCCAGGGACAACAGCGCCACTTCGATGGCCGAGCCGATCTGGCTGGAATACATGGTCAGGAACACGTTCGGCAGGTAACCCAACACCATCAGCGTGTTGATGATGCCGCCGAGCAAAAACGCCGACCAGGCGATGATGAAATACCGAGCCACCCGCAGGCCGCGCCACCAGGCGAAAAACCCCGCGGCGAAAATCACCACGGTGAACGTCAGGGCCAGCGTCGTCGCCAGACGCAAGGCCAGGGCGTAACTGGTCATCAACGACAACCCGACGACCACCGCCCCGAATGCAATCAACGCCAGCAGCAAGCGATCGAGCCAGCGATTGAGGGTCGCCGTCTGCAGGAAGCTGCGGGCGAACTGACTGCCGAACAGCCCTGCGCAACCGATGAAGAACGGCGTCGCGGCGTTGGCCCACCAGGGATTGTTCGGCCAGAAATATTGCACGGCCGCGCCGTTCACTGACAGTTGATACAGCCCGAACGAGGCAATGTAGAAGATGTAATAGAGGTAGCTGGTGTCGCGCACGCTGAGGTAGATGAACAGGTTGTAGACCAGCATCCCCAGCAACACGCCATAAATCAGGCCCAGCACGTAGAGCCGCACCGGCTGTTCTTCAAGGAATGCCGTGCTCGACCACAACGTGACCGGCGCCTGGATCGACCCTTCGCTCTGCAGGCGCAGGTACAGGGTTTGCGGTTGGTCCGGGGTGAAGTTCAGATCGAACAAATAGTTGTTCTGGCGAATTTCGCGACTGTCGAACGGCAAGGCATCGCCGGTCTGACGGGCCAATCGATAGGCACCGGCAGCATCGGGCAAGTACAGGTCGAGGTGATCGAGGGGAGGATAGGCCAGCTCCAGCAACCACGTCCGTTGGGTCGCGGGGTTGGTCGGGCGGTAATTCAAGTCGATTTTCAGCCAAAACACCGAACGCGAGTAGCCGGCGTTGAGGGTGGCTTTATCGTGGGGCTTGAAGTGTCCGGCCGCCGCTTGCGCACGGATATCGTCGATGGTCGCCTGACCATCGGCATCTTCGAACACTTGCAGGGTTCGGCCCAAGGGCAGGCTTTGAGTGAATTCATCGAATTCGACTGCGCTCGCCATGAGGGGCAAGCAAAACAGCAACATCAGCAAATAGCGCATTTAAGCCCCAGCGTGGCCTGTCCGGTTATCTCAGGAAGCCCCTCATTCCCTTTGAGTAGACGTAAAACCGGTATTACCTGTTATTGGTTTGGATCCACTCTAGCATAGCCGTTGATGGCCATTGAACACCATTGAAATATTTCCTGCAAAGGCTCTAGTACGGGCGTTCCAGCGGAACACATTGAGCCAGAGCTGTTTGCTCGGTCAGATTCTGACAATCCCGGCAAGTGGCATTGCCAGCCCATGACTCTCTATCGGCAGGACTGGCGGGCACTGCACCCGAAAATCGATGTTTGGTGGTAAGCTCGCGCACCATGAATATCTACAGCTCTCGCCCCGTTGTCCTCTGTCTCTCCGGCCACGACCCAAGTGGTGGCGCCGGCTTGCAGGCAGATATCGAAGCCCTGCTTGCCCAGGGTTGTCATGCGGCCCCGGCCGTCACCGCCCTGACCGTGCAAGACACGGTCAATGTCACTGACTTTCGCGTCCTCGACCGAGAGTGGGTGCTGGCTCAGGCCAACGCCGTGCTCAACGATTCCGAAGTCGCTGCCGTCAAACTGGGCATGCTCGGCTCCCTGGAAATGGTCGACACCGTCGTCGAACTGCTGCAGGCGCACCCGCACTTGCCGATGGTCTGCGACCCGGTGCTGCGCGCCGGCGGTGGCGGACGACTGGGCAAGGATGAAGTCGGCTACGCCATGCGCGAACGCCTGCTGCCTTTGGCCATCATCGCCACCCCTAACCTTCCCGAAGCCCGCATCCTCGCCGAACTGCCCGAAGGCACCGCGGACGAGTGCGCTGAAAAACTCCTGCCCTACGTCAAACACCTGCTGATCACCGGCGGCCATGGCGATGAAGATGAAATCCACAATCGCCTGTACAGCCGCGACGGTAGTCGCGAAACTTTCACCTGCCAGCGCTTGCCCGGCAGTTACCACGGTTCCGGTTGCACACTGGCCAGCGCCCTCGCCGGTCGTCTGGCCCAGGGTGAAAACCTCGTCAGCGCCGTGCAGACCGCGCTTAACTACACGTGGCGCACCCTGCGCGATGCAGAGCAGCTGGGCAAAGGTCAGTTCGTGCCGCGCCGCCTGCCACTGGATTTCTGTTCGTAACGCCATGAGGCATGTCCGATGAAACTACGTGGCCTTTACGCCATTACCGATAGCCAGTTGCTGGCCGGTAAATTCCTGTCGTACGTGGAAGCCGCGCTGGAAGGCGGCGTCACCCTGCTGCAATACCGCGACAAGAGCAGCGACGAGGCCCGCCGCTTGCGAGAGGCCGAAACCCTGCGCGATCTGTGCGAACGCTACAAGACTCAGTTGATCATCAATGACGACGCCGAGCTGGCTGCGCGCCTGAACGTCGGCGTGCACCTGGGCCAGACCGATGGCCCGCTGACCCCGGCCCGTGCGCTGCTGGGTCGCCAGGCGATCATCGGTTCAACCTGCCACGCGCAACTCGAACTCGCCGAACAAGCCGCCAAGGAAGGCGCCAGCTACGTCGCCTTCGGCCGTTTCTTCAACTCCAATACCAAACCCGGCGCACCGACCTGCAGCCTTGAGTTGCTCGATCAGGCCCGCAGCAAACTGCACCTGCCGATCTGCGCAATCGGCGGCATCACCCTGGACAACGCTGCGCCACTGGTGGCCCACGGGGTCGATCTGCTGGCGGTGGTCCACGGCCTGTTTGGCGCCGAAAGCACGGCGGAAGTCACCCGTCGCGCCCGCGCCTTTAATGCCCTGCTTTCCAAGTAGCCTTAAAAGTCTGATTTGAGAGTCCCATCATGTCTCGTTCCGAAACCCTGTTTGCCAATGCCCAGAAACACATTCCCGGTGGCGTGAACTCGCCTGTTCGCGCATTCAAGAGCGTGGGCGGCACGCCGTTGTTCTTCAAACACGCGGAAGGCGCCTACGTCACCGACGAAGACAACAAGCGCTATGTGGATTACGTCGGTTCCTGGGGCCCGATGATCCTCGGCCACAGCCATCCGGACGTGCTGGACGCGGTACGCAAACAGCTGGAGCACGGCTTGTCGTACGGGGCCCCGACCGAGATGGAAACCGAAATGGCCGACCTGGTCTGCTCGATCGTGCCGTCGATGGAAATGGTGCGCATGGTCAGCTCCGGCACCGAAGCGACCATGAGCGCGATTCGCCTGGCCCGCGGTTTTACCGGCCGCGACAGCATCATCAAGTTCGAAGGCTGCTACCACGGTCACTCTGACAGCCTGCTGGTCAAGGCCGGTTCCGGCGCCTTGACCCAAGGCGTGCCGAGCTCGGCCGGCGTACCGGCCTCCTTTGCCAAGCACACCCTGACCCTGCCGTTCAACGACATCGACGCCGTGGCAACCATGCTCGCCGAAGTCGGCCAGGACGTGGCCTGCATCATCGTCGAGCCGGTGGCCGGCAACATGAACTGCGTACCGCCGGCGCCGGGCTTCCTCGAAGGCCTGCGGACCCTGTGCGACAAGCACGGCGTGGTGCTGATTTTCGACGAAGTGATGACCGGTTTCCGCGTCGCTCTCGGCGGTGCTCAAGCGCATTACGGCGTCACGCCAGACCTGACCACGTTCGGCAAGATCATCGGTGGCGGCATGCCGGTTGGCTGCTTCGGCGGCAAACGCGAAATCATGTCGCACATCGCGCCACTGGGTCCGGTTTATCAGGCGGGCACCTTGTCGGGTAACCCGCTGGCGATGGCGGCCGGTCTGACGACTTTGCGCCTGATCAGCCGCCCCGGCTTCCACGCCGAACTGAGCGACTACACCAGCCGCCTGCTCGATGGCCTGCAACAGCGCGCCGATGCTGCCGGCATTCCGTTCGTGACCACGCAGGCCGGCGGCATGTTCGGCCTGTACTTCAGCGGCGCCGACGACATCGTCACGTTTGATGATGTGATGGCCAGCGACGCGAAGCTGTTCGGCCGTTTCTTCCACCTGATGCTCGAAGGCGGCGTGTACCTCGCGCCGAGTGCATTCGAAGCCGGCTTCACCTCGATTGCCCACGGCGAAACCGAGTTGAAACTGACACTGGATGCCGCCGAGCGCGCATTTGCCGCACTGAAATAATGCTGAGCCGCTGACGTTGGCGATTGCCAGCGTCAGCTTTTGCCTACATTCCAGCGTCTTTTCTTACTCATCTGCCGATAATCCCCCGTAAACCGGGCGATATATTCCCCGCGCAGCAGAAAAACGAGTAAAGACTTTGTAAGGTTGGCCCTGCTTATTTCATAATGCGCGCTTATTGGATCCCTCGATGGGTCCGCGCGCCCCTCAGAGGTAAGTCGATTCCCATGAACCGCACCGGCCGCGCCCTTGCATTGGGCTGCCTGTTGCTCCTTCAGCCCCTGCTCGCGCTCGCACAAGCAGGCGGCAACTCGTTGTTAATCCCAGCGATGGGTCGCTGCACCCTCAATACCCAGCCGCAAGACCTGGAACAGGCGCTCGCCGCCTGCCAGAAAGCGTCGGATGACGGGGATGCGCAAGCGCAATACGAGTTGGGTGAGTTCTACTACGACGGCAAAAACACCCCGCGCGACCTCAAGAAAGCCCTGGATTACTTCGAAAAGGCCTCGCTGCAAGGCCATGCCCAGGCGCAATTCAAACTCGGCACCATGTTCTTCCACGGCGAAGGCGTACCGGCCAATAACGTCCAGGCGTATATCGTGCTGAAAATGGCCGCGGTCAATGGTGCGGAAGAAGCGCTGGATACTGCGGACGAAGTCGCCGAGAAGATGCCGCGTGAAGAACTTGAGGTAGCGACTCAGGTGCTTGGGCAGATCTTCCGCAAGTACCTGATGGAATTGCAAAGTGCCGATGGGCGTACACCGTTTTCGCCACTGCCCTGATTGACGCAGGCCCCTGTGGCGAGGGAGCTTGCTCCCGCTCGGCTGCGCAGCAGTCGTAACGTCAAACAATGCGGTGAATCAGAAAAACGGTATTTGCAGAGTTTAGGGCCGCTTCGCGCCCCAGCGGGAGCAAGCTCCCTCGCCACAAACAACCCAGTTCATTTCAAAAGCTTTCCTGCCTACTTCTCCGGCATCGGCATCGGAAACGGCATGACATTGCCGACCGCACCGCGGGCTTCGCTGATTTTCGGCGTGCCAAGACGCTCGACTTCGTCGATGCGCACGATCGAATGCATCGGCACAAAACTGCGCACGACACCTTCGAACTGAGCCTTGAGCTTCTCTTCGCTCGGGTCGACGACCACTTGCGTGCGCTCGCCAAAGACGAACTCTTCCACTTCCAGGAAGCCCCACAGATCACTTTGATAGATCTGCTTGGCGTACATTTCGTACACCTGGCCCTGGTTGAGGAAAATCACCTTGTAGATTGGAGCTTCACGTTTGGTCATGGTGGGCGAGCAACACATCGGGGGATAAAAATGAGGGCGCGAACTATAGCATAGCCACCGGACGCACAGCGGTAGGAACCTTGGAGCATGTTCCCTATAATGCGCGGTTCTTTGAATCACGTGATGACTGTATCCATGGCCAAGAAGCTTTACATCGAAACCCACGGTTGCCAGATGAACGAGTACGACAGCTCGCGCATGGTCGATCTGCTGGGCGAACACCAGGCCCTGGAAGTCACCGCTCGCGCTGAAGACGCCGACGTGATCCTGCTCAACACCTGTTCGATCCGCGAACGCGCCCAGGACCGGGTGTATTCCCAGCTCGGCCGCTGGCGTGAACTGAAACTGGCGAACCCGGAGATGGTGATTGCCGTCGGCGGTTGTGTCGCCAGTCAGGAAGGCGCCGCCATCCGCGATCGCGCTCCTTATGTCGACGTGGTCTTCGGCCCGCAAACACTGCACCGCCTGCCGGAAATGATCGACGCCGCCCGCGCCACCAAATTGCCGCAAGTGGACGTCTCGTTCCCGGAAATCGAAAAATTCGACCATTTGCCGGAGCCGCGCATCGATGGCCCGAGCGCTTACGTCTCGGTCATGGAAGGCTGCAGCAAATACTGCACGTTCTGCGTAGTGCCCTACACTCGCGGCGAAGAAGTCAGCCGACCGTTCGATGACGTGATTGCCGAAATCATCCACCTCGCTGAAAACGGCGTGCGGGAAGTGACGTTGTTGGGCCAGAACGTCAACGGCTATCGCGGCACCACCCACGACGGTCGCCTCGCGGATCTGGCCGAGTTGATTCGTGTCGTCGCGGCTGTCGATGGCATCGATCGGATTCGCTACACCACGTCCCATCCGCTCGAGTTCTCCGACAGCCTGATCCAGGCTCACGCCGAAGTGCCGGAGCTGGTGAAGCACCTGCACCTGCCGGTGCAATCCGGTTCGGACCGCATTCTTTCGGCGATGAAGCGCAACCACACCGCGCTGGAATACAAATCCAAACTGCGCAAGTTGCGCGCGGCCGTGCCAGGGATCTGCATCAGCTCGGACTTTATCGTCGGCTTCCCCGGCGAGACCGAAAAAGACTTCGAACAAACCATGAAACTGATCGAAGACGTCGGTTTCGACTTCTCCTATTCGTTTGTCTACAGCCAGCGCCCGGGCACGCCGGCAGCCGATCTGGCCGACGAAACGCCGGAAGAGCTGAAAAAAGAACGACTGAACGCCCTGCAACATCGCCTGAACCAGCAGGGTTTCGAGATCAGCCGACAAATGGTCGGTTCGATCCAGCGGATTCTGGTCACCGATTACTCGAAAAAAGACCCCGGCGAGCTGCAAGGCCGGACCGAGAATAACCGGATCGTCAACTTCCGCTGCGACAATCCAACCCTGATCGGCCAATTCGCCGATGTGCACATCGATGCGGCGCAACCGCACTCGCTGCGGGGTTCACTGATCCAGTAACCCCCGTCACAGAGAACCTTTGTGGCGAGGGGATTTATCCCCGTTGGGTTGCGCAGCAGCCCCAAAAACAGGACTGCTGAGCAGCCCAACGGGGATAAATCCCTTCACCACAGTTCAGGCGTCAAATTTCAGCATCCATTTAAGAGCTTTCGCACCCGCCTCACTGGCGTTATCCTTGATTTCATCTTAATTGCCCCAGGGCGGCTAAATACGACCTTGAACGCACCCATAGAACCACATCGTTTCATCCTCGAGCCCTTTGAGGCTCGCCGCTTCGCCAATCTGTGCGGGATGTTCGACGAGCACCTGCGCTTGATCGAGCAACGCCTGACCATCGAGATCCGCAACCGCGGAAACCAGTTCGAGCTGATCGGCGACCCCAAACACACCACCTCCGCGGAAAACCTCCTGCGCCGTCTGTACCGGGAAACCAAAGGTACCGAGCTGTCGCCGGACGTGGTTCACCTGTTCCTGCAGGAATCGGCCGTCGAAGCGCTGGACAACGTTTCCCCGTCCGAACCCTCCGTGGCCCTGCGCACCAAGAAAGGCATGATTCGCCCTCGTGGCTTGAATCAGTTGCGCTACGTGAAGGAAATCCTCGGTAACGACATCAACTTCGGCATCGGTCCGGCCGGTACCGGCAAGACCTATCTGGCCGTCGCCTGCGCGGTAGACGCGCTGGAACGCGAGCAGATCCGACGCATCCTGCTGGTCCGACCGGCGGTTGAAGCGGGCGAAAAACTCGGCTTCCTGCCGGGCGACCTGTCGCAAAAGATCGACCCGTACCTGCGCCCGCTCTACGACGCACTCTACGAAATGCTCGGCTTCGAATACGTCGCCAAGCTGATCGAGCGCCAGGTGATCGAAGTTGCGCCGCTGGCCTACATGCGCGGTCGCACGCTGAACAACAGTTTCATCATCCTCGACGAAAGCCAGAACACCACCGTCGAGCAGATGAAAATGTTCCTGACCCGGATCGGCTTCGGCTCCACGGCGGTCATCACCGGTGACATCACCCAGGTCGACCTGCCCAAAGGCACCAAGTCCGGGCTGCACCATGTGATCGAAGTGCTGAAAGACGTGCCGGGCATCAGCTTCACCCATTTCATGCCCAAGGACGTTGTGCGCCATCCACTGGTGCAGCGGATCGTCGAAGCCTATGAGCGCTTCGAGAATCGCGTGGCCGACGAAACGCCAAAGGACAGTCGCCGCGATGCTTGAGCTTGATCTGCAACTCGCGACTGAAGCGCCCGCCCCCAGCGAAGCCGAGTTCCGCCAATGGTGCGAACTGGCCCTGCGCCAGCGTACCGCCGACTCCGAAATGACCATTCGCCTGGTCGACGAAGCCGAAGGCCGCGAACTGAACCACACCTGGCGGCAGAAAGATTACGCCACCAACGTGCTGTCGTTTCCGGCCGATGTGCCTGATGAGTTTCTCGATATCCCGCTGCTGGGCGATCTGGTGATCTGCGTGGCGGTGGTCGAGCGCGAAGCCGCGGAACAAGGCAAGGAGCCAACGGCCCACTGGGCACATCTGGTCATTCACGGCTGCTTGCATCTGCTGGGTTACGACCATATAGATGACGACGAAGCCGAAGAAATGGAAGCGCTGGAACGAACGTTGCTTGCCGAACTGGGCTATCCCGATCCGTACGCGGACGACGAAATTGAAACATCCACTATCGTGACAACAAAGGATTCAGAGTAATCGCTATGAGCGAAGATCGATCGAGCAACGGGCAGAAGTCATGGCTGGGTAAACTCACCCAGGCTTTTGCCCACGAGCCGAAGAACCGCCAGGAGCTGCTGGAGCTTCTGCGCGATGCGCACCAAAACAAGTTGCTGGACAGCGAAGCGCTGGCCATCGTCGAAGGCGCCATCCAGGTTGCGGACTTGCAAGTACGGGACATCATGGTCCCGCGCTCGCAGATGATCAGCATCAAGGCGACCCAGACACCCCGCGAGTTTTTGCCGGCCGTGGTCGACTCGGCCCACTCCCGTTACCCGGTCATCGGCGAAAGCCACGATGACGTGATGGGCGTGCTGCTGGCCAAGGACTTGCTGCCGTTGATCCTCAAGGAGAACGGCGACAGCTTCAACATCAAGGACCTGCTGCGTCCGGCCACCTTCGTGCCCGAGTCCAAGCGCCTGAATGTGCTGCTGCGCGAGTTCCGCGCCAACCACAACCACATGGCCATCGTTATCGATGAGTACGGCGGTGTGGCGGGTCTGGTGACCATCGAAGACGTACTGGAACAGATCGTCGGCGACATCGAAGACGAGCACGACGTCGAAGAAGACAGCTACATCAAGCCTCTTCCCAGCGGTGATTTCCTGGTCAAGGCCCTGACGCCGATCGAAAACTTCAACGAGTTCTTCGACAGCGAATTCTCCAACGACGAGTTCGACACCGTCGGTGGCCTCGTGATGAGCGCGTTCGGGCACTTGCCAAAACGCAATGAAATCACTGAAATAGGCCCCTATCGCTTCCGCATCCTGAACGCCGACAGCCGTCGGATTCACTTGCTGCGCCTGACGCCTATTGCCCGGTAATTCTAAGGATTGAAATGCATCGTATGACCCGCCCCGGCTGGCCCGGTAACCTGCTGGCCGTGGCGGCCGGTGCACTCACCACCCTGGCCCTGGCGCCGTTCGACATTTGGCCGCTGGCGTTGCTGGCGGTCGGCTTTTTCTACGCCGGCTTACGTGAACTGAACCCCCGCCAGGCCCTGGGCCGTGGCTGGTGCTTCGGTTTCGGCCTGTTTGGCGCCGGCACCAGCTGGATCTACTACAGCATTCACAACTTTGGCGGCGCTTCGGTGCTGCTCGCCGGGTTTCTGATGCTGCTGTTCACCGCGGCGATTGCCTGGTTCTTCGCACTGCCGGCCTGGATCTGGGCGCGCTGGTTGCGTCGCAACGAGGCGCCGCTGGCCGATGCGATGGCGTTTGCGGCGTTGTGGGTCGGCCAGGAAGCGTTTCGCGGCTGGTTCCTCACCGGCTTCCCGTGGCTTTATTCCGGTTACAGTCAGCTCGACGGCCCGTTGGCCGGGCTCGCCCCCGTAGGCGGGATGTGGCTGGTGTCCTTCACCCTGGCCTTGACCGCCGCACTGATCTACAACGCTTCGCGCCTGATCAAGACCGGTCGCAAAGCCTTTATCGTGGCGGGTGCGCTGCTGTTGGTCGGCCCTTGGGTCGCCGGCATCGCGCTTAAAGGCCATGCCTGGACCAGCCCGTCTGGCCCTGCGCTGAGCGTCGCGGCGATTCAAGGCAATATCGAACAAAGCATGAAGTGGGACCCGGCGCAGCTCAACGCGCAGCTGGCGCTGTACCGCGACATGAGCTTCAGCTCGAAACGGGTCGACCTGCTGATCTGGCCGGAAACGGCGGTCCCGGTGCTCAAGGAGTCCGCCGAGGGCTACCTGAGCATGATGGGCAATTTCGCCGCAGAGCGTAAAACCGCACTGATCACCGGCGTACCCATCCGCCAGGAAGTCCGCCACGAGAAGCGTTTTTTCAACGGCATCACCGTCGTCGGCGAAGGCGACGGCACTTACCTCAAGCAGAAGCTGGTGCCGTTCGGCGAATACGTGCCATTGCAGGACATACTGCGCGGCCTGATCGCCTTCTTCGACCTGCCAATGTCGGACTTTGCCCGCGGCCCCGCCGATCAGGCGATGCTGCAAGCCAAGGGCTATCAGATTGCGCCGTACATCTGCTACGAAGTGGTTTACCCGGAGTTTGCCGCCAGCCTCGCGGCTCGCAGCGATCTGTTGCTGACCATCAGCAACGACACCTGGTTCGGCACTTCCATCGGCCCGTTGCAACATTTGCAGATGGCGCAGATGCGCGCGCTGGAGGCCGGCCGCTGGATGATCCGTGCCACCAACAACGGCGTGACCGGGCTCATCAACCCGTTCGGTCAGATCACCACGCAGATCCCGCAGTTCGAACGCGGCATCCTGTACGGCGAAGTGGTTCCAATGCATAACCTGACGCCTTACCTGCAATGGCGTTCGTGGCCGTTGATCATCGTGTGCGTGTTGTTGTTTGGCTGGGCGTTGATCGCGAACCGGATGGCCAAAACCGTTTAATCGCAGCGCCTGCAAAAGATTTTCAGCGGTAAAACAATGAATACCCGATCTGGCCCACCGCCTCATTCATCAGCTGCCCGCTCTGCCAGATCGACTTGAACTCAGGCATCCAGCCACCCAATGGCCGGGCATTGTCCACGCTTAGGAACCCCACTGGTGCGGGCACCACCTCAAATCCTGCTTTCTGGAAACTCCAGACCGCCCGCGGCATGTGCCAGGCCTGCGTCACGACCACAACACGCTTGATCCCCTGTGGCAGCAACACCTCGGCACTGAACTGCGCATTTTCCCAGGTTGTACGGCTGCGCCCTTCCTGCCAACGCACGGTTACACCGAAATCATCGAGTAACGAGTCCGCCATCAATCGGGCTTCTGTCGGTGGCGTGCCGTAATGCAGGCCGCCACTGGTCAGGATCGGCAAGCCTGACGCCTTGGCCAGTCTTGCGGCATAACGTTCTCGCTCCAGACCGACACCGGTCGGCTGATCGTCGCCCCAAGCCAGATCGCCCCGCTCACGCCCGGAACCCAGCACCACGATCGCATCAGCGCGCTGACTCAGGGTCGCCCATTCGGTGCGATCCAGCGCCGGCTCCCGCTCCAGCGCCTTGGCGCTCCATTGCACTACCACCGGCAAACTCATCAGCCAGAAGCCACCGAAGCCCAGCGCAAAGCACAGTCCGGCCAGCCGTGGCCTCGAGCGGCGAAACCACCAGGCAAGCGCCAGCAACAGCAATAAAATGCCGGGCGGCAGCAGAAGTTGTTTTACGAAATAACGAAAAGGCATCGAGCATCTCCAGAAGATGCTCGAAGCCTAAGTGGATTGACGCAATGCGACAACAAATGCGGAAGGACTATGCTTCAAAAAACCATGTGTCATGGCTTCAAGTGCCCTTACTTGAATTGCAGAGACCGGACCTTTACCGCGTCCCTGCCCGGTGCCTTGTCCTTGAGCCAGATGATCTTGGCCGAACGTGGTGCGTCTAGTTGCTTCACTGCTTCTGACAAGCATCCGTGTGTTTCACGTTCACAGCGGTCCAGATACGCCTTGACCAGTGCAAATTCTGCGGGGCTCAGGCCACGCAACTCCAGCTCAAGGGGGCATTCATCGCGCAATCGGCCAGCGGTTTTTGCCGCGTCCAGGGCCATTCCCAGACGATCGATCAGTCTTTCGTACAGCTCCGGCTTTGTAACTTTTTGCTGTGACTCAACCATCCCTCACCTCATTGAAGATAAGACTCACTCCCCATTTAGAGCTTAGCTTCGCTGAACAAACCGGCTGGATGCCGCGACCAACGGCCCTCGCGGCCCTTTTTGCAGGACGCGCGGCAGTAATCAGGGTTTCCCTCGGTAGAGTGCGGTCATGTATGCTACGGCGCTTCCTGTAACTCCACTTCCAGCTCGCTTGGGCATCGCAACGCCGATTTGGCGTGATCACCGTCCAGCGTTGCATTGAAGAGGATTAGGCCACCCCTATTCAGTTCAAAAGTAGCCATGCACGAACAATATCAGCCCCGTGAAATCGAAGCCGCCGCCCAGTCATTCTGGGACGAGCAAAAGTCCTTTGAAGTCAGTGAACAGCCAGGCAAGGAGACGTTCTACTGCCTGTCGATGTTCCCTTACCCCAGCGGCAAGCTACACATGGGGCACGTGCGCAACTACACCATCGGCGACGTGATCTCCCGCTACCAGCGCATGCAAGGCAAGAACGTCCTGCAACCCATGGGTTGGGACGCCTTCGGCATGCCGGCGGAAAACGCCGCGATGAAGAACAACGTAGCGCCCGCCAAGTGGACCTACGAAAACATCGCCTACATGAAAACCCAGCTGCGCAGCCTGGGCCTGGCGGTGGACTGGTCCCGTGAAGTGACCACCTGCAAACCGGATTACTACCGCTGGGAACAATGGCTGTTCACCCGCCTGTTCGAAAAAGGCGTGATCTACAAGAAAAGCGGCACCGTGAACTGGGACCCGGTCGACCAGACCGTCCTGGCCAACGAACAGGTGATCGACGGTCGCGGCTGGCGTTCCGGCGCGCTGATCGAAAAGCGCGAAATCCCGATGTACTACTTCAAGATCACCGCCTACGCGGATGAACTGCTGGAGAGCCTCGACGAACTGACCGGCTGGCCTGAACAGGTCAAGACCATGCAGCGCAACTGGATCGGCAAATCCCGCGGCATGGAAGTGCAGTTTCCGTACAACGTCGACTCCATCGGCGAAACCGGCGCACTGAAAGTCTTCACCACCCGTCCGGACACCCTGATGGGCGCGACCTACGTTGCCGTGGCCGCCGAACACCCCCTGGCCACCCTGGCCGCACAGAACAACCCTGAGCTGCAGGCGTTCATCGCTGAATGCAAGGGCGGCAGCGTCGCCGAAGCCGACGTCGCCACTCAAGAGAAAAAGGGCCTGCCGACCTCGCTGTTCGTCGAGCACCCGCTGACCGGCGAGAAACTCCCGGTATGGGTCGCCAACTATGTGCTGATGCACTACGGCGATGGCGCGGTGATGGCTGTTCCGGCTCACGATGAACGTGATTTCGAGTTCGCCACCAAGTACAACCTGCCGATCAAATCCGTGGTGCGCACCAGTTCCGGTGACACCAACCCGGCCCCTTGGCAGGATGCGTACGGCGAGCACGGCACGCTGATCAACTCCGGCGAATTCGACGGCCTCGACTTCCCAGGCGCGTTCGACGCCATTGAAGTCGCGCTGCTCAAGAAGAACCTCGGCGCCTCGCGCACCCAGTTCCGCCTGCGCGACTGGGGCATCAGCCGCCAGCGCTACTGGGGTTGCCCGATCCCGATCATTCACTGCACCACCTGCGGTGATGTGCCGGTCCCGGAAGATCAACTGCCGGTCGTGTTGCCCGAAGACGTGGTACCGGACGGCGCTGGTTCGCCATTGGCGCGCATGCCTGAGTTCTACGAGTGCAGCTGCCCGAAATGCGGTGCACCGGCCAAGCGTGAAACCGACACCATGGACACCTTCGTCGAGTCCTCGTGGTACTACGCCCGTTACGCCTCGCCACACTATGAAGGCGGTCTGGTGGAAAAATCGGCGGCCGATCACTGGTTGCCGGTGGATCAATACATCGGCGGTATCGAACACGCGATCCTTCACCTGCTGTACGCGCGCTTCTTCCACAAGCTGATGCGCGACGAAGGCCTGGTGAGCTCCAACGAGCCGTTCAAGAACCTGCTGACCCAGGGCATGGTGATCGCCGAGACTTACTATCGTCGCGAAGCCAACGGTGCCTACACCTGGTTCAATCCGGCGGACGTCGAACTCGAACGCGACAGCAAGGCCAAGGTCATCAGCGCCAAACTGATCGCAGATGGCCTGCCGGTAGAAATCGGCGGCACCGAGAAGATGGCCAAGTCAAAGAACAACGGCGTCGACCCTCAGTCGATGATTGACCAGTTCGGTGCAGATACCTGCCGCCTGTTCATGATGTTCGCCTCGCCACCCGACATGAGCGCGGAATGGTCCGACTCCGGAGTAGAAGGTTCGCACCGTTTCCTCAAGCGCGTCTGGCGCCTGGCTCAAGCCCACGTCACTCAGGGCCTGCCGGGCAACCTGGACGTCGCCAGCCTGAACGACGAGCAGAAAGCCGTTCGCCGTTCGATCCACCTGGCCATCAAGCAGGCCAGCCACGACGTCGGCCAGAACCACAAATTCAACACGGCCATCGCCCAGGTGATGACGCTGATGAACGTACTGGAAAAGGCCCCGCAAGGCACTGAACAGGATCGCGCGCTGGTTTATGAAGGTCTGGAAGCCGTGACGTTGCTGCTGGCTCCGATCACCCCGCACATCAGCCACGAGCTGTGGAATCAACTGGGTCACGCAGACCCGGTGATCGACGCCGGTTGGCCGGTGGTGGACGAAACCGCACTGGTTCAGGACAGCCTGACGCTGGTCATCCAGGTCAACGGCAAGCTGCGCGGCCAGATCGAGATGCCGGCCTCCGCGACTCGCGAAGAAGTCGAAGCCGCTGCCCGTGTCAACGAGAACGTGCTGCGCTTCGTCGATGGCCTGACTATTCGTAAAGTGATCGTAGTGCCCGGGAAACTGGTCAATATCGTCGCCAGCTAATTGGATCAGGCGCCAGGGAGCCTGGCGCCGAGTAAAACCTTTCGGGCCGCACGGTCGGCCCACATGGTTTCAAGGGGAGCAACAAGATGATCAAACGCAATTTGCTGGTGATGGGCCTTGCGGTCCTGTTGAGCGCCTGCGGTTTCCAGCTGCGCGGCACCGGTACCTATGAACTCGCCTTCAAGGAACTCGACCTGAGTGCACGCAACTCCTATGGAGAAACCGTGACCATGATGCGTCAGTTGCTGGAGAGCAGCGGCGTCAATATCCACACGGGCGCACCTTACAAACTGGTGCTGGCCGATGAGCAGGAAAGCCAGCGCATCCTCAGTTATGCGGGCGCCGGTCGTACTGGCGAGTACCAGGTCACTACAGTACTCAACTACGACATCCGTGGTGAGCACAATCTTGCGCTGCTGAGCGACAAGCTCGAAGTGCAGAAAGTCTTTATCCACGACGGCAACAACCTGGTGGGTTCCGATCAGGAGGCCACCGATGCTCGCAAGGAGATCCGTCGCGAACTGGTACAACGCATGATGTTGCGCTTGCAGCAACTGTCGCCGGCCCAGCTGGATCAGTTGCAACAGACCGCCGAGGCCAAGGCCAAGGCTGAAGCTGCGGCACTGGAAGCCGCACAGAAGGCTGAAGCGGAAACGCCGCGTCAGTCGCCTATCGAAATCCCGCAGCAGTAAGACTTACGGGGCGCTCAGGCGCCCCGTTCGCCCTCTCTTATGAAACTCGCCCCCGCCCAACTCGCCAAACACTTGCAAGGTGCTCTCGCGCCGGTCTACGTCATCAGTGGCGACGACCCGTTGCTGTGCCAGGAAGCCGCTGACGCCATTCGTGCCGCCGCTCGCCAACAGGGTTTCGACGAACGCCAAGTGTTTGCCGCCGACGCCAGTTTCGACTGGGGCACGTTGCTGCAGGCCGGCGCAAGCATGTCGTTGTTCGCTGAAAAACGCCTGCTGGAGCTGCGTCTGCCGTCCGGCAAACCCGGTGACAAAGGGGCGGCCGCGTTTATCGAATACTGCTCGCGACCAGCTGAAGACACCGTGTTGCTGATCAGCCTGCCGAAACTCGATGGCAGTGCGCAGAAAACCAAGTGGGGCAAGGCGCTGGTCGAAGGCCAGCACACTCAGTTCGTGCAAATCTGGCCGGTGGATGCCAACCAGTTGCCGAGCTGGATCCGCCAGCGCTTGTCCCAGGCCGGGCTCTCCGCCAGCCAGGACGCCGTCGAGCTGATCGCCGCGCGCGTCGAAGGCAATCTGCTGGCCGCCGCCCAGGAAATCGAAAAGCTCAAGCTGATGGCCGAAGGCGGCCAGATCACCGTCGAGACCGTACAAGCGGCGGTAGCCGACAGTGCGCGCTTCGATGTCTTCGGCTTGACCGATGCGATTCTCAACGGTGAAGCAGCGCATGCCCTGCGTATGCTCGAAGGCTTGCGCGGTGAAGGCGTCGAGCCGCCGGTGATTCTCTGGGCCCTGGCCCGTGAACTGCGCCTGCTCGCCAACCTGTCGCTGCAATACAGTCAGGGCGTGCCGCTGGACAAAGCCTTCAGCTCTGCCCGACCGCCGGTCTGGGACAAACGCAAACCGCTGATGAGCAAAGCCCTGCAACGCTACTCGGCACAACGCTGGGCGCAGCTGTTGCTGGAAGCACAGCGGATTGACGCACAGATCAAAGGCCAGGCTGCGGGTTCGCCGTGGATGAGTCTGAGTCGGTTGTCGCTGTTGATGGCCGGGCAAAGATTGTCATTGCCAGCGGAGTAAGATCAAAAGATCCTGCTTCCTACACAAAACACATCCATTTGCACTGTAGACAGAACCCCAACTTCGGCAGATGATTTCCCCCGCAACCCCCACTCACTTGCGAGAAGTCATCATGAGCAAAAAGCCATCTAAAAATGGCCCCAACAAGGCCAAATCCATCATCGCCCAGCCACTGTTCCGCAGCCGTCAGGAACGAGCCGGCAAGGGCAAAGGCAGCTACCGCCGCGAAGCCTTCCAGTCTGACAACTGGGAGGCTTCTTACTTTCTGGCGGCCTGAAAGGCAAGCCAGCGCTCAACATGTTAAGGTCTGCACCTGATTCGTATTCCCTGGACCCGTGCATGCCCTTTTGTATTTCCCGTCGTTGGCACCTGCGCCAATTGATAGCTGCCTCCAGCCTCGTTCTGCTTGTCGCCTGCGCGGAAAAACCGACCGCCGCCGACGCCCAACCGCTTCAGACCCTTCCCGTCGCGACAGCCCCTGCGGTGATCCCGCCCGTGGTGCCGACCGGAGAAAATCTCGACATCCTGCCGACCCAGACCTTCGCCGAATGGCAGGCGGGTTTTCGCAAGGATGCCCTGGCCGCCGGCATCCGCGCCGACCTGTTTGATCGCGCCTTCGCCAATGTCAGCCTGGACACCAGCGTAATCCGTGCCGACCGCAGCCAGCCGGAGTTTTCCCGCCCGGTGTGGGAATACCTCGACGGCGCCCTGTCGCCGCTGCGTGTGCGCAAAGGCCAGGCGCTGGTCAACCAATACGCCGACATCCTGCAAAGCATCGAACAACGCTACGGCGTCGATCGTCAGGCGCTGGTCGCGGTGTGGGGCATGGAAAGTAACTTCGGCCAGTTTCAGGGCAGCAAGTCGGTGATCAACTCCCTGGCGACCCTGGCCTACGAAGGCCGGCGCCCTGGTTTCGCCCATGCGCAATTGATCGCGGCCCTGCAGATCCTGCAACAGGGTGATATCGAGCCGGAGCAGATGCTCGGTTCCTGGGCCGGCGCCATGGGCCAGACCCAGTTCATCCCGACCACCTACAACACCCATGCCGTGGACTTCGATGGCGACGGTCGCCGCGACATCTGGGGCAGCTCCGCCGACGCCCTGGCCTCGACCGCCCACTACCTGCAAAGCTCTGGCTGGCAAAAAGGTCAGCCGTGGGGCTTTGAAGTTCAGCTACCGGGGAGCTTCAACTACGTGCTGGCTGATGGCACGATCCGCAAGACTGTCGCCGAATGGCGGCAACTGGGCGTGACGCTGCCTAACGGCGGACAGGTTCCAGCGGGCTCCGAATACCTGTCCGCAGCGCTGTTGCTGCCGGCGGGTTACCGCGGCCCGGCATTCCTGGTGCTCGACAACTTCCGTGCGATCCTCAAGTACAACAACTCTTCGTCCTATGCGCTGGCGGTCAGTTTGTTGTCCGAACGTTTCAACGGCGCGGGTCTGATCAACGGCACCTGGCCCAAGGATGATTTGCCGCTGAGCCGTACCGAGCGGATCGAGCTGCAAAACCTGCTGAGCGCCCAGAAATACGATGCAGGCACCGCCGACGGCATCATTGGTGCCAACACCCGCAAGGCGATTCGCAGTGCGCAGCAGTCGTTTGGCTGGCCGGCGGATGGGTACCCGACGCACAAGTTGCTCGAAGGCCTGCGTAACCGCTAAAAACAAAAGATCGCAGCCTTCGGCTGCTCCTACAGGGTTTTGCATTCACCTGTAGGAGCTGCCGAAGGCTGCGATCTTTTTTGTAGCCCCGCTACTTACCTGACCACCACATCCTGCTCCAGCACCAATTCCTTGCTCCCCGCATCCAGCCTCACCAACGCCCCCAGCGGCAACGTCAGGTTCGGATCGCAATGCCCGCTGCGCCACCCCGACAGCACCGGTATCCGCAACGGCTCAAAGGTCTGCTTGAGCAAACGCTCCAGCGCGACCGTATCGACCCCCGCCACATCCCCTACCAGAACCCCGCGCAGCTTGCCCAGCGTGCCGGCCAGACGCAGATGAGTCAGCAGCCGGTCAATCCGATACAACGGCTCGTTGATGTCCTCGATAAACAGAATGACGCCCTCGGCATCGATTTCATAAGGCGTGCCCATGGTCGCGGCAATCATCGCCAGATTGCCTCCCAACAAGCGCCCGTGAGCGATACCAGGCTCGATGGTCGTCAACGGATAGGCCACCGGGTGCGCCAGCACGCTGCCCGCCTTCACCTGCCCTCTGAGCATGTTGAAAAACGAAGCCTCGGTAGGCTTTTGCTTGTCACCCAACAGATCGGCATTGAGCAACGGACCATGAAAGGTCACGAACCCCGCATAACGGCTGATCGCCAGGTGCAGCGCCGTGATATCGCTGTAGCCGATGAACGGCTTGGCGTTGTTTTGCAGCAACTCGAAATCGATGCGGTCGAGCAAACGCGGTGTGCCGTAACCGCCGCGCAGACAAATGATTGCATCGACCTCACAGTCGGCGAACGCCGCGTGCAAGTCATTGAGGCGCACATCGTCGCTGCCGGCCAGGTACCCGTCCTGCTCGTAGACACCGGGAAAAATTCGCAGCGCGTAACCGCGGGCCCGCATCCAGGCCACGGCTTTGTCGGTGTCCAGGGCTGCGGGGCCGGCAGGCGCGATTACGCCGATCAGCCCTTCCCGGGGCAACGCCGGCACCGGCGTATGTGGAAACAGTGTGTGGGTCGGTCGAACGGTCATCCATGAATCTCCCTGCGCGAAATCTTCAGCACACAGTAGTCAGGAACGGGGACAAACAGAAGAGGGTCAGTCGCCCCGCAGGTTGCAGGAAAAAACGGTGATCGCCGTAGGCAAGGCGAAAAAATGCCCGCAGGGCCGGAAAGCCATGCGGGCATTTTGTATTTCTCACCGCGTGATCAGGACGACATCAGCTCGGCTTTAACCAGCTTCGCCTGCTCGTCGGCGTGGTACGAGGAACGTACCAGCGGGCCGGAAGCGACGTTCTTGAAGCCCATTTTGTAACCTTCCTCGGCGAACCAGGCGAAGGTGTCCGGGTGCACGAAACGCTGCACCGGCAAGTGGCTGCGGGACGGTTGCAGGTACTGGCCCAAGGTCAGCATGTCGATGTCGTGTTCACGCATGCGCTTCATGACTTCGATGACTTCTTCGTCTGTCTCGCCCAGACCCAGCATCAGGCCGGACTTGGTCGGAATGTGCGGCATCATCTGCTTGAAGCGTTGCAGCAGGGTCAGCGACCACTGGTAGTCCGAACCCGGACGCGCAGCCTTGTACAGGCGCGGCACGGTTTCCAGGTTGTGGTTGAACACATCCGGTGGCTCGGCGGCGGTGATTTCCAGCGCGACGTCCATGCGGCCACGGTAGTCCGGAACCAGGGTTTCGAGCTGCACATTCGGCGACAGCTTGCGGATCTCGCGGATGCAGTCGGCAAAGTGCTGGGCACCGCCGTCACGCAAGTCGTCGCGGTCAACCGAGGTGATCACCACGTATTTCAGTTTCAGGTCGGCAATGGCGATGGCCAGGCTTTCCGGCTCATTGACGTCCAGTGGTTTCGGACGGCCGTGGCCCACGTCGCAGAACGGGCAGCGACGGGTGCAGATATCGCCCATGATCATGAACGTCGCGGTGCCGCCGGAGAAGCACTCGCCCAGGTTCGGGCAGGACGCTTCTTCGCACACGCTGTGCAGCTTGTGTTTGCGCAGCAGGGCCTTGATGCGGTCGACTTCCGGGGAAACCGGGATGCGCACGCGGATCCAGTCGGGTTTCTTCGGCAGCTCGGTGGTCGGGATGATCTTCACCGGGATGCGTGCAACCTTCTCGGCGCCGCGCAGCTTGACGCCGGCTTCTACCTTGGCACGCGGGGCCGGACGCTCGGTGACATCCAGCGTCGGGATCATGGTTTGCACTGCATCAGTAGTCATATCAGTCGATTCCGCCCGTTAGGGTCGTCTGCTCAGCATAGTCGAGGTGTTTGACGAGCTGCGCGCGCAGCCGGGCACTTACCTCGGCAAATTCAATCGATCCTGCGTGATCGCTCAGCTGGGTCATCGCCAGCCCGGCGTAGCCGCAGGGATTAATCCGTCGAAACGGTTCCAGGTCCATGTCCACGTTCAGGGCCAGGCCATGAAAGGAACAACCGTGGCGGATCCGCAGACCCAGGGAAGCGATTTTCGCGCCGTCGACGTAGACGCCCGGCGCATCCGGCTTCGCCGCGGCAGTGACGCCGTAACTGGCCAGCAGCTCGATCAGGCAGTGTTCCATGCGGGTGACCAGGTCACGCACGCCGAAACCGAGCTTGCGTACATCGAGCAACAGGTAGGCCACCAACTGACCGGGGCCGTGATAAGTCACCTGGCCACCACGATCGACCTGCACCACCGGAATATCCCCTGGCAGCAACAAGTGCTCGGCCTTGCCGGCCTGGCCCTGGGTGAACACCGGTGGGTGTTCCACCAGCCAGATCTCGTCAGCGGCATCGCTACCACGCTCGTTGGTGAAGCGCTGCATGGCATGCCAGACCGGCTCGTATGCCATCTGGCCGAGGTCGCGAAAGCCCAGCGTGCCAGACATCACAGCACCATGTGCACGAAACCGGTAGCCCGCAACTCGCTGTTGATGTCGTACAGCTGTTCTTGACCGGTGGCGATGATGTGCAGCTGGATAGTCGTGTACTTGCCGTTGGTACTCTGGCGCTCGGCCAGGGTCTTGTGGTCAACGGTCGCGTGTTTCTCGAGGATCGCGATGATCTTGTCCTTGAAACCCACGCCGGTGTCGCCGATCACCTTGATCGGATAATCCGCGCAGGGGAATTCGATCTTTGGCGCATTTACTTCGGTGTCTGTCATGGCGTAACGGCCTCGTAAGCCGTGGCAACGGACATGGCCCCGCTCCGGATTGGAGCGAGGCCATGAGAGTCCACACTAATTCAGTTGAACAAGCCGTAGAAGAATAGACGGATGCTATCCCACATGCGACGGAAGATACCACCCTCGTCGACCGCGTCCAGGGCGATCAGGTCAGCGCTGTGCACCACCTTGTCGTCCAGTTTCACTTCGACTTTGCCGATCACGTCGCCCTTGGCGATTGGCGCAACCAGTTGCGGGTTCATGGTCATGCTGGCGGCGAGCTTTTTCAGCTGGCCTTTTGGCAGGGTCATGGTCAGGTCTTCAGCCAGGCCGGCCTTGACTTGATTGGTGCTGCCTTTCCAGACAGGGGCCTGGGCCAGCTCGGCGCCTTTCTGATAGAAGGTCTGGGTTTCGAAGAAACGGAAACCATAGGTCAGCAGCTTCTGGGTTTCCGATGCGCGGGCCACTTCGCTGTTGGTGCCGAACACCACCGCGATCAGGCGCATGCCATCACGAACGGCCGAAGACACCATGCAGTAGCCGGCTTCTTCGGTGTGGCCGGTTTTCAGACCGTCAACGGTCTTGTCACGCCACAGCAGCAGGTTGCGGTTAGGTTGCTTGATGCCGTTCCAGAAGAACTCTTTCTGCGAGTAGATCGCGTAGTGAGCCGGGTCTTCGTGGATGATCGCGCGAGCCAGCACGGCCATGTCGTGGGCCGACGAGTAGTGCTCCGGGTTCGGCAGGCCGGTCGGGTTCATGAAGTGGCTGTTGGTCATGCCCAGGTCGGCCACGGTTTTGTTCATCATGTCGGCGAAAGCGTCTTCGCTGCCGGCGATGTGCTCGGAGAGCGCAACACTGGCGTCGTTGCCCGACTGAATGATGATGCCGTGCAGCAGGTCGCTGACCGTCACTTGCGAACCGACCTTGATGAACATCCGCGAACCGCCGGTGCGCCAGGCGTTTTCGCTGACGGTCACCGGATCGTTTTCGCCGATCTGGCCACGACGGATTTCCAGGGTCGCGATGTACGCGGTCATCAGCTTGGTCAGGCTGGCAGGCGGCAGACGCTGGTCACCGTTGTTCTCGACCAGCACGTTGCCGCTGCTGGCATCCATGAGCACGTAGGCTTTGGCGGCCAGTTGTGGCGGCGACGGCATCATCTCGACCGCAAAAGCGGCAGGCGAGAGGAGCAGCGGGACTAGAAGGCACAGGCGTTTGGCAAAGGTGGTGATGTTCATCCGTCTCTCGAAATCGCTAATGGAAACTGCCCGAGGGCAAAACTAATCAGACAACCTTCTAACGGGTTGTCGCGTGTTCAGTCGTTCACTCAGAACCCTTGCCGGGCTTTTGTTCTTCAACGAGCCAACAACCAGGTTCACCCCTGAAACTGCAAGTGAACCGTCAATCAAGTACTACGTATTACTCGGCGGTGACCACGCTCGGCGAACCGAGATTGGCCAGGCGCACACTGTTCTGCACTTGCTGGATTTCACCCGGCGAGCCGATCGGCCCCAGGCGCACCCGATGCAGTGTCTGTTGATTGCGCACGATCGAGCTGATGAACACCGGAGCGCTCACCATCCCGCTGAGCTTCGATCTCAGGAGCTCTGCAGCGTCCGGGTTGGCGAACGCGCCCACCTGCAGATACTGGCCAGAGGCTGGTACAGAAGCGTTTTTTTTTGCATCGATCTGCACGGGCACGACGGCCGCGGCGTGTTGCTGCGGCGGTGGCGTCCATTGTTCGACCGTACCGGCCGAAGCGGTAATCGTCGGCGCGGTATTTTGCGCGACTTGCGGCTCGTTGAGCATCAAAGGTGCCGGACGGCCCTTGGCCGCCCACCATTGCTGCGGATCGATGCCTTCGACCTTGACCCGCGCAGTGCCGGTTTCGGCATAGCCGAGTTTTTTCGCCGCCGCGTAGGACAAGTCGATAATGCGGTCCGAGTAGAACGGGCCACGGTCATTGACCCGCAGGATCACGGTCTTGTTGTTGTCCAGGTTGGTCACCCGAACGTAACTTGGCAGTGGCAAGGTCTTGTGGGCGGCACTCATGCCATACAGGTCATAGACCTCGCCGTTGGCGGTGTTCTGGCCGTGGAACTTGGTGCCATACCAGGACGCCGTGCCCGAGGCGACGTAGGTCTTGGATTCCTGCAGCGGGAAGTAAGTCTTGCCCAGTACGGTGTACGGGTTGGCCTTGTAAGGACCGGTGTGCAGGGTCGGTGTGGCATCCGGGATGCGCGATACGTCGACATCCCACCACGGTGCGCCATCTTTGTGGGCGCGGTTGATGTCCAGCCCCGGCGCCGAGCGCACGGCGGTGGAAGAAGACTTCTGTGTCGGCGAGCGGCTGGTCGAACAACTGGCGACCAGCACCGCCAACGCGGCGAATGCCATCAGCTTCAGGGGTTTATTCATAGGCAATGCCCGCATTACTTGACGCCCCGTGCTTGGACCAGCTGTTCAGACAGTTGATGTACCGCCATGGCGTACATCACGCTGCGGTTATAACGCGTGATAGCGTAAAAATTCGTCAGGCCCATCCAGTATTCAGGGCCATTGTCACCTTCCAGGCGGAATGCCGTGACCGGCATATCATCGCGCAGCGCATCATGACTTGACCACCCCAGCGCCCGCAACTCCCCGACGGTTTTAGTCGGTTCGATGCCGGTGGTCAAACCTTCGTCGACCTGCTCGCCACGCACATCCGCGCGGCTGACCACCGGTTCACCGGCCACCCAGCCGTGACGTTTGAAGTAACTGGCAACGCTGCCGATGGCATCGTCGGGATTGGTCCAGATATTAATGTGGCCGTCACCGTCGAAATCCACCGCATAGGCGCGGAAGCTGCTCGGCATGAACTGCGGCAAGCCCATCGCCCCGGCGTAGGAGCCCTTGAGGGTCAGTGGATCGACCTGTTCTTCTCGAGCCAGCAACAGGAACTCACGCAATTCCTTGCGGAAGAATTCGGCACGGGGAGGATAGTCGAAACCCAGGGTCGACAAGGCGTCGATTACCCGGTAATTGCCGGTATTGCGACCGAAAAAGGTCTCAACGCCGATGATCGAGACAATCACCTGGGCCGGGACACCGTATTCCTGCTCGGCGCGTGCCAGTACCGCCTCGTGCTGCCGCCAGAAATCCACGCCGCGGGCAATGCGCGCGTCGGTAATGAACATCGGACGATATTCGTTCCACTGCTTGACCCGCTCGGCGGGTTTCGAGATCGCGTCCAGAATCGTTTGCTTGCGCTCGGCTTCGCGGAACACGCCCATCAGCTGTTCACCGGCAAAGCCGTAGTCGCGGGTCATTTCACCGACGAATTCGGCCACCTGGGGTGTGCCTTCGTAATCGCCGGCCAACGCGTCCTGCGCAGTGCCAAGGATGCTTACCAGGCCGACCCATGGCGCGTATCGAGTCGCCCAGCCACGCATTACTTGCATTGAAATCTTCACCTTATTCAAACTTGCGCGATCCACTTACGATGGGTATGGATCGACATCAAAACCCCAAACGCTGACAGCAGCGTTACCAGCGAAGTTCCTCCGTAGCTAATGAACGGCAACGGCACCCCCACAACCGGCAACAGGCCACTGACCATACCTATGTTGACGAAAACGTAAACAAAAAACGTCATGGTCAGGGCGCCCGCGAGCAATTTGCCGAACAATGTCTGGGCCTGGGCGGTAATCACCAGCCCGCGGCCGATCAATAGCAAGTAAATCAGCAGCAGCGCGCAGATGCCGACCAGGCCGAACTCCTCGCCCATGACCGCAATAATGAAGTCGGTGTGGCTTTCCGGGAGGAAGTCCAGGTGCGACTGGGTGCCCAGCAGCCAGCCTTTGCCGAATACGCCGCCGGAGCCAATGGCCGCTTTCGACTGGATAATGTTCCAGCCCGTGCCCAGCGGATCGCTTTCCGGGTCGAGGAACGTCAGGATTCGCTGCTTCTGGTAGTCGTGCATGATGAAAAACCACATCCCCACGGCCACCGGGACGGCCGCGGCCAGCACGCTGAGAATCCAGCGCCAGCGCAGGCCACCCATGAACAGCACGAACGCACCGCCCGCGAGAATCAGCAGCGAAGTACCGAGGTCGGGCTGGCGCACGATCAGAATGAACGGCAAACCAATCAGAAACAGACTGACGCCCACATGCTTGAGCTGCGGCGGCAAGGTGCGCTTGGACAAGTACCAGGCAATGGTCGCCGGCATCAGGATCTTCATGAACTCCGAAGGCTGGAAGCGGATCACCCCGGGAATGTTGATCCAGCGCGTGGCGCCCATGGCGTTGTGGCCCATGACGTCCACCACCACCAGCAACAGCACGCCGAGCACGTAACCCACCGGCACCCAGCGAGCCATGAAGCGCGGCTCGAACTGGGCGATGACGATCATCGACACCAGGCCGATGCCGAACGACGTGGCTTGCTTGGCCAGCAGATCCCAGCTCTTGCCGCTGGCCGAATACAGCACGAACAGGCTACCGGCCGCGAGGGTCAGCAGCAGGATCAGCAACGGGCCGTCGATGTGCATGCGTTGCAACAGCGTCGCGCGGCGACGCATCACATCCTCACTGGAAAGGATGCGATCGAAATTACTCTTCACGGGCCGTAGCCTCCGCACTGATTGGGCTGGCGTATTCGGCTTTCAGTCGGCCGTCCTGGTCCAGGAGCCAGGCGTCCATGACCTGGCGCACCACCGGTGCGGCGACGCCGGAACCGGACTCGCCGTTCTCGACCATCACCGACACCACGATTTGCGGGTTGTCGGCCGGCGCGAAGCCGACGAACAAGGCGTGGTCACGGTGACGTTCCTGAACCTTGGAGCGGTCGTACTTCTCACCCTGCTTGATCGCAACCACCTGGGCCGTACCACTTTTGCCCGCGATCCGGTATTGCGCGCCGATCGAGGCCTTGCGCGCGGTACCACGGGCGCCATGCATTACCTGCTGCATACCATGGTTGACCTTGGTCCAGTCGGACGGATCGCGCAGGATGATGTCCGGCATCGGATTGTCATCTTTGGGCCGTTCGCCTTCGACGGTCTTGGCCAGGTGCGGACGGTTCCATACACCTTTGTTGGCCACCAGCGCCGTGGCCTGGGCCAGTTGCAGCGGCGTGGATTGCATGTAGCCCTGGCCGATCCCGAGAATCAGTGTTTCGCCCGGGAACCAGGCCTGACGACGGGTCGCGCGCTTCCACTCACGGGACGGCATCAGCCCCGGCGACTCTTCGAACATGTCCAGGGAGACCTTCTGGCCGATGCCGAACTTGCCCATGTAGGCCGACAGGCGATCAATCCCCAGCTTGTGCGCCAGGTCATAGAAGTAGGTGTCGTTGGACCGCATGATCGCCGTGTCCAGGTCGACATAGCCGTCACCGGTACGGTTCCAGTTACGGTATTTGTGGTCGTAGTTGGGCAGTTGGTAGTAACCGGGGTCGAAGACCCGGGTCGACGCCGTGACGACGCCCGAATCCAGACCGGCAATCGCCACCGCCGGCTTGATGGTCGAACCCGGCGGGTACAGACCACGCAGCACGCGGTTGAACAGCGGCCGGTCGATGGAGTCGCGCAACTCGGAATAGGCTTTGAAGCTGATGCCGGTGACGAACAGGTTGGGGTCGAAACTCGGCTGACTGACCATTGCCAGTACTTCGCCGGTTTTCGGGTCCAGCGCTACCACCGCGCCACGGCGACCGCCGAGCGCTGCTTCGGCGGCTTCCTGCAATTTGATGTCCAGGCTCAGGACGATGTCCTTGCCGGGAATCGGATCGGTACGCTTGAGCACCCGCAATACGCGGCCTCGCGCGTTGGTTTCGACTTCTTCGTAACCCACCTGACCGTGCAACTCGGGCTCGTAGAAGCGCTCGATACCGGTCTTGCCGATGTGGTGGGTGCCGCTGTAATTGACCGGATCGAGGGACTTCAGCTCCTTCTCGTTGATCCGCCCCATGTAACCCACCGAGTGAGCAAAGTGCGCGCCCTGCGGGTAATGCCGCACCAGTTGCGCAACCACTTCAACTCCCGGCAAACGGAACTGGTTCACGGCGATGCGGGCGATCTGTTCTTCGGTCAGCTCGAACAGAATCGGCACCGGCTCGAATGGCCGTCGCCCCTGGCGCATGCGTTTCTCGAAGATCACCCGATCCTCGGACGTCAGCTCCAGCACTTCGACGATCACATCGAGCACTTGCTGCCAGTCGCCGGAACGCTCGCGGGTCATGCTCAGGCTGAAGCTCGGCCGGTTGTCGGCCACCACCACGCCATTGCGGTCGAAGATCAGCCCACGGGTGGGCGGAATCGGCTGCACATGCACGCGGTTGTTTTCCGACAGGGTCGAGTGGTACTCGTACTGAATCACCTGGAGGAAATACAGGCGCGCGATCAGCACGCCGATCAGCGCCACCACTGCAATTGCCCCGAACACGACGCGGCCACGCACCAGACGGGCGTCTTTTTCGTGGTCCTTGATGCGGATCGGCTGGGGCATGAGGCAGAACTACTTGTGGTAAGGGTGGCCGGACAGAACTGTCCAGGCACGGTACAGCTGTTCGCCGATCAGAATCCGCACCAGCGGGTGCGGCAACGTCAACGGCGACAAGGACCAGCGCTGATCGGCCCGCGCACAGACTTCCGGCGCCAGCCCTTCGGGGCCGCCGACCATGAAATTCACCGTGCGCGAATCCAGCCGCCAGCGATCGAGCTCGACCGCCAACTGCTCCGTGCTCCAGGGCTTGCCGTGGACTTCGAGGGTGACAACGCGCTCGTTCGGCCCGACCTTGGCCAGCATGGCTTCGCCTTCCTGACGGATGAAGCGCGCCACGTCGGCGTTCTTGCCACGGGTATTGAGCGGTATTTCCACCAGTTCCAGCGCCAGCTCGGACGGAAGACGCTTGGCATATTCATGCCAGCCTTCTTCCACCCATTTGGGCATGCGTGAACCGACGGCGATCAGTCGCAGTCGCACAGCGGTCCCTTATTGCTGGTCTTTGTTGAGCTTGGTGAAGTGCTCATGGGTGTTTTCCGGGCTGTGGTGCGCAGCGCTGGCCGAACGGCTCTGCTCTGCACCGGCCCACAGGCGCTCCAGGTCATAGAACTGGCGAGCCGAGGCGGTCATCATGTGCACGATGACGTCGTCCATATCCAGCAGGACCCAGTCGCTGTCGCCCTTGCCTTCTTCACCCAGTGGCTTGACGCCCTTAGCCTTGACCGCTTCGCGGACCTTGTCCAGCATCGCGCCGATCTGGCGGTTGGAGGTACCGGTGGCGATGATCATGAAGTCAGTGATGCTCTGCTTTTCACGAACGTCGATCACCTGAATGTCCTGGGCCTTCACGTCTTCCAGGGCCGCTACGGCAACCTTCACCAGTTCTTCGCCGACCAGCTCAGGGCCGGTTGGCACTTCTACTGGCAGCGGGGCGCTCTTGAATGTGCCTTTGCGCTTAACTTTAGCTACGTCTTTGTCAGTCATATAAAACTCGTTTTGCTCATGTGTTCGGGTGGTTCAATACACGTTGGTATCACGTGCCTTGAAGCACTCCCATTCAGTTCGGCGCACGGTAGAGTCCGTGCGCATCGATGTAGGCCAGGACCGCGTCGGGCACCAGGAAACGTACCGACTTACCGCTGGCCAGCAGTTGACGGATCTGGGTGGCGGATACCGCGAGCGGCGTCTGCCAGACGAATGCAATCTGTCCGCTCGGCCCTTTGAGGGCCAGCGGGTCGCTCACCGAGCGCGCTGCCAGCAGGTTGCGCAAGGCATCCGGCGGTTCGCTGTCGGCATCCGGGCGTTGCAGCACCAGGATGTGGCAATGCTGGAGCAACTCTTCCCAGCGGTGCCAAGTGGGCAGGCCGCAAAATGCGTCCCAGCCCAAAAGTAGAAAAACCTGGTCTTCAGCGGCCAGTTCGGCACGCATCAGTTCCAGGGTATCGATGGTGTAGGACGGTTTGTCCCGCAGCAATTCACGGGCGTCCACCACCAACGGGGCCACACCGGCCACCGCGCACTCGACCATCGCCAGACGGTCCTTCGCCGAGACCTGCGGCGTGCCTCGATGAGGCGGCCTGGCACTGGGTGTCAGTCGCAACTCATCGAGCGCCAGCGATTCGGCGACTTCCAGCGCACCGCGCAAATGGCCGATGTGCACCGGGTCGAACGTCCCGCCCAGCATGCCGATACGTCGAGGCGCAGGTTCGCTGGCAGTTACCGGGGCCGACGGATTAAGGTCGCCCAAGTCAGACCGACGCCTGGCCGCGCAACTGGCCATCACCGACCACGATGTACTTCTCGCAGGTCAGGCCTTCGAGTCCCACCGGGCCACGGGCGTGCAGCTTATCAGTAGAAATGCCAATCTCGGCACCCAATCCGTATTCGAAGCCGTCAGCGAAGCAGGTCGGCGTATTGATCATCACCGACGACGAATCGACTTCCGCGACGAAACGCCGAGTGTCTGCAAGGTTTTCGCTGACGATCGAATCGGTGTGATGGGAGCCGTACTTGTTAATGTGCTCGATGGCCTGGTCCAGACCGTCGACCACGCGGATCGAAAGGATCGGCGCCAGGTATTCAGTGTGCCAGTCGTCTTCAGTGGCCGCCGCGGCATCGATGATCGCCCGAGTGCGCTCGCAACCACGCAGCTCAACGCCTTTTTCGCGGAACTGTGCAGCCATCGACGGCAGGAAATCTTTGGCAACGGTTTGATCCACCAACAGCGTTTCCATCGCACCGCAGATGCCATAACGGTAAGTCTTGGCGTTGAAGGCAATGCGTTGGGCTTTCGGCAAATCGGCGTGAGCACTGACATAAACGTGGCAGATGCCGTCCAGATGCTTGATCACCGGCACGCGAGCGTCGCGACTGATCCGTTCGATCAGGCCACGGCCGCCACGGGGCACGATGACGTCGACGTATTCAGGCATGGTGATCAGCGCCCCCACCGCGGCGCGGTCAGTGGTTTCGACCACTTGAACCACGGCGGACGGCAGATCGGCTTCGGCCAGACCGCGCTGGATGCAGGCGGCGATGGCGCGGTTGGAATTGATCGCCTCGGAACCGCCGCGCAGGATGGTCGCATTGCCCGACTTCAGGCACAGGCTGGCAGCATCGATGGTCACGTTGGGCCGGGATTCGTAGATGATCCCGATCACGCCCAGCGGCACGCGCATCTTGCCGACCTGAATCCCCGACGGACGGAAGCTCATGTCGCGAATCGCCCCGACCGGGTCCGGCAACGCTGCAACCTGACGCAGACCGACGATCATGCCGTCGATACGCTCCGGGGTCAGCGCCAGGCGTTCCAGCAGCGCAGGCTCCAGACCATTGGCGCGACCCGCGGCCAGATCCAGCTCGTTGGCAGCCGTCAGCTCGGCACGCGCGGCGTCCAGCGCATTGGCAGCAGCCTGCAAGGCGCGGTTTTTCTGCGCGGTGCTGGCACGGCCGATGATGCGCGACGCTTCGCGGGCAGCGCGACCCAGGCGGGTCATGTAGTCGAGAACGGACTCAGTCATGGTCGGTGGTGGTCTTTGCTAAGGTCTTGGTAAAGAGTAAAGCGGCAGATTATAGCTGTCGCGTCCCCCGACTAACAGCGGTGACGGGCGGATGGTCGAAATGGAGGGCAATTTGCCGACGTTCAGCCGTGATTAAGCTGCAAATTGTTATCATCACGACTCAATCAGCTTTGATAAATGCCGCTCATCATGTCCAACCTGACTGTTCGTGCGCCCGCTGCGAGCCTGCCTACAGGGCTCCCGGACGCGTTTTTCGACCGGGATGCGCAAACGCTGGCCCTGGATTTACTGGGCAAAGTCATCCGTCACCGGGTAGGCGACTTGTGGCTCAGCGCCCGGATCATCGAGACCGAAGCCTATTACTTCGAAGAAAAAGGCAGCCATGCCTCTCTCGGCTACACAGAAAAGCGTAAGGCTTTGTTTCTGGATGGCGGCCACATCTATATGTATTACGCCCGGGGCGGCGACTCCCTGAATTTCAGCGCTCAAGGTCCAGGCAATGCGGTTTTGATCAAATCCGCCTATCCATGGGTCGATGAGTTGAGCGGCCCGGCGAGCCTGGCGCAAATGCTGTTGAACAATCCTGATGCCCAGGGTCGCCCTCGCCCTTCGCAAAAACTTTGCGCCGGGCAAACATTGCTGTGCAAGGCGCTGGGTTTGAAGGTGCCGGTCTGGGACGCCAAGCGCTTCGATCATGAAGTGCTGCTGGTGGAGGATGTCGGCCCTGCACCTGGCCATATCATTCAAACCACACGCCTGGGCATTCCCCATGGGCGTGACGAACACTTGATGTACCGCTTTGTCGACGCGGCTTACGCGCCGTATTGCACGCGGAACCCGCTGCGACGGGGGCAGGTCGAAGGTCGCGATTATTTTTTGCTGACATGAACAATCAAAGAACTTGAAGCATCCGCAATCTCTGCGGGGCTTGTGTGGTGTTTGGGAAGGTTTGCTCGCCCTGAAGGCGTTTATAGAAATTCAATGGAGTTGTTTTTATGGGCCCTTGGCTCGATAGCGTGACCGGATGGCTGGCGACAAACCCGCAGTGGCTGGCCGCGGCGGTTTTCATTGTGGCCTTCGTGGAATGCCTGGCGATTGCCGGGCTGATCGTACCCGGCACGGTGTTGCTGTTTGCCGTCGCGGTGCTGGCCGGTAGCGGCGCGCTGTCGTTGAGCGAAACATTGTTGCTCGGATTCGCCGCCGGCGTACTGGGCGATATCGTTTCCTACTTTGTGGGGCGACATTTCCATCAGAACATTCGGCGCCTGCCCGGCCTGCGCCATCATCCGGAATGGATCGCCGGCGCCGAGGCTTACTTCCAGCGCTATGGCATTGCCAGTCTTTTGGTCGGGCGTTTCATCGGGCCGTTGCGGCCCATGCTGCCGATGGTTGCCGGGATGTTCGACATGCCCTTCCCGCGCTTCGTCGCTGTCAGCCTGCTGGCCGCTGCCGGTTGGAGCGTCGCCTACCTGTTGCCCGGCTGGGCCACGGGGGCTGCGATTCGTTTGCCGTTGCCGGAAGGTTTCTGGCCTGAGGCCGGGATCGTTGCCGGCAGCATCGCGGTGATGGTGGGCTTGAGCGTGACCAGCAGCCTGCGCCGCCATCGCAAAGCCACAATACTGATCACCAGCATGAGCTTACTGATCCTCGCGGGGCTGTTTATCGGCTACCCGCACCTGACCGCCCTCGATCAGGGCGTCATGACGCTGGTGCAGGAACACCGCAGCCCGACGCTCGACGAAGTCGCCGTCACCTTCACGCTGATTGGCGAGTTCCGCAACATGCTGCTGTTCAGCGCCCTGCTGACAGGGCTGCTGCTGGTGGCCCGGCAATGGCGACAGGCGATTTTTGCGGGGAGCACATTGCTCTTCACGGCGCTCGGCAACACGTTTACCAAACAGTTTTTCGCCCGCGTGCGCCCGGAAGTCTTGAGCGATCCGTTGGTGAGCTACAGCATGCCCAGCGGTCACGCCTCCGGGGCCTTCGCGCTGTTTCTGACCCTCGCCGTTCTGGCTGGTCGCGGACAACCCCCGCGGATGCGTCTGACCTGGTTGCTGTTGGGCTGCCTGCCGGCACTCGCGATCGCGCTGTCACGCGTCTATCTGGGCGCGCACTGGCCCACGGATGTGCTGGCCGGCGCAATGCTGGCGGCGTGTGTCTGTGCGGCGAGCCTGGGGCTGAGTCAGCGCCGGACACCGCTCAATGCCATGCCGCCGAGGATCTGGTGGCTGGTGTTGCCGGCGATGGTGGCGCTGTTCGGGTTCTTTGCGTTGCGGCATTTACCGCATGCGATGGTGAGATACGCCTACTGAAGATCAAAAAATCGCAGCCTTCAGCAAGTTCCTACGCCTTACCCATGTAGGAGCTGCCGAAGGCTGCGATCTTTTCATCAGGCAAACAACTCACCCTGCAACTCATCCAGCAGTGCCTGGATCGCATCCAGTCGCTGCTGCGGATCGTCGAGTTGCAGCAGGTCGATTTTGTCCAATTCGGCAAACGGCAACAGGTACGCCAACTGATTGGCCAGCGACTGTTGCCCGGTCGCCTCGGTGCCCATGTTCAAGGCTTCGACCATCGGGTGTTCGGCCAGGGCCTTGAGCAGTGCAACCAGGTCGGCGTCCTCATCCTGCAACGGTTGCTCGGGCTCGTCTTCCAGCCACTCGACCTCGGCGACCGTCAATTGATCGCGCTGGACCTCGGTGCGCAACACGTGAAAACGCCGTCCGCCCTGCACCCGAATGCCCAGCAAACCGTTGTCCTGCTGTTTGAAGTCGGTAATCAGGGCTTCACAGCCGACCAGCGCATAGCCCGCCGGAGCGATGCCGACTTCTTCGCCATCAAGAATGCACACCACGCCGAAACCGCCGCCCTGTTTCATGCAGCGGCTGATCATGTCCAGGTAGCGCGCCTCGAAGATCTGCAAGTCGAGGATGCAGCCAGGAAACAGCACCGTGTTCAGCGGGAAAAGCGGCAAGCTCATAGACATTTCCTTACACCACCATCGACACTGCCAACGGCAGGAACACCGCCGTGGCCACGCCCATAAGACTCATTGCCAGCGCCGCGAAGGCGCCGCATTCTTCACTTTCCTGCATGGCCACCGCGGTGCCGACCGCATGGGCAGTCATGCCCAGCGCCATGCCACGCGCCTCGGGGCTGTGGACGCCGAGCCGATTCAGCAGGCTCGGCCCAAAGATCGCCCCGATCACGCCGGTGATCAACACAAACACTGCCGCCAGCGCCGCGACGCCGCCAATCTGCTCGGCCACCAGCATGGCGATCGGCGAGGTCACCGACTTCGGCGCCATGGTCATCAGGATCATGTGTTCGGCACCGAACGACCAGCCCAGCAACACGCCCATGCCGGTGGCGACGACACCGCCTATCACCAGCGTAGTAAATATCGGCCAGAACAACTGCCGGATCCGCCGCAGATTGAGGTAAAGCGGTACAGCCAGCGCGACCGTGGCGGGGCCGAGCAAAATGCTGAGGATCTCGGTGCTCTTGCGGTACTCGGCGTACGTCAGGCCGCAGCCCACCAAAACGCCAATCACCAGCAACATGGAGACCAGCACGGGCTGCAGAAAGATCCAGCGGGTTTTCTCGAACGCCGCCAACACCAGTTGATAAGCGCCGAGGGTAATGCCGATGCCGAACAACGGATGATGAATCACCGACGTCCAGGCGCCTTGCCAGTCCAGGATCATTGCGAGTCCTCGCGGTGCGCGTGACGCTTGACCATGCGCTGCATCAGCACACCCGCGAAGGCCATGGACAACAGCAGCGACAACACCAGCGCACCGACAATGGCCCAGAAGTCCGCGGCAATGTCCTTGGCGTACACCATCACGCCCACAGCCGGTGGCACCAGCAGCAACGGCAGGTAACGCAGCAGGCTGCTCGCGGCCAGGTTGAGCGGTTCGCCCACCTGCCCACGACAGATCAGGTACACCAGCAGAAGCAGCAGGCCGATAATCGGCCCCGGCAGCACCGGCAATAACAAATGGTTGATGGCTGTGCCCAGCAATTGGAACAACACCAGCCAGGTCAGGCCACGTAACAACATCCGTCCTCTCCCCGAAAAATCGCGCCCGGCATTATAAGCATGCCAACGCTATGGACCGGCATTCGCCAAAAGCATGGTCGGTTGACCGGAGCAATTCGCCATGTTGATCTAAAGTGGTAATCCGGGAGGTCAAATCCCCCCACCTCAAAACTATAAAACCGATGAACCCAAGGAGAGTCTCAATGCCCTATGTTCCCGTTGCAGAGCTCAAAGATTATGTCGGCAAGGAACTTGGACGTTCCGAATGGCTCACCATCGATCAGGAGCGCATCAACCTGTTCGCCGAAGCCACAGGGGACTATCAGTTCATCCATGTCGACCCGGTCAAAGCCGCGCAAACGCCATTTGGCAGCACCATTGCACACGGTTTCCTGTCGCTATCGCTGATCCCCAAACTGATGGAAGACATCCTCATCCTGCCCGAAGGCTTGAAGATGGTGGTCAATTACGGCCTGGACAGCGTGCGGTTCATTCAGCCGGTAAAGGTCAACTCGAAAGTGCGGCTCAAGGTCGACCTGACCGAAGTCACCGAGAAGAAACCCGGCCAATGGCTGCTCAAAGCCACCGCCACGCTCGAGATCGAAGGTTCGGAAAAACCGGCCTACATCGCCGAGCCATTGTCACTCTGCTTCGTGTAAACCCTCCCGGATGCGAAGCAGCTCACGCTGTTTCGCGACCTCTCTCTATTTAAGGTCATAGAGCTGCGGCATACTCGGTCGCCTAATTGCCCGGATCCCGCTATGCGCTCACTTGCACTCATTGCCTTGACCCTGATGCTCACCGCTTGCGGCGACGGCGAATCGCTGTTGCCGCCCGATGCGCGCCTGCCGGATGGCGGACGCTATCGCGGCGACCTGGTCAACGGATTGCTGCAAGGCCAGGGTCGCGTCGACTACCCGAACGGCAGCTGGTACGCCGGCAGTTTCGACAAGGGTCAATGGCATGGCCCGGGCGAATGGCACGGCAGCAACGGCGAAGTGTATCGCGGTAATTTCAACCTGGGACTGTTCGACGGTCAGGGCACGCTGACCACCAGCGGCAGCAGCTACACCGGCGGTTTCAAGGCGGGTCGGCGCGAAGGCGAAGGCACCCTCAAAGAAAACGGCATGACCTACCGCGGCGAATTCAAGGCCGATCAATATTCAGGGCTCGGACGTCTGGAACTCGATGACGGCAGCTCGTATCAAGGCCAGTTCGCCCATGGCAAGCCCAACGGCGAAGGCCAGCGCGGTGACGCCAGCGGCAATCAGTTCACCGGACATTTCAAGGACGGTCAGCTGGAAGGCAACGGGACTTTCAACAGCGCCGAAGGCGACATCTACGTCGGCGGCTTCAAGAACAACCAACTGCACGGCAAGGGCCGCTACGAGAATGCCGACGGCGATGTCTGGCTGGGCCAATTCAAGGAAGGTTCGCTGAACGGCAAGGGCGAGTTGATCGGTGCCGACGGTAGCCACTACATCGGCCAGTTCAGCGACTGGCGCTTCACTGGCCAGGGCCGGCTGAACCTGCCCGACGGCAGTTTCTACATCGGTCAGTTCGACGGCGACAGTTATCAAGGTCATGGCACGCTGGTGTTGACCGATGGCACCGTACAGAGCGGCACCTGGGTCAATGGCCAGCGAGTGCGCGATGCCGATGGCAAGCTGCTGCCCGACAGCCTCGAGCTTGGCCTGCTGGCTCAGGGGCGCTTGCTCGAAGATGCGCTGGCCAATGTGCCGGCCTCGACCCCGGCGATCGAGTTGTACACCCTGACGCTGGGCGGTGACGGCAAGCAGAGCGTGTTCCTGCGCGAATCCGATTACGTCAGCAATATGCTGACCAGCCGCTTCGGTGCGTTTGGCCAGATTCGCCTGGTGAACCACCGCGACCATCTCGTCGATCGGCCGATGGCCACCCGGGAAAACCTGCGCCGCGCCGCGCTGACGCTGGCCGAACGCAGCGGTCCGGAAGACTTGATCTTCATCTACCTGACCAGCCACGGCACCAGCGAACACGAACTCGTACTCGATCAGCCGCGCATGGAACTGTCCGACCTGCCGGCGGACGAACTCGCTGCCGTGCTCGCACCGCTGAAAAACCGCGACAAGATCATTGTGATTTCGTCTTGCTACTCCGGTGGTTTCATCCCCGCCCTCAAGGACGAACGCACGCTGATCATGGCGGCCGCGCGGGCCGACCGTGTGTCCTTCGGTTGCACGGAAGAAGCCAACTTCACTTACTTCGGCGATGCGCTGTTCGCCCAGGCCCTGAACCAGACCGACGACCTGGAACAAGCCTTCAAGCTGGCCAGGGCCACCGTGGCCGAGCGGGAACTGGCGGACAGCTTCGAAGCCTCTGAACCGCAGATCTGGGCACCGAAAACCGTACTCTCCCACTGGCAGCTGTTACGCAAACAGCAGGCACGAAAAGCGCTACAAAGTGTCTCTATCAGCAACAAGGATGCAAAGAGCAACTAAGCTGATCAGTATCAAGGGGGAAACACTATGTACTTGACGCCTCAGCATGTATTGCTTGCCGGAGCTACCGGCCTGACCGGTGAACACTTGCTTGATCGCCTGCTCAACGAGCCTACGATCACGCGCGTATTGGCCCCCTCACGCCGGCCGTTGGCCAAGCACCCCCACCTGGAAAACCCGGTCGGCGACCCGGCGGAATTCCTGCCGCAACTGAACGGACGCGTCGACATCGCCTACTGCTGTCTTGGCACCACGATCAAACAGGCTGGCTCGGAAGAGGCGTTTCGCGCGGTCGATCTCGACATGGTGGTGGCTTTCGCCAAACGGGCGCGGGAAATGGGCGCGCGGCACTTGATCGTGATCAGCGCCCTGGGGGCCGATCGCAGATCCTCGATTTTCTACAACCGGGTTAAGGGCGAGATGGAATACGCATTGCGCGCGCAAAACTGGCCGCAGCTGACCATTTGCCGGCCTTCGGTATTGCTGGGCGATCGTATCGAGCCTCGGCCGGCCGAGCTGTTCGCCGGTCCGTTGTCCCGCCTGATCCCGGGCAAATACCACGGCATCGAAGCCTGCCAACTGGCTCGCGCGATGTGGCGGCTTGCACTGGAGGAGCAGGATGGGGTGCGGATTGTCGAGTCGGATGAGTTGCGCAAGCTCGGCAAGTAACCCGCGAACCTGTGGCGAGGGAGCTTGCTCCCGTTGGGTCGCGTAGCGGCCCCATAAATTGGGACTGCTGCGCAGCCCAGCGGGAGCAAGCTCCCTCGCCACAAAAAGCCTCGCTTACTCCTACAACCCGCCGGTCGCCTGAAAACTCACGCCGATCACCGTCAACACCGACAACGGCAACAGCAACGTATCCAGCAAAGCACTGGCCGGCAGATCAATACCAGGATAGCTCGGTGCTTCTGCCCCAAAACGATCCATCGCGCAGCAACCGCCATTCATGGCGTACAAATCCAGTCGCGTTCCCGCATACACCACCGGAGCCCCCGGCTTGGCAGCATCCAGCGTGCGCACCGTGGCACAGCCCGCCAGTTGCAGAGCCAGCACAACCATCAGCAGCTTATTCATCGCTGGTCAGATGGTGTTCGCCCCAACGTGGCAGCATGTCTTGCGGGATGTTCAGCAGGTTGAGAATCCGTGCCACGACGAAGTCGATCAGGTCATCGATGGTTTGTGGCTGATGATAGAAGCCCGGCGACGCGGGCAAGATCGTCACACCCATGTTCGACAACTTGAGCATGTGCTCCAGATGAATACTCGAATACGGCGCTTCGCGCGGCACCAGGATCAGCTGGCGACGCTCTTTCAGTGTGACGTCAGCGGCCCGTTCGATCAGGTTGTTACAAGCACCGGTCGCGATAGCCGACAGCGTGCCAGTCGAACACGGCACCACCACCATCGCCGACGGCGCGCCGGAGCCCGAGGCCACCGGCGACATCCAGTCCTCCTTGCCGTACACCCGAATCTGCCCCGCGGCAGCGCCGGTGTACTCGGTGAGAAAGGCCTGCATCATCTGGGTTTTCGGCGGCAACGTAACGTCGGTTTCGGTGGCCATCACCAGCTGCGCAGCCTTGGAGATCAGGAAGTGCACCTCGCGATCTTCGCGAATCAGGCAGTCCAGCAGGCGCAAACCGTACTGGGCGCCCGAAGCGCCGGTCATCGCCAGCGTGATGCGTTCCGGGCCATTGTTCATTTGAGCGCCTCGGCCAGTTTGCCGTGCAGGCCGCCGAAGCCGCCGTTGCTCATGATCACCACGTGAGTGCCGGGTTGAGCCTGGCTTTTCACGCGCTCGATAATGCCTTCCAGAGAATCGCTGACAATCGACGGCACCGTGCACAGCGCCGCGGTAGCGCTCAGGTCCCAGCCGAGGTTGGCCGGTGCGTACCAGATCACTTGATCGGCATCGACCACGCTTTCCGGCAAGCCATCACGGTGAGCGCCGAGCTTCATGGAATTGGAGCGCGGCTCGATGATGGCGATCAATGGCGCGTCGCCAATGCGTTTACGCAGACCGTCGAGGGTCGTGGCGATGGCAGTCGGGTGGTGAGCGAAGTCGTCGTAGATGGTGATGCCACGGACTTCGGCGACTTTTTCCATCCGGCGCTTCACGCTTTTGAACGCGCTCAACGCAGCGATGCCCATGGACGGCACGACACCGACATGCCGCGCCGCCGCCAAGGTGGCCAAGGCGTTGGCGACATTGTGTTGACCGGTCATGTCCCACTCGACCACGCCTTGAGCGACGCCTTCGAACATCACTTCGAATGTCGAACCGTCTTCACTCAGCAGTTTGACCTGCCACTGACCACCAGCGCCGGTGGTTTGCACCGGGGTCCAGCAGCCCATCTCGATCACACGCAGCAAGGCCGGTTCGGTGGTCGGGTGGATCACCAGGCCTTCACTCGGGATAGTCCGCACCAAATGGTGGAACTGTCGCTCGATAGCCGCCAGATCGGGGAAGATGTCGGCGTGATCGAACTCCAGGTTGTTCAGGATCGCCGTACGGGGGCGGTAGTGAACAAACTTGGAGCGCTTGTCGAAAAATGCACTGTCGTATTCGTCGGCTTCGATCACGAAGAACGGCGTGCCGCCCAGACGCGCCGACACCGAGAAATTCTGCGGCACGCCGCCAATCAGGAAACCGGGGCTCATGCCCGCGTGCTCCAGCACCCAGGCGAGCATGCTGCTGGTGGTGGTTTTGCCATGCGTGCCGGCGACGGCCAGCACCCAGCGACCTTGCAGCACGTGATCGGCCAGCCACTGCGGGCCGGAGACATACGGCAAGCCCTTATTCAGGACGTATTCGACCGCCGGATTGCCGCGGGACATGGCGTTGCCGATGACCACCAGATCCGGGGCCGGATCGAGTTGCGCCGGGTCGTAGCCCTGGGTCAACTGAATGCCCTGAGCCTCAAGCTGAGTGCTCATCGGCGGATAGACGTTGGCATCGGAGCCGGTCACATGATGGCCCAGCTCTTTGGCCAGAACCGCCATCGAACCCATGAAAGTGCCGCAGATACCAAGAATATGAATGTGCATTAGTCGACCTCGTAAAACATGGCCGCAGGTTAGCTTAGAGAGGCAGAAATCGCACTCTTTAGCTGAGACTTGCCACCACCACTGTGGCGAGGGAGCTTGCTCCCGCTGGGGCGTGCAGCGGCCCCCACCTGCGCTCGCGATTACTCTGGCTTATTGCATTCCTTGATTGCGACGGGAGCGAGCTCCCTCGCCACAAAAGCGGTTTACCGGGCAATCCCGTGCTTGCGCAGTTTTCGGTAAAGGGTATTGCGGCTGACACCAAGCTGTTCGGCGGTATTCGTCATATGCCAGCGCGTCTGTTCCAGCACATTCAACAACGCCAGCCGCTCGGCATCGTCCAAGGGGTGTTCGGAAGGCTGGTCAACGGCAACCACCGGCATCGGTCGCGCCTGACGAATCATCACCGGCAAATCCTCCAGCCCGATCCGCACGCCGTCGCACAACGCTGCCAACGTGCGCAGCACATTGCGCAACTGCCGCACATTTCCGGGCCAGGCAAAACCCAGCAAGGCCTGGCGTGCCGGCTCATCAATCAGCACCGCCTCCCCGCCCGCCTCTTGCGCCAGCAGAAAATCGAGCAACTGGGATTTGTCACTGCGCTCGCGCAACGCCGGCAGTGCGATCTCCAGACCGTTGAGCCGGTAATACAAATCCTCGCGGAAGCTGCCGTCCTGCACCCGTTCCAGCAAATTACGGTGAGTGGCGCTGATGATCCGGACGTTGACCGACTCCGGCTCACCGCCAATCGGCACGACTTGCCGGTCTTCGAGCACCCTTAATAGCCGGGTCTGCAATGCCAGGGGCATGTCGCCGATTTCATCCAGAAATAATGTCCCGCCATCTGCCTGCTGCAACTTGCCGCGCATGCCTTCCTTGCGCGCACCAGTGAAGCTGCCGCCGCGATAACCGAACAGTTCGCTCTCGATCAGGCTTTCGGGGATGGCCGCGCAATTGAGCGCAACGAAGGCCTTTTGCGCCCGCTGACTGGCCTGATGCACCGCCTTGGCGAAGGCCTCCTTGCCGGAGCCGGTTTCGCCATTGATCAGCAGCGGTACGTCCCGTTCGAAGACGCGAAGGGACTTGCGAAAATCTTCCTGCAACCCGACGTCGCCCAAACATATGCCCGACAACCGCGACGGCTCGCTGATCACCGGAGCAGGCACCACGGGCACCGGAATGCTGCGCGGCTGACCACGCAACACGGCAAACAGACTTCGCCCGTCGCGGGTGCGCAGCGGCCAACTGGCGCTGGCATTCACACTCGCTCGGCCCAGCAACTCGTCCAGCGAGCAATCGAAAAACGCCTCGACCGGTTTCCCCAGCAGTCCGCCGCGAACATGGCCCAGCAGGTTGAGCGCACTCTGGTTGACCGCGCAGATCCGCCCTTCCCCGTCGAACGCCAGCAACCCTTCGCTGAACAGCCCGACGGATTCGGCCTGCAGGTGGAAGCGCAGCAACCACTGATTGTCGAAGTAACGCAGGAAGTAGCAGCTCTCGATCATCTTCGCCGACAGATTGACCAGCGCCATGGTGTGAAACTGGCTTTGCCGCGAGACGTCGTGACGCGCCGAGGACACGTCGAGCACCGCCAGCAGTTCGCCATGCGGGTCGAACACCGGGCTCGCCGAGCAGGTCAGGCCGGTGTGGCGGCCGCGAAAGTGTTCGTCCTGGTGGATGGTCAGCGATTGGCGTTCCACCAGGCAGGTGCCGATGCCGTTAGTACCTTCGCAGGCTTCGCTCCAGTCGGCGCCGAGCCAGAGGCCGGCGCGTTCGAAAATCTTCCGCTCGGCGGGCGCAGTCACGCAGTTGAGGATCACCCCGCGCGCATCGGTCAGCAGCACCGCATGACCGGCGCCGGAGAGTTGCTGATGCAGGCTGCTCATTTCGTTGCCGGCGATGTGCAGCACTTGCTGCAAGCGCTCGCGGCTTTCAAGGACACGGCCATGCTCCAGCACCGTCGGCGCCATGGTCAGGGCGGGGTCGAGGTGATAGTCCTCAAGACAGCGCAGCCAGGACCGGGCGATGGACGGGTCGCTGCCGGGACCGTGCAGGTGGGATTTGCCCTGGGTCACGGTCAGCACTTGCTGGGCATGGCGACTCAAATGGTTGTCGTGCATTTCTTATTATTCTCTCCGAGAGCTGTGCTGAAACCCCACTAAGGAGCCTGGAACACATCCTGTGGCGAGGGAGCTTGCTCCCGCTCGAGTGCGAAGCGCTCGCCAAACCTGACCGGCAGACATATCCGGGGCCGCTTCGCAACCCAGCGGGAGCAAGCCCCCTCGCCACACACGTTATCCGTGTGGCAATTGTGGTCCAGCATCCTCCAGCCATCGACCCAATGCAATGCTGGCAAGACCGCCCGGTCACAGGCTGTCCCACAAACGGCACAAAGTGTCACGGGCACCGTACCGAAAGCGTCACAGGCGCAGCCCGTCCGTCCGACAAAAATCGCGCAAAGCCTTGATTTGCCTGACCTGCAGGGCAGTGGCCCGGCCTTTGCTCTACGCTTAAAGCAAGCGCACAGGCGCTCTTCCTTACAAATACAAAAAGCCAAGGAGAAAACATCATGCGTTACGCTCACCCCGGTACTGAAGGCGCTATCGTTTCGTTCAAGAGCAAATACGGTAACTACATCGGCGGCGAGTTCGTCGCGCCTGTCAAAGGTCAGTACTTCACCAATACCTCGCCAGTGAATGGCCAACCGATTGCCGAATTCCCGCGTTCCACGGCCGAAGACATCGACAAGGCCCTGGACGCTGCCCACGCCGCTGCCGACGCCTGGGGCGCCACGTCCGCCCAGGCTCGCTCGCTGGTGCTGCTGAAAATCGCCGACCGCATCGAACAGAACCTCGAACTGCTGGCAATAACCGAATCCTGGGACAACGGCAAAGCCGTGCGTGAAACGCTCAACGCCGACATTCCGCTGGCCGCGGACCATTTCCGTTATTTCGCCGGTTGCATCCGCGCGCAGGAAGGCAGCGCTGCCGAGATCGACGGCAACACTGTGGCTTATCACATCCATGAACCACTGGGCGTTGTCGGGCAGATCATCCCGTGGAACTTCCCGATCCTGATGGCCGCCTGGAAACTCGCCCCGGCCCTGGCCGCCGGTAACTGCGTGGTGCTCAAGCCTGCCGAGCAAACCCCGCTGGGCATCACCGTGCTGATGGAGCTGATCGGCGACCTGCTGCCGCCGGGCGTGCTGAACGTGGTGCAGGGCTTCGGCAAAGAGGCCGGTGAGGCCCTGGCCACCAGCAAGCGCATTGCCAAGATAGCCTTCACCGGCTCGACCCCGGTCGGCTCGCACATCATGAAATGCGCCGCCGAAAACATCATTCCGTCCACCGTGGAGCTGGGTGGCAAGTCGCCGAACATTTTCTTCGAAGACATCATGAAGGCCGAACCGTCGTTCATCGAGAAAGCTGCCGAAGGCCTCGTGCTGGCATTCTTCAACCAGGGCGAAGTCTGCACCTGCCCGTCCCGCGCACTGGTACAAGAGTCGATCTACGACGAATTCATGAAAGTAGTCATGAACAAAGTCCTGCAAATCAAACGTGGCGACCCACTGGACACCGACACCATGGTCGGCGCACAGGCGTCCGAGCAACAGTTCGACAAAATCCTTTCGTACCTGGAAATCGCCAAGGGCGAAGGCGCCGAACTGCTGACTGGCGGCAAGATCGAAAAACTCGAGGGCAGCCTGGCGACGGGTTATTACATCCAGCCGACCCTGCTCAAGGGCACCAACAAAATGCGTGTGTTCCAGGAAGAAATCTTTGGCCCTGTGGTGAGCATCACCACGTTCAAGGACGAAGCCGAAGCCCTGGCCATCGCCAACGACACCGAGTTCGGCCTGGGTGCCGGCCTCTGGACCCGCGACATCAACCGCGCCTATCGCATGGGCCGCGCCATCAAGGCCGGTCGCGTGTGGACCAACTGCTACCACTTGTACCCGGCGCATGCCGCGTTCGGCGGTTACAAAAAATCCGGCGTCGGTCGTGAAACCCACAAAATGATGCTCGACCACTATCAGCAGACCAAAAACCTGCTGGTGAGCTACGACATCAATCCGTTGGGGTTCTTCTAAAAACCGGGGGCCACACGGGTATTCCCGTGTCGCCCTTTCGATAGTCATCGCGGGCTTGCCCGCGATGGCGCCCTGAACGACAACATCAAATCATCGCCCTGCCGCTCTGGCACGGGCTTTGCGTGCCCGCTCTACAGGTAAATGCAGTTCCCGAAAGTCCAACAGATCAAACAATAAAAAAGACAGCGAGGACTTATGACTTCTTCCACACAGCTCAAACCCACACTCGGCACCCTGCATTTATGGGGCATTGCCGTCGGCCTGGTGATTTCCGGCGAATACTTCGGCTGGAGTTACGGCTGGGGCACCGCAGGCACCCTGGGTTTCCTCGTCACCGCGCTGATGGTGGCGACGATGTACACCTGCTTCATCTTCAGCTTCACCGAATTGACCACCGCCATTCCCCATGCGGGCGGGCCGTTTGCCTACAGCCGGCGGGCCTTTGGCGAGAAAGGCGGCCTCATCGCCGGCATCGCCACCCTGATCGAGTTCGTCTTTGCGCCACCCGCCATTGCGATGGCCATCGGCGCTTATCTGAACGTGCAATACCCGGAACTTGACCCCAAGATTGCAGCCGTTGGCGCCTATTTCGTCTTCATGACCTTGAATATCCTCGGCGTCAGCATCGCCGCGACCTTCGAACTGGTGGTCACCGTTCTGGCCGTCGCCGAGTTGCTGGTGTTCATGGGCGTGGTCGCGCCGGGCTTCAGCTTCAGTAACTTCGTGCTCAACGGCTGGTCGGGCTCGAACGAGTTCACCATTGCCTCCATCCCCGGCATCTTTGCGGCGATCCCGTTTGCGATCTGGTTTTTCCTCGCCATTGAAGGCGCGGCGATGGCAGCTGAAGAAGCCAAGGACCCGAAACGCACGATTCCCAAGGCCTACGTCAGCGGCATTCTGACCCTGGTGTTCCTCGCGATCGGCGTGATGGTGATGGCGGGCGGCGTGGGCGACTGGCGTCAACTGTCGAACATCAACGACCCATTGCCCCAGGCGATGAAAGCCGTGGTCGGCAACAATTCGACCTGGATGCACATGCTGGTCTGGATCGGCCTGTTCGGGCTGGTGGCGAGCTTCCACGGGATCATTCTCGGTTACTCGCGCCAGTTCTTCGCCCTGGCCCGTGCCGGTTACCTGCCTCGCTCGCTGGCCAAACTGTCGCGCTTCCAGACCCCGCACCGGGCCATTCTGGCCGGCGGCGTGATCGGCATCGCGGCGATCTACAGCGACGGCCTGGTCAACCTGCAAGGGATGACCCTGACGGCGGCAATGATCACCATGTCGGTATTCGGCGCCATCGTGATGTACATCATCAGTATGCTGAGCCTGTTCAAACTGCGTAAAACCGAGCCGAACCTGGAGCGCTCCTTCCGCGCGCCGGGCTATCCGATCGTCCCGGGGATTGCGCTGTTCCTGGCGGTGGTGTGCCTGGTGGCGATGGCGTGGTTCAACCCGCTGATTGGCTGCGTGTTCCTCGGGTTCATGGCGGCCGGTTACCTGTATTTCCAACTGACCGCCAAGCAGCGCTTCGATGCGCCGGCGGATGCGATGCTCGAAGGCGTCTGAGTTGCACCGGCGCCGGGCCATGAGCCCGGCGCCTGCTTTATTGAAGTGCACACAGTTCCCTTGTGGGAGCCAGCCTGCTGGCGATTGCGGCCTGACAGTCAGCATGGATTTCGACTGACACACTGCAATCGCCAGCAGGCTGGCTCCCACAAGGGTTTGGCGGTGTATTTGAGACATTTACAGAATCAGGAGGACACCGTGGCCACATTTGCCCATTCCGTCGGCGCCCAGACCTATCGCTTCGCCAGCCTGAAAGAGGTCATGGCCAAGGCCAGCCCGGCGCGTTCCGGGGACTTTCTGGCCGGCGTCGCCGCCCTCAACGATGGCGAGCGTGTGGCCGCGCAAATGGCCCTGGCCGATATCCCGCTGACTCATTTTCTGCAGGAAGTGCTGATTCCCTATGAGGCCGATGAAGTCACCCGACTGATCATCGACACCCACGACAAACAAGCCTTCGCCGCGGTCAGCCACCTGACGGTCGGCGGATTCCGCGACTGGCTGCTCAGTGACGCTGCCGAAGAACAGAGCCTGCGCGCCCTCGCCCCCGGACTGACGCCGGAAATGGCCGCGGCCGTGTCGAAAATCATGCGCGTGCAGGACCTGGTGCTGGTCGCGCAGAAAATCCGCGTGGTCACGCAATTCCGCGGCACCATGGGATTGCGCGGACGCTTATCCACACGCCTGCAACCCAATCACCCCACCGACGAACCGGCGGGCATCGCCGCGAGCATTCTCGACGGTCTGTTGTACGGCAACGGCGACGCGATGATCGGCATCAACCCGGCCACCGACAGCATCGCCTCGATTTGCGCAATGCTGGAAATGCTCGACGCGATCATCCAGCGTTATGAAATTCCTACTCAGGCCTGCGTGCTGACCCACGTCACCACGTCCATCGAAGCGATCAATCGCGGCGTTCCACTGGACCTGGTGTTCCAGTCGATCGCCGGCACCGAAGCGGCCAATGCCAGCTTCGGCATCAACCTGAACGTTTTGCAGGAGGGCTACGACGCCGGTTTGAGCCTGAATCGCGGCACCTTGGGGCAAAACCTGATGTATTTCGAGACCGGCCAGGGCAGCGCCCTGTCGGCCAACGCCCACCACGGCCTCGATCAACAGACCTGCGAAACCCGAGCCTACGCCGTGGCGCGACACTTCAAACCGTTTCTGGTGAACACGGTTGTAGGGTTCATCGGCCCGGAATACCTCTACAACGGCAAACAGATCATCCGTGCCGGTCTGGAAGACCACTTCTGCGGCAAATTGCTCGGCGTGCCGATGGGCTGCGACATCTGTTACACCAATCACGCCGAAGCCGATCAAGACGACATGGACACCCTGCTGACCCTGCTGGGCGTGGCCGGGATCAACTTCATCATGGGCATCCCCGGATCCGACGACATCATGCTCAATTACCAGACCACCTCGTTCCACGACGCGCTCTATGCCCGACAAACCCTGGGCTTGAAGCCGGCTCCGGAATTCGAACAGTGGCTGGCCAGAATGGGCATCTTCACCCAGGCAGACGGCAAGATTCATTTCGGCGACAGCCTGCCGCCCGCCTTCCGCCAGGCGTTGGGGCAACTGGGATGAGTGTCGAAATGGATAAACCGCCTGTTGATGCAGAAAATCCATTGCTGGCACTGCGGCGCCTGACCCCGGCGCGGATTGCCCTGGGCCGTACCGGCACCAGCATGCCCACCAGCGCACAGCTGGATTTTCAGTACGCCCACGCCCAGGCCCGGGACGCGGTGCACCTGCCCTTCGACCATGCCGGGCTCACCGCCCAGTTGGCCGAGTGCGGATACGAAAGTGTGCTCCTGCACAGCGCCGCCACAAACCGGGACACTTATTTGCAGCGCCCTGACCTGGGGCGGAAATTGAGCGATGAGTCGGCGCAAATCTTGCGCAATCATGCTTCAGCCCATCCCGGCGGCGTCGATCTGGTGATTGTCGTGGCCGATGGTTTGTCGGCACTGGCTGTGCACCGTCACACGGTGCCCTTCCTGGCGCGCATGCGAGAGCAGATCGAAGTCGATGGCTGGACGGTTTCTCCGGTGATTCTGGTAGAGCAAGGCCGGGTCGCTGTGTCCGATGAAATCGGTGAGCTGCTGGGCGCAAAAATGGTGGTGATCCTGATCGGCGAACGCCCTGGACTCAGCTCGCCAGACAGCCTGGGGTTATATTTCACCTACAGTCCAAAGGTCGGCCTGACTGATGCTTACCGCAACTGCATCTCCAATGTGCGACTGGAAGGCTTGAGTTATGGCATGGCGGCACACCGTTTGCTTTATTTGATGCGTGAAGCCTGTCGGCGGCAGCTGTCGGGGGTCAACCTGAAGGACGAAGCGCAGCTTCAGACGCTGGAGTCGGACGCAGGAGCGGACATCAAAGGTAATTTCCTACTGAATTCGCCGAAGGCCTGAACCGTTTCCGCATTGCGTTTCTCATTCGGTTTCAGGCAGGATCGAAACACGGCTGCCCGAGTGAGAACCGTTCGCCGTCAGAGCAAGACAGCCACTTGAAGACGAGACCTATCGATGCGGATTATTCAAGCGACCCTCGAACACCTGGACCTGCTGACCCCGTTGTTCGTCAAATATCGCGAGTTTTATGGTTCCCTGCCGTATCCGGACTCGTCCCGGGCGTTCCTCGAGAAACGCCTGCGCCGCAAGGAGTCGGTGATCTACCTGGCCCTGGCCGATGACGACGACAAGAAGCTGATGGGTTTCTGTCAGCTGTACCCGAGCTTTTCGTCGCTTTCGCTCAAACGCGTGTGGATCCTCAATGATATCTACGTCGCTGAAGACGCCCGCCGTCAGTTGGTCGCCGACAATCTGATGCGCACCGCGAAAAAAATGGCCAAGGAAACCAACGCCGTGCGCATGCGCGTTTCCACCAGCAGCGACAACCAGATCGCGCAGAAAACCTACGAATCCATCGGGTTCAAGGAAGACACCGAGTTCAAGAACTACGTGTTGCCGATCAGCGACGAGCTGTAACGCCTCCACGCTGTGGCGAGCTCTTTGTGGCAAAGGAGCTCGTCGGATCGCCGCACCGTCCCGCTCGGCTGCGCAGCCGTCGTAAAATCGGCCAATGTAATTCCCTTGGCTGACCGCGAACCCAGGTTCTGGGAGTGCTTCGCCCTCCAGCGGGAGCAAGCTCCCTCGCCACAGGTGGTGTGTGCAGCCTGTCGGACTGTGATTTTCGAGACATCCCCCGCTACAAACTCGACGCGCTTTTCACTTTCCAGCCCGTATAATGCCGACCTTTCCGGCTTGTAAGAAAAACTACACCCGTCTGTAGCCTTACGCGAAGTCATCCGCACAGGCCTGCCGAGTCGGGCCGTCACCACAGGTGCCCCCCATGGATTTCAACCCGCTCGACCTTATCCTGCATCTCGATGTTTACCTCGACTTGCTGGTGAACAACTACGGGCCATGGATCTACGCCATTCTGTTTCTGGTGATCTTCTGTGAAACCGGCCTGGTGGTGATGCCCTTCCTGCCGGGTGATTCCTTGCTGTTTATTGCGGGTGCCGTGGCGGCCGGTGGCGGCATGGACCCTGTGCTGCTGGGCGGTTTGCTGATGCTCGCGGCGATCCTCGGTGACAGCACCAACTACGTCATCGGACGAACGGCAGGCGAACGTCTGTTCAGCAATCCGAACTCGAAAATCTTCCGTCGCGATTACCTGCAACAAACCCACGATTTCTACGACAAGCACGGTGGCAAAACCGTGACCCTGGCGCGGTTCCTGCCGATCATCCGCACCTTCGCACCGTTCGTCGCCGGCGTGGCAAAAATGCCTTATCCGCGTTTCTTTGCCTTCAGCGTCCTCGGCACCATCCTTTGGGTGGGCGGCCTGGTGACCCTCGGTTACTTCTTCGGCAACGTTCCGTTCATCAAGCAAAACCTGTCGCTGCTGGTAGTGGCCATCATCCTGCTGTCGCTGGTGCCAATGATCATTGGCCTGGTCCGCAGCCGCTTCGGCAGCTCCGCCTCCAAAGCCGAACCCCGCTGAGCGATGTGGTCGCTCAGCGCCTGGCGTCGCCGGCGCATTCTCGCCAGACACCCGATTGCCGATGACATGTGGCAGCGGGTGCGCCATCACCTGAGTTTTCTCGACGGCATCAGCGCCGCTGAAGACCAATGGCTGCGCGAGGCCAGTGTGTTGTTCCTGGAAGACAAACACCTGACCGCCCTGCCCGGCGTCGAACTCCATCAGGAACAGCGCTTGCTGCTCGCCGCCCAGGCGCAATTGCCCTTGCTGAACCTGGGCGATCTGAACTGGTATCAGGGTTTTCACGAAATCGTCCTCTACCCCGACGACTTCCTCAGCCCCCAGCGCCATCGCGACGCCAGTGGCGTGGAGCACGAATGGGACGGCGAGCACAGCGGTGAGGCCTGGCAGCAAGGCCCGATCATCCTCGCCTGGCCCGGCGTGATGGCCAGTGGCGGCTGGGAGGGCTACAACCTGGTGATCCACGAACTCGCGCACAAACTCGACATGCTCAACGGCGACGCCAATGGCCTGCCGCCGCTGCATGCCGACATGCGCGTCAGCGACTGGGCCAGCGTCATGCAAGAGGCCTACGACGACCTCGACCGGCAACTGGAGTGCAACCCTGACGCCGAAACCGCCATCGACCCGTATGCGGCGGAAAACCCCGCCGAGTTCTTTGCGGTGACCAGCGAATACTTCTTCAGCGCTCCGGATTTGCTGCACGAGGCGTATCCTCGGGTGTATGAACAGCTGAAGCTGTTTTACCGACAGGACCCATTGGCCCGGTTGCGGCAACTTCTGGCCGAAGACCCGGTCTATCAGGCACGCGACTAAGGTCTACAAGACCCTTGGTGCATGGCATCGACGGCGGAATATGCCTATAATCGCCGCCACTTTTTGGTCAATCCGGCCAAGTGTTTTTGGTCAACTAACGGGGGCACCGCCCAATGAGCTACAGCAAGATTCCGGCTGGCAAAGACCTGCCGAACGACATCTACGTCGCGATCGAGATTCCGGCCAACCACGCGCCGATCAAATACGAAATCGACAAAGACAGCGATTGCCTGTTCGTTGACCGTTTCATGGCCACCCCGATGTTCTACCCGGCCAACTACGGTTACATCCCGAACACCCTGGCTGACGACGGTGATCCCCTCGACGTGCTGGTCGTGACCCCTTACCCGGTTGCTCCAGGCTCCGTCATCCGCGCCCGTCCGGTCGGCATCCTGAACATGACCGACGACGGCGGCGGCGATGCCAAAGTCATCGCAGTCCCGCACGACAAGCTGTCCCAGCTGTACGTCGACGTGAAGGAATACACCGACCTGCCACCCCTGCTGATTCAGCAGATCGAGCACTTCTTCGCGAACTACAAAGATCTCGAAAAAGGCAAATGGGTGAAAATCGAAGGCTGGGCCGGTGCAGACGCCGCCCGCGAAGCGATCACCAAGTCGGTTGCTGCCTATAAAGGCTGAGACGCCACTGGCCTTGCGCCACTGACGACTTGAAAAAACCCCGGTTGATCCGGGGTTTTTTGTGCGTGTTTGAATCAGCTTAAACAGCACGTTTAACTGGCGGGTGCAGCGGTTTTTCCTTGTTTAATTCTTACCAAAGACGTCTTACATCAAGACTTAAATTTCACGTTAAATTTGAACGTTTTGTTGAATCAAAGCCTTATGCCGCGCGGCTAGACTCGTGTTTATGAAAAAGAACAAAACCTGCGGCCCACGATTCAGAATGCTCCTGAAAGAGGTCCAAATCACGACCACGAGATTTGCCGAATTCCTGGGCATTTCCGACCCTCAAACTGTCCACAACTGGTATTCCCGCGGAGTGCCCGACTACCGCATGGAGGATGTTGCCAGAAGACTCTCCGTGAACAGCGAATGGCTGAAAACCGGGGAAGGGCCAAAAGACGCCAGGGAATTACGTCTGGTCGACGACTCCGGCAACGCCTTCGACGCCCAGTCGATCCGCGGCACCTATCGGGTCATCGAACCCGTCGACATCGAACTGCCCTTTTACAAAGAAACGGCCATCACACCCGGCGCTGACAAAACCCACGTCATCAAAGACCCCAGCGAATCGATCCGCCTGCCACGCAGCGATCTCGACTCCCTGGAAATCAATCACGCCGACGCCATCTGCGCCCGGATGGTCGGCAACAGCATGGCCGAAAGAATCGAAGACGGCTCCATCGTCGCCATTGATCGCGGGCTCACGCAAATTGTCGACGGAGAGATCTACGCCATCGAGCACGACGGCATGCTGCGCATCAAGTACCTGAGCCGGGTGCCGGGCAACGCGATTCGCATGCGCAGCCACAACAGCGCCGAATACCCGGACGAGGTCATCAGACCTCCGCAAATCGAAGAAGAAAACATCAGGGTGCTGGGATGGGTGTTCTGGTGGTCGACGCTAAACAAACGCAGGCCGCCGGTGCCATTCCTGTAACACTGCATTGTTTTCATACGGATATGCTCACTTCCACTGGCATCACACGATCCCTGTGGAAGCGGGCTTGCCCGCGAAGACGGCAGAACATTCGCCTCAAACCCCGGATCAGCCACTCCATCCAAGGCACCTGGCAGCCCTGCCCCGCACACCAAGCTGGGAATTCTCCAAAAAAATCAGTATGCTGCGCCCCACATTTGCGCATCGACCCGCACCGCGGCTCCGATCGCACCGACAAGGCAGATGATTTTCTCGCCGAGTCCCACAGCCGGACGCAAGATCCGGGTGTACGTTTTGAAGGCTGGCGCGGTTTACCAAAAATGAACCAAGCCAGTCCCCGAGAAGCCGGCCACAAGCCGGCTTTTTAATTGTCCGAAATAATCCTATCCCATCCAAGAATCTTCCTGATAGCTTAGCTATTCCGGGGGTTTCAGGCATTCCCCTGTCCGATGGTGTTCAACGCCATTTGACCTCATCCGACGATGAAGTGGGGGGACAGGTGGGGGGACAAAACGGACGACAGGGGAAATCCAATGGGTAAGCTGAATCCGAAACAAGTCGAAAACCTGACCGAACCCGGCACCTATGAAGATGGTGATGGGCTTCGCTTGGTCGTCAAACCTACCGGGCGTAAATCTTGGCTACTTCGCTTCCAACTGGCAGGTCGTCGTAGAGAAATGGGTCTGGGCTCATTCCCTGAGGTGAGTCTCAAGAAAGCCAGACAAGATGCCAGTGCTAAACGTAGCCAACTGAGCGACGGCATTGATCCCCTGGCAGCCAGGGATATAGAGCGCGCTGCTCAACGGGAAGCCCAGCGTGCAAGCGAAGCCAAGCAACTGAAGTTCGAGACACTCGCAACGGAATACCGTGATGCTCACGGCGCGGCATGGTCGGAGAAATGGCGTAAAGGCTGGCTGCGAAAGTTAGAGCTGTATGCGTTTGATCACATAGGCAAGCTGGCAGCCGAAGACATCGGAACTCCCGAAGTACTCAAGGTGTTGCAGCCTATCTGGGCCACCAAAACGCGCACCGCCGACGAGGTACGCGGACAGATCGAACAAGTCCTGGATGCCGCCAAGGCACGGAATCTACGACAGGGTGAGAACCCTGCTCGCTGGCGCGGGCACTTAGACAATCTGTTGAGCCGTGCTGAAAAGAAGAAGGCTCGGAAGCGCGAACACTTCGAAGCGCTACGCTGGCAAGACGTACCCAAGCTGATGGCTAAACTCGGCGCAAATACCACACCGGCGTCCTTGGCCGCTCAACTGTTAATCATGACCAGCGCACGCGCGCACATGGTGAGGTTTGCACGTTGGGATGAGTTTGATTTGGAAGCCGGTACTTGGTCGCTGCCAGATGAGCGGATGAAAATGCGTGTGGCTTTTGTAATCCCGCTTGCCAAAGAGGTCGTAAAGCTGGTGCAGAGTATTCCGAGAGATGAAGGAAGCCCCTTCCTATTCCCCGGTCAGGGTAAGACAGGGGTCATGCACGCAAACGCCATACGAACGCTCCTACATGGAATGGAATACGAACACATAACGCGACACGGCTTTCGCTCTTCATTTCGTGATTGGGCTGGTGAATGCACGCACTACCCACGCGAGGTGTGCGAAATGGCATTAGCACATGACGAGCGTGATCAAACTGAAGGGGCGTACTCTCGCTCCGACTTCCTCGACAAGCGCCGGGCCCTGATGATTGACTGGGCGAAGTTTATACGCCATGCACCTTTGGGATTAGAATAAATACGCGGATCTATAGATATAGGTAGCAAACTGTAAGTAACGGAAGCGTCAAGCCAGATATAAAACCCACAACCCAAAACCGCCTAAAACCTAGAGAAAAAAATGCCAAAAGACACCATCTCTGAAGAGCAATCCACAAATATGGAAAAGTTTACCGACCTCCTAAACGATATAAAAATCGATGGGAAAATCGATAATATTCTAAGGCAACTTGACCATCTAAATGAACGTTTCGGAGAAGGCAATACAAACACACAACTTCAAGACATCGCTAACGGCATAGACTGCGGAGAAATAAATAAAACATACATAAACGATCAATACTTCCATATAAATTTCAAAGACAAAGACCCAAAAACAAAGCTAACAAGAACTCTTCTGCTGGCCCATATTTATACCTACACAGCGATTCAACTTGAAAAAAACAATAGCCTCATGATGGCTTGGAATGCAATTTCGGAAGCATGTAAGTACATTGGAGCCTGCAATTCCATCTATGAAATTTTAGCAAACCCCAAAACTAACAGGGCTAGCAAAGGTGGCAAAGCAAACGCAAAAAAAATAAGCGACTTCAAAGAATCCGTCATTGAAGCTCTGCATGCCTTTAGACCGAAAAAGGGTTGGAGCAGCTCAAGCATGGCTACGGACCAAATAATTGACTACTTAATAAAATCATCCCCTCCGCGCAAGGACAATCAACTCGAGGATCCGAGCGATTTAATCGCAAAGGTACGAAACATGATTGAAAATGATAGAGACGTCAAAACGGCATTTAACTCCAAAACTAGCCAAGCCAAAACTCCAACCGTTTTAGGAAATCAGAATTCATCCAACAACATTTAAAAATTAGCACCGAGAAAAAATATTCAGCAGTTACAAACCCAACTTACAGCGAGCATGACATACAGCCCCCCTAACCCCTAGAAGCCTAAAACCTCAATTCGCTGCAATTTATCTGCGGTTAGATCCAAGTATAATTGCAGCGCCAACTTCAAATCCAAACTTACCACTTTGTATTCAGCTCAACAAACTGAACCCCCCTTCTAGTGAAAAAACTAATTTTCCCTTGGCTATACAGCTCTTCCAAAGCTTTGTTCAAGCGATTTTTCTCTCTCATTTTGTTGGGGCCATACTGACGTATGTAATTCTTAGCTACCCAGTCGTCCCCTTTATCCCAAAAATACAACAACCACTTGTTTAGCTCTACCGCATCTGACTCTTCCTGTGTCTTGGGCAAAAACAAATAATGAAATTCATCAGAACACCAAAGGCAAAAATCGACTGCAAACTTCAGCGTACTCCATGATATATCCCCCTCAAAGCCTTCAAAATAATGCAAGAGGGCAGCAACTCTAGCAATATTATCCGCCAGTTTTGAGGCGTGATCACCCATTTGATGAAATCGCCCCTCCGTTTTAATTTTAGATTCAATAGCATTGTAAGTTTCTAGCCACATTTCACTAGCTTCCGGCGAGAAACCAATAGTTATTCGCTTTTGATCAGGCGCTTCCAACAAAGCAGAGTTCAGTTCAAGAATCTCGGCCAGTCGTACAGAAAACCTATCGCGATACTCCCAAGAAACAGTTTCATTTTTAAGAAACCTAGTACCTTGCGTCGATTTTGGACAACAAACTAAAAATCTAGCCCAGAGACCTGAGCCACGAGACTTTTCTCCAGCGCTCTTGATATATTCGTTGAATGCACTTCTCTGCGACATTATCGACACAGTCAGTCGCGCCCCAACAACTTCGTAACTTGCAGCTGTTTTACGATCAACAGTTATGGTATCTCCACTCCAAATAGCATTATGCTTAGACAAGTCAGTTAGTGCCCTGCCATTAAGCACTCCACCCCCTTCACTCGACACCAATCCAGCCGATGGCAAGTTTTGATAGAGCCCTAGGAATAGAGCTTCAGAGGTAGAGTCTTCGTATAGCATCTTAAACTGCTTAGGTTTCATTGGTCGATCAAACCCGTGCTCGATCGAACGGCGCTCAGCTTCTTCCGAACATTCCCCATCACGAGTGAGCTTTGCAATTTGCTTAAGTATTACTTTATTTTTTGTATCCCATATTTTCAACTTCGATTCCCACTCCTTTAGGTTAATTTGATACGCAGTTCCTTTCATTTTTTGAAACTGACGAATCGGTTCAAAAAAAAGGTTTTCTGCTGTTGACTTTCGCTCCCCCGAATCCGCGATAGACAACAGCATTAGCGATAGCGGAACACATTGCCCAATTGGTTTACGGACATCACATAGCCCTTGAACACCGACGGCAATCGCGGCCAAAGCTCCGAAGAAAATTAGCGATCGCGGAGCTTGGATGTTGTTTTCAGCCTCATCCACAGCCGCCTTCAAGATGGGGAGGCATCCAAATGACGGGAAAGGGCCTCCAATTTTCGGTAACACTCGCTCCCGATAACGGTCAGTGCTCATTTCTGGCTCGCTCGTAAAACCGCAGCACCAGCTACTACCCTTGAGTCAATCCAAAGGCTGATATCCGACTCGATCCAACCAATAGCCCCCCTTGGGCCTACCGACAGCTTTATCGGGCGTGGAAACGCGGGGTTGTATCGTGGCGAACAGGGATTCATCCAGTCGTAGACCGTCGACCGCCCCACCCCGAGGCGCTCTTGCAGCTTCTTCAAACGCAAGACGCGAACGAATGCCTTAGCTTCCCCATCCTGATCCAAAAAAATACGAGTTTTTTCATCGTCAACTGCACGCATCGCACCACCCTCCTTCTACAAATTCGAGATGACGCAATGCTACCCAGATGATTTTTTTATTTAACCGCATCCGCTTACGTTACTTTTTTACCGCAAGCGCCCCCCTTGAAATAAAACCAAAAACATGGATCACAAAATCTTAGAAAATTTCATTTATTTACTTGGCACTCACCTCCTGCCCTGCTATTTCCGCTATTCGTAGCGGAAATAGCAGGGGGAGCTGATGCCTGCGATGCAGCTGTGACGCCATCTTCAGCGCTCATTTCGCGAAGACATTCGGTACCAATCAAATGCACCCAAAATAATCTCAGTCATACATCACGAACCTGAACCAATCCGCATTGACCATTGAGCCCCAGGCACGAATTTGAACTCTTTAAGCAGGTGGCCTAGGCCGCTTGGTTGGTGGGCTCGATTCCGCGCAAAGGCCTCATCCCGAAATTGTCTATAAAGGAAATTGCTCATGACCGACCAGTGTCCTAGCTGCCAATCTGCTTCCGTAATAACAAAAGATATCGCAAGGAAAATCGGTGCCATTATCGGTACTGTCGGGGGGGCCGCCCAAGGTGTCACAGGCGTCAGGGCTGGTGCCCAGGTGGGCGCAGTTATCGGCGTCGCGGCTGGCCCCGCTGGTGTCATTGCTGGCGGTATGGCCGGAGCCATCCTCGGCGGCTTAGCCGGCGCCGCGACCGGTTGTATCGCGGGTGCCAAACTCGGCGAAGTCATCGACGAGCGAGTTTTGGACAATTACGTTTGTCTCGACTGCGGACTGTCGTTTAGCTGCCGTCATTCCGCTTGAACTGCTCGTCTCCCGCTTGACGCCACTGCTGCTCTCCATCTGATCCATCCCCCCTCTCTATCAACACCCCAGCACGCCGATTGATTCCTCCTGAGCCTTCAGGGGCTTCGCCGTGCGCCTATGAAAAGGAAGCTCCCCATGGCACACCTCATCGAACGACTGGCTTACGTTGGCGCTACGCCTTGGCATGGCCTAGGCAATCAACTCTCGCCCAATCAACCGCTGGAAGTCTGGCAACAAGAAGCCGGCATGAACTGGCAGATCCAGGAATCACCGGTACGGTTCATGGCGGATGCTGTCGGCCATCTCGGCACCATCCATTCGTTCCCCGAACAGAAAGTTCTCTACCGTTCGGACAGCAAGGAAGCCCTGTCCGTCGTCTCGCAACGCTACCAGGTGGTCCAGCCCCGTGAGGTCCTAGAATTTTACCGTGATCTTACGGAGTGCTCTGGCTATGAACTGGAAACCGCCGGAGTCCTGAAGGGAGGTCGAAAACTCTGGGCACTGGCGAGGACCGGACAGTCGACTGCAATTAAAGGTAATGACGTGGTAAATGGTTACTTGCTCCTGGCAACGTCCTGTGACGGCACACTAGCCACCACGGCAACTCCCACCACCGTTCGCGTCGTCTGCAATAACACACTGACCATATCCCTAAGCGGAGCCACCCGTGCAATCAAGGTTCCACACAACACGCGCTTTGATTCGCAGGCAGTAAAAAAACAACTAGGCATTGCCGTCTCGCAGTGGGATGAATTCATGTATCGAATACGCGCCCTCGCGGAACGCAAGGTTCAGTGGACAGAGGCAATGAGCTTCTTCATGGAGGTGCTGTGCAACACCAGCGCGCATGAGCCCATTCCCAATGTACTGCCCAACAAACGAGCTATGGAGAAGGTACAGAGCCTGTATGAAGGTAAAGGCCGAGGCTCTGAAATAGAGTCCGCTCGCGGAACAGCATGGGGCTTGCTGAACGCTGTGACTGAATACGTGGATCATGAAAAGCGCGCCAGGAGCTCTGAGTATCGAATGGACTCGGCATGGTTTGGACAAGGCGCAGTGATTAAACAGAAAGCACTCGATGCAGCTTTACAACTCGTTGCGTGAGCCAAAGCAATACCGAGCGCTATCACCTTAAAGGGCGCTCGGAATCATTCAACCCCGAGACCCAACTCCCAGTAACTGCGCACTCACCCGTCAGGGTTTTAAGGCGTTCGTGATAGGAATACCAGTATGAAATATCCCAAGCTCAAATTCGGTGAATCGCCCCACACCTATGTCATGGAGTCACCAGTCACCGAAGCCGACATTCTGCAGATGGCTCAACAACTCGCGATGTATCGTCTGTCTAAAGGGCGGGCTCTGACTGAACGCAGACTCGTATTTAGTCATCTACAAACGCTGCTGCAATTCCATGAATACGAAGTCTTTGCTTTGTTGCTTCTCGATACCGAGCACCGGGTTATTGGATTCAAGGAGCTGTTCAAGGGCGCATTGGAAGTTGCCTGCGTGTCCCCTCGAGAGGTGGTCAAGATAGCTTTGGAGCACAACGCTGCGGCGGTCATTCTGGTGCATAACCATCCTTCCAGTGCCCCAGAGTTAAGCCAGGCCAATCACGCAATGACTACAACCCTCAAACATGCCCTCAACATGATTGGCACCCAGATATTGGATCATGTCCTAGTGGGCTATGAAGGCTGCGTATCGCTCGCAGAAAGGGGATATCTGTAGGGGCGCGCGGCCTTTACATTCGCTGGCCAAGCAGAACCAACAAGTGGCAACCGCCACATCTCGGGCATGAACCAATATCGCCTCAACTCAAGGAGAATTCCATGGCGTTAATACGCTTCTTGCTCGCACTTCTTATCTTCATCGGTGTACTGGCAAGCACCTCCGCAATAGTGCTGGCGGTGATCCTAATGCTACGGTTTCCACTGATCTTGATTTCAGTAGGCCTTGCCTGTCTGCTCTTTCACTTGGTGTTCAAGCGCCTTCACAGAACCGGGTAGGCGGCATAAAGCAGACAGAAGCTGTTGAAGAGCTCTGTCTGCCGTGATTTATTCTGTCTTTCGCCGCTTGGCACTATTGTCTCTTAAATATCACTCTGACTCAGCAGCTTGGAATTACAGACTACAGCGCCGGCGATATCCTGGATGCCCTTGGACGACAGCTGCTTCATCCGCTCAAACTTGAGTTGGCGACCCATCACCTCATATTCAAAGCAGCATGCTAAAGTCTGCTGCTGTGGTCCTGATCTCTTTCTGGAGCCAGCACCTCATTATGCGTCCCAGCGCCAAATCGAAAAAGTCTACCTCTACCCCATGCCTGTAGTTTTTCGAAAATCCATTGGCAACCTTGCGGCCCTTAAGCGTCAGACCCAGCCACCTTTACTCAGAGGTTGATCTCATCGAAAGTAACTCGAGAATCCAGCTGTTCGGCCAAGTTGGCAACTCCTCCCGCATATCGTTCAGCCACGTTGAAGATTCTATACCGTTAAGTTTAGCGATCTCCAGTGCCAGATCTAATCACTTTACTTTCACCTGGCCGCTCATGAGCATTGGGAGTAGCCAATCACGCAGGGCTTCGAGCTGCATATTTTCTTTCAGCACAATATCCCTCTGTTTAAAAAGTGACTTACAGTGAGAATCGTAATCTTCTAGTAATTTTTGGGGAGGGAGGGTTGTTTTAAACCACTTAACTCCATTCAAGTCCAAATGAAGAACGAGCGTTCCTGATGCATAGCTTTTTATATATTTATGATAGCTTTTCGAGTTAAACAACTGCTCTAAATATGCCGCACAGAAAACGGATGAAGAAACAGAGGCGACATCACAAGAGATCAAAGGGCTTTCTTCGAAAACATCAGGAATTACGAACGCCTTCCCTGTGATATCCGCATTTCTTGTCACATCGGTAATTGCAACAACTAGATCGCCTGCCCTAAGCCGAGCATCAGCTTTAGACTTTCCGTTAAAGTACTTTGTCCCTTCAGGTTTGAACTGCCCGCTCAGAGAAAAGGAATTCAAGTTAATGAATGGCGTTCCTTTCTCTTGGATATCAGAGCTCTTATAAGAGATCCCACGCTTAAAGGAAATAAAATCTCCAAGCTCGCAGTCTCCCCACCCCTCTGGAACATCACGTTTCAAAGTTTGATTGTAGAGCATTTTACCGCCGGAAATTTTGTAGGGCTTTCCGTTAACGTCGGGGAAGTCAAACTGCACAAACCAATAGTCATACAGAGTTTTCGCCATCGCTTCCAACTCGGCGGTAATTGCTACATTAAGCTCTATTTTTTTATCGATGTTTTTTAAAACGGACGCAACAACTTTCTGTTCCGCTAATGGTGGTATACGGAGTTCAAAGCTTGGGAGTTCATTTAATGCTATTCTGTCAACTGTAGCACCGCGTATCGTATTCCCTACGATAGTTTGCTGAAATGCCGGGGATAGATAAGCATATAAAAGATATTCAGGTAACACTTTCCCCCGCTTTGGTCGCAATAGACCCATGCGCCGGCCTAGGCAAGCTTTGATGCCTGAAGGCATTAGCGCAGCTTCACCTAATCGTGTTTCATAAGAAAATAATAAATCCCCTTCTTCAGGGGTTACACGCTTAGTCCAAATCTTAAAATCTTCATCGCTCACGAAAGCAGACTTAGACAAAACCAATCGCCCTTTGTCTAGGCTTGATATGCTAAGGAAATACGGTCCCGATTCAATTTTTTTAGGAGTTGCATGAGGACCATCAAACACCTCAGCAATTTCACCAATAGTGGTCATGTAATTATACATTTAAGGCCACCTTGGAAAGCTGATCTTTAATATCGTCCTCCAATGTTCTTGATTGATTGAATAGGTGATCAAGGCTATCGGCAAACCCTTTCATCTTGGCTGCAAAACGCTCCGGAGTAATATCCACATATTCAATTTTCACATCGAAATACTGACCGGCACTTAGACTGTAATTTTTAGCTGCTATATCCTGGTAGCTGACCGCTACCGAGAAACCGTCCTCTGCCTGTTTGGCGTTGAACACGCTAATTATGCGTTGCTCCTCTTCCTGTGCAAGCAGAGTTTTCTGATTTTTACCGTCTTTGACTTTTTGGCCAAGGTTGGAGGCATCGACCAGAATCACATCGCCTTCGTTACTGTCATCTATAAACAGGATGGACACGTTGGTGCCGGTGGTGGCAAAAATATTGGAGGGCATGGAAACCACTCCTGCCAGCATCTTGTGCTTGACCAAATGTTCGCGAATACCCTTATCAATACCGGATTGCGCAGTGATAAAACCCGTCGGCACTACCACTGCAGCTTTACCGCCGGGCTTCAACGATTTGATGATGTGCTGCAAGAACAACTGATAGATCTCCATCTTGTCCTTGGCTTTGGCTTTAATTTTTGGTATGCCGGCAAAAAAGCGCTCTTTATTTTCCTTAGTATCTAGCGAGTTCCTGATATCGCTGAAATCCAATTTAAATGGCGGGTTTGACACTATATAGTCAAACTTTTTTAAGCTTTTGCCATCTTTATGATGAGGATGAAGCAAAGTGTCGCCTTCAATTACATTGGGAATTGAGTGGACAAGGTTGTTTAGAATCAAGTTAAGCCGCAGCAAGTTTGAGGATTTTTTCGATATGTCTTGGGTATAAATTGAACAGCGTGTCTCACCTATTGCGTGAGCGACATTCATCAGCAAAGTGCCAGAACCCGCAGACGGGTCGTAACAACTGACATTTTTAATACTGCCTTGTTGATCTTTCGGTACAAGTATCTCCGCCATAATGCGCGCTACCGCATGGGGCGTGTAATACTCAGCATATTTACCACCTGAATTACTATTATAGTCCTTAATCAAATATTCAAAAATCGTAGCGTAAAAATCGAATTTCTTATTGAAAATTCTTTCAAAGCTGAATGTTGCCAACTTATTAATAATCGCACGACAAAAAACATCACGCTTTGAAACAGTCACATTTTCACTAATCCGGCTAAAAAGCTGTACTTTTTCCCCTGTATCAGTCATTACTGCAAATACATCATTGTTGAGTATAGCGATGTCTATTAGAGTATCATCAAACAACTTAGCAAAATCTGGTTCGTTTTGCTTGTTATACAGATAAGAAATTAAATGCTGCGGTTTTAGAATCGCAGCATCGCTTGAACCCAAGCGGCGCTGTAGCTTTTTATAGTCTTGATCTGAAAGCTTATTTAGTTCTTTTTCCCAATCCTGCGTGACTGAAAAAATCGGATAGATCTTCTTGGCTTCATAAGCAAATTTATCACTTAAAAATTTGTACAAAAAAGCCTGGGTAATAATATCGAATTCACTTGCGCTATTGCCCAGGCCGTTTGCTGCGCAAATCGCTTTTAAATCATCAATAAGTGCTTTGGTGTCTTGTTGGAACTCGACTTCTACCACGTTGCTGCTCCAGTATTAAATTCTTTTGTATATTCTTTCGTTACCAGCTGCTGCAGATAGTCACCCGCAGCGACTGTTAGTTCAAAGTTATGCTCATCTTCAAACACGCTAAATATTTTTGATCCTACCTTGCGTGTAAAATAACTCTCATTACGAATGATTTGCTCGTTATCTAAAATTAGACTGTCAGTCTGACTTTTCACATCTTTCAAAGCTTCAAACAACTCTCGCTCAGATTGACTTACTGCTTTTGCCTCTAAAACTCGCTTGTGAACACGAGCGTATTTTCTGTCGCCCGCATATTTCTGTCTTAATTGTTCATTTTCGCGATTTAGTTCTTTGACACGTCCGTGAATCTTATTGAGCGCATCAATATTGGCTACCATTTCATCCTGAGTGACTTCGCTAAGATTTTTTTTCTTAAACAGACGCTCAAGCTCTTCCTTCAAGCTTACGAATTTGGGATCTTGCTGGTCAAAGTTGCTGATCAAGGCTTCGCGGGTTTGGCGCAGCGTATTTTTTAATTTGTCGGCTAGTACCAGTTCTTCCTCGCCAAGTTTGACGAACTTGAAGATGACATCTTCTAAAGCCATATTCAGTAAATTGGCGGTATCTGTGCCTTTCTCAATGCTCTCTTTCAGGTTGAGCATGTCCAGATGGTTGCTGGTTTCCCGGTAGAGGATGCTCAATTTCACGAAATCCAGCTCATTGAGGAAGCTGTATTCCTCCTGCAAGCGGATCAGGTTGTATAGACTTTTCGCATCCGCCAGTGCTTTTTTCAGGGCCAGCACGGTTTCTCTGTCCTGAATCTGGTTGATCTGGTTGGTGAATACTTCGGCGTTCTCAATATCAAACCGAAAAAGCACGTCTTTGATATATTCAATTTCCTGTTTGATCTCCTCTTGAGATTTAAACAGGTTAGAGTAGTGTTCCATTTCGTCACCCAGCTCTGACTGCAGTTCGTCAAAGTAGGCTCTGTTAGTAACGTCAAACTCTTTACGAATATCGGCGAAGTCCACTACGTAGCCATAACGGAAGTCTCTGTAAGTACGATTAACCCGTGTTAGAGCTTGCAGCAAGTTATGCTTACGAATCACCCGCCCCAAGTAGAGCTTCTTCAGACGCTTGGCATCAAAGCCGGTAAGCAGCATGTTGTAGACGAACAGAAAATCTATCTTTCCTGCTTTGAAATCCTCAACCCATTCTTTGCGCTCATCTTTAGTGCCTATGTCATGCAGGATGAGAGCGGCACTTTTTACCTTATTTTCTAACTTTACTTTATCTCCATAGCTGTCAGTCTTAGCATAGACACGCTTGAAGACGTCATACATCTGCTTGGCCTGGTCTGAGCTGTCGCAGATCACCATCCCTCCAATGGTTGCGTCGTTAAGAGCTCCACGACTTTTTTCAAAGTCTGTGATTATGTAGTCGAGCATGGGCTCGACGAAGCTGGAATGGGCGTAAATAAGCTTGCGATCCACATCGCCTATTTTAACCTCCGCTTCCTCTAGCGCCTGCTGCAATACCATCTTGTAGTTAGTAGCGATTTCTTCTCGAATAAGACGCAGTGTGTAGCCATCGGCGATAGAGGCGTTGTAATAGTATTTGTGGATGTACGGCCCGAACAGCGCTCGGGAGTTGTAGTCCTCACCTAATAGCGGCGTGCCTGTCAGGCCAATCTTGATGGCACAGGTGTCAGACTGGGTCAAGTTGACTAGAAAGCTACCTTTCGGATTATAGCTTCGATGCACTTCATCCAGAAAGTAAACGCGTTGAATAGCAATGTCGTAGTCCTTAGTGGAAACTACGTCCGGGTCATCTTTAAATTTCTGAATATTGACGACGGTAATTTCAGGTTTGCCAGAGTGATTATGGATTACCTGGGTTGCTTTGATGTCGCGCGTAAAGGCTTCTCGGGAGTTAATGGTGTGTACGGTCAGACCACGAGCTGTAAATTCCCGTTGAGCCTGCTGCAGCAAATCCAGGCGATCAACAATGAAGTAAAACTTCGGGATAACCTGCTGCTTCTGAAAATAATCTGTCAGAAAACGCACGTTGTAGAAGGCGAGCGCGGTTTTCCCACTACCCTGGGTATGCCAAATAATGCCTTTTTTGAAACCCGCGTTTAGCTTGCTTTCAATTGCTTTGGTCGCGAAGAGCTGGGGATAGCGCATGATGTGCTTTTGCAAGCCATCAGATTCTGACACGTAAGCAAGTCCATAGCGCAGAATAAAAGCCAATCGCTCCTGGCTTACTAATGAGGTGCAGATACGGTTGGTTGGTCGATTGGGATCTTTATTGATGATGAACTCTGGATTGCTGCGAATGACTTCAAGGTTGTTGTCTTTCAACACATTGAGCTCATCATCATCCGTTAATGGATTAAGAAGTGCCGTAAGATTTAATACTTCTTCTTCACGAAAGTAGTTAAACGTTGGCTTGCAGTAGGAACTGCTAGCATAAAAGGCGCCTTGAATAGGTTCAGGGTCACCGTCGCTGTACTCCATGTTATTGGAGAAAATCATGAACTGGGTGATATTGGTGAAACGTTTGAATTTTGGGTTCTGAAAGCGTTTATTGGTACGGGTACGCTCTGCGAGTATGCCCTCGCGGTTATTGGGTTTCTTTACCTCAATGAAGACCAGTGGCATTCCGTTAACCAACAATGTGATGTCGGGCCGAAATTCCTCATCGCCATTCTGACAGGTAAGCTCAGTGACTACATGAAAGCTGTTATTGCTGAAATTCTCGAAGTCAATCAGCTTGGTATTGGAGCGATCACTAATTCTCTCAAAGAAGGTACGACCCAAATCTTCGTTGTCTAGCAGCAGCTTGACGTCTTCAAGCAACCGCCCTATGTCATAGGGCTCAATACCAGGATTTATCCTAGCAATGGCCGCATTAAAAAGCTCCGGGAATATGTTGGTATCCAGATCCCAAGACTGGTTCTTAAGCGAAAGATAGCGGTAGCCCAATCTCATTAAGTGGAGAATAGTTGGAAGTTTTACTCGGGTATCTTCGTTGAACTTCATAACGCTCCCTGTTTATTTTGGGTGTGCTCAAGCAATTCGCCTATCTCACACTCAAACAGCATGCAAAGCTTTTCGATTGCGTCCAAATCCACTTTCTGCGCTGTTTCTTTGTACAGCAGAGTAACAGTGACTCTGCTCAGCCCTGTTTCTCTGGCGACGTCTGCTATACGCATCTTATGTTCACCCATCAGACGGGCGAGATGGCAGCGGATCATGGCTTCAGCCTCTTTATTTAGCAGTCAAATTAACAATGGGAGGGCATCATTCGATGTGGCTTTGGGCGACATTTTGTTAGCCAGAGTAACATAATGGGACTTATCGATGCAGCTATCCATTGAGCTTTAACAGCGGGGCTCCAGCAGAGAGCTAATTTAGATTTGAGTTTCCGTGCGTCCTTGATCGTGTGTCTTGTATCGACTCACGCTAGCCTCCAACTGCGCTGCAGCACATCCAGCAGCGCGTCCTGCCGCGCAGCGACTACCGTCGGTGTCCAGCCATCCGTGTGCAGCACCTGACTAGTTAGCGCATATGAGCAAACCCCACTGGTACCCACGAAATACGCCGACTTCTTCCTATCGAAGTCATAGTTCAGTGCCTTGGAATTACGTGCTCGGTTGAGCGGCACCAGGTTGGCCAAGCGATGTAGCCAGAGTGCGCGCTCATCGACATCCGGCCAGTTTTTCGCCCACTCGCTGGCTGCGTCCACCGTCTGCGGCAGGACATGCTCTATAGTCAGCACATTGGGCATGTAGTTGGCCGCTTGATCGGAAACGTAGGAGTCCAGACGCAGAATCAGATAGTTACGCCGACGTGCGGTCATTTCATAGACGTTGCCGTTCAATGCCCTGAGCATCTCGTCACATTCTGCCGGTGTCAGTTCGATACGGTCGACTAGAACACTATTTTGGAGATCCTCCAGGACCAGGGCATAGCGCTCAATCCGCTGGTTTACGTTCTTGGCGGTGACATGCAGATAGGCCGCCAAACGCTCCAAGCGAGTGAGGAAGTCCAGCACTACGTCAGCAGCGCCACCATAACGGGCGAGAAACGCAATCGCGACCGGCAACCAGTCAGAGTTGTCGATCCTATTTAGCCAAGTGAACAAATCGTTGATTTTCCCAGCATCTGTGGAAGACACGTATTGCGCATTCTTTGCCACCAAGTAAGCCTCGGCATATGGAGCAACCACCTGCTCAACCAGCGCCTCGGATGATGTCACTTTGCTCAACACATGGTCACGGAACTCTTCCAGCAGCATCCGCCTCGCTTTGAAGCGGGCGTAGATCATGCGGATATGACTGAACAGCTCACTGAAGCCATCACGCCCAGTAGCAACCTCAAGATCCTCCCAGCGATCATTGAAGGCCTCGCGCTTGTCCTCAGGCAACTTGCCGATCACTTCCGCCTTGATGATGTCTGTGGGCAGAAGATCGAGACCGCGATTGTTCAACACAGAAAAAACCCGAAACGCCGACTGCTGGCTTGGCGTGGTCACCACAACTAAAAAACAACGCATTAGCAAGAAAGAACCGAAGTCGACGATGCTCGTCTCGTCGCTGGCGAACTTCGCTGCAAGGCGCTCCAGCAGCAGCCGTGCATTACCCTGGATATTCCGCTGCGACTCATTCTCCAGTTGCGCCGGATCAATCCGCGCAAGATTCTCGAAATTGAGCCCTTGCACAAATTGCGTAAAGAAGACCCGGTCCCGTTCACGCAGCGCCAGGCGCGGCTTGGAATTCAGCTTCAGAGCCACGTTTCCAGGCTCGCGGATGAAGCTATAGAAAGCCGAGTGATTTTCTCCGGTCAGCAACGATGTAATCGTTGCCAGCAGGATAGTCAAAGTGGTCAAACGCTGCTGGCCGTCGATTACCTCAGCCAGAGGCTTCCCCTCGTCCTTGATCAATACAATGGAACCCAGGAAATAACTGTCCTCCGCCTCCTTCTCGAAGAAGTCGTATAGATCGTCGAACAGTTCACCCGCCTGGTCTCGTGTCCAAGCATAAGGTCGCTGATACGGGGGAATCACATAGTCGAACTCGGAACTAAAGATCTTCGCAAGCTGGTACTCGGCGCCACTGATTTTCTTGCTCATCCTGAATAACTCACTCGTCACTTCCCGCAGCCTGCAGGAACCAGATTAAAAAATCGAAACCACGCACCGAATATTTCCAGCTTTATGCAGCTCTATGTCTGGATTGTTCCGTCGCTCACACTTAGGGTCATCATGCCCTAGTGCGGCCGAATTCCGGCGGGGGGAGGAATGGCAGTTTCCCCAACGCCCGCTCAGCCCAGCCCAACGAACTCTGGCCGCCAGAATGGGCTGTGTATTTACCCTATCGTTATTGCGGGATATCAGTAGTACCTTACAAATCAGGTCCAGGTTTGCGCGAAACGCTCGCGGAGACTATCAAGGGGCGCGGGCAACTGCCCGCTGCAGGTCAGGCCCAGGTAAGTGGCTGCACGCGTGAAGCCGACATACAGAAACCTTTCGAACAACTCCGGCATACGCTGCGCCAGAGTATCAACATCGACGAAGAATACAGCCTCAAACTCCAACCCCTTGATATGCTCAACAGCAAACACCCGCACATTGTTCTCCCCGCCCAAGGCCTGCCCCCCCAGACAGGCATCGACCTTAATGCCATAATCCTCCAGATCCTGATTGAGCAACTTGGCCAGCACTGTCACCTGCTCATCGTCGTGTACCAGCACCGCGATTGTTGGCAATGTCTTGAGCTGCCGTTCGATTGCAACAACTGCCTCCGCCAACCAGGCACTTACAACCACAAGATCACCGGCATGCTCCAGTAGGATCGGCGCAACATCTTCGTGCGCCATGGCATTGGGCAGCTCAGCTGTGGCTTCCTGATCACTGCCGCTTAGATTCAACAACTCACCGGCCAGATCGTTGAGCAAACGACTTTGGCGATACACGGTGTTGATACGCCGAATATCCAAACCGTTGGCCGCCCACTGCAACTGTTCTTTGTTACGGATACCGATGCCGGTGATGCGCTGATTGAAATCACCGCATGCAAAGAAGGAATGAGTATTGAGCGAAGTTAGGCTGTACATGGCTGCCAGCTGCAAGGAGGAAAAATCGGTGGCCTCATCCACCAACACTTGATTGCAGAAGTTGGAAGCAATAGTGGCCAAATATTCCGGCAGATTGCCCTGGCGACTGAGGGTGAGTGAGCGATTTCCCAGAAGCTCGCGGGCATTGCGCAGACTGAGCAGCACCAGCGCATCCAACTCGAAGCTCGATAGATGCCTTACATTGATACCGTCTATGCGGTACAACGTCTGGTCGGTCTGGTACAACTTGCGAAAGGCTTTGTAGCTTGCAGCTACATCCGTTACATAACGCCGGTGGGCGTTCAGGAAGCGCCGCAAGGCATTCTGCAGAGCCGCACGCTGGCCTATATCCAGTAAGGTTTCCTCATCAGGCAAACGCTCCCCCAGCCAAGCGACAATGGTGTGCGCTCGCCCGGTAGCGGATAGGCGCTTCTTCTGAAAGCGTGAACGCGCCAAGGCCACAATTGCTTTTTGATACTCCTTGAGCGCCTCCGGATTGGAGACTTTACCCGTGGAAGGAGGGGACGGCTGCAGATCCTCCTCTTCGGCATCAAAGACTTCGTCCTCATCCTGCTCATCAGCAGCGCCAAGCCCCGTCAAAAAATCGACCAACAGGATGAAAAACGTCTTGTCCTTATCGTACTCAGCTTTAATCAACGCCTTTGCACTGCGATCGGTCTGCTGCTTTAAGCCATCAAGGGTGTTTCTGATGGCGAGTTCTATGGGTGCCAGCTCGGTATAGAGCGGTACCAGCGCCTCAGGCCTGGCTTGCGCCATGATTGAAACAAGTTTCTGTATCACCGCACCGTCAGTGGTATCGCCCAGCTTGCTCAATTGCTCGGCACCGGCCTGTAGTTGGCTGAACAGTCGCTGACGATGGAAAGCTGAAACCTGCTCGTACCACATCTGGGGTGAGATCAGCACACCATCGCTGAGCACCTCAAGATCTTGCTTGAGCACAAAAGCACCACGCCCATCCCCGGTTTGCAGCAGATTCAGCACATTACGCGCCAGCGCGCGACGACGGTTTTCCCAGGTCAGAATTCGCTCATCCGATGCAGGTACATCCTCTCGACTGAACGCTTCCTTGAGGTAGTGTTTCAGCAGTTCTGTAGGAGTGAACATCACCCAGCTATGGACGTGAGTCTTGCCGGCATCATCATCCACTGCCAGACGTTTCTCTCGTTCGTCAAGAAACTCAATTTCGAGCTTTTGGCTCAGCCGCTTGATCAGCGTAGTGGTTTTACCAGTGCCCGGCGGTCCCATGATCATCAATTGGCTGTCGAGAGGTAGACGGAAAATCTCGTCCTGAAACTTGTCGAGGATCGGCTGATCGCGCAGCGCCATGGATTGACGGATGCGATGCATCAGCCCTTGATGGATATGCTGCTCTGTAGCTCCAGCCTCCAGCATTGCATCAAAGTCATCCGCCGCCTCAGCGTCCAATGCACGCAACAAGGCCCGAAGCGAATCGATGGTGCAGGCACTCAATTCCTCATGATCGAAGCGAGTATCCAGCGCATCCCAACCCAACTCATCCAGCTTAGGCTTGAAATACGCGGACTCTATTACTGTGTACTCATGGCCGTTGACCTCCAGCGCATCGCCCACCGGCAAAGAAGCCAGCCGGCCCTTAGCGGAGTGGTAGCTGGCTAGCTGCGCATCGTTTTGAAGAGATACCTGGAACTTACGCGTCACGTAAAGCAGCTGTTGATCGCCCTGCTCATCTTCCAGTAGCAATCTCGCGATAGCCGGCTCTCTGATCAGCGAGGCATAACCGTCCTGGTTCTCGCGGTTGATAGTCGCAAGGGTTCGTGACGCGCCTGTATCAGTAAATGTGTTGGCGTTGGCAAAGGCGCCAGCATCGATACCATGCACCGCTCTCTGTTTCTGCTGAGCCAGTTCGACAATATGCGTGAAGGTGGCCAACGTTTCTTGGGCCAGCTCTACCAGATGTTGATCCCGTTTCATTAGTGCAGCACTCCCTGTTCTGTTTGTCCAAAGCTTCCAACACTACATTCTGGGTAGGGTAAACAACTGGTTTGTGTTGGCCATAACTCTGAGAATAATTATCCAGCCCCTCAAGCTGCGAATTCACCAAGGAGCTCATCGGATAGCTTCTCCGCCATCTTCGCGATGTTTATCGCCTCGGCCATAATTCCCTGGGCTCTTTATATTGAACAAAGTAGCGCTAGCGCCATGATGGCACGGCCAGTGGCACAGTAGACACGATGGTTGAACTGGCTACAAGGTGATCACCCCTGCGACATTGCTAGCTATTGCAAACTGGCACAAATGTGCAGTTACCTCGTGCTCGCGACGAGTCCGTGGGCTATTTGTACATAGCCCGACGCTGAGTCGAACCGGCGATCATCTCGTCTTGTTCTGTGGCCTCATCCATTTCCTGACAGCTGATCAGCATGCGGATTCTATCGACCAGCGCATTCATCGCTTGAGCAGTGCTTAAGTAGCCAGTCTCCGTGCTGTTCATGCAGATCAGCCCCAATGGGCTGTCTTCAATCCCAATCTCCCGGTAAGCCATCCAGAACACGTCTTGATGTTCATCGTCGCAGCATTGCGCGTACGCCTCGTTAATCTGTGGCACGCAGCGGAATAGACTGGAGAGCGGTGTCAACTTGATTTGCTCATCGCCCACTACATCTAAGCTGACACGGTATGCCGGACCGTCCGTGCGGGCGACAGCTTGCACCAGTCGACCAATGACGATTGCAGCGTGTAATTTAGACAAAGGAAGTCGTGGATTGATGTAGGGAAGGAGCATGTCAGTGCGTGCTGAATACTGGATTCTCTGAGTAGGGGGATGAGCCAAGCAGCACATACCTGAGCGCGAGGCCCCGTTGTATTGGCTCAGCCTCTGCTGCAACCAAACGCCCGGCATCGACTGCCGTAATCCTTGGTAGCTGCCTTGCAGAGATAGCTGACCCGATAGAAGTAATCCTCCATCTCTACATGATCATCATGAGAAAGGTGGTACTGAGGATTGGCAGGGACATGCACCAGTCCATCAGCGTCTTCGAAAGAAATTCTCAGTGCACTCGCCCATGCAGACTGAAGGCGGCTGTATAGATTCTCCCTTCCGGAATGGAAGCGTCCCACGGTGTGGTACGCATCCTTGTTGAGCAGCAATACGAAGTGGTAGTGCGGCCGTCCCTCCTGACCTATCTCCCTGACCCAACACCATCGCACCCGTGTCTGATGTGCTGTGCCATTCAGGCGCCTGGAGCGCTCCCGTGCGGATTCAATCCTGGCGATCAAGGAGTCGACAAACCTGGATATGACAGCGTTCCCTGATGCAGGTGGCAGATAGTCATCTGGAAAACGTAGGTCGAAACGTAGTGCGAACACTCTGCGGTGATCACTCAGCGCCAACTGAGTGGTTTCATAAAGCCGCTCTAGGTATTCAGTAATGAGGGGGCCGCGTAACCTCATCACGGGCAGACCTCTAAAGGTGTTCTCGTGATGCAGGTGGAGATTGCTGTTGCCGGCGTGACGCTTGGATTGCTGTGCCATGGTGGGTGATCCGCTGAGTGAATTCATAAACTCAGCAGGCTATGTATTTATTTACGGCATTGATCTGCCAGTGAGAGCTCAGCGTATGGCGCTGATCCTGTTACTGGTTGCAATGTGGAGTGTGGCTGGGTTCCTGATGCCGCCCCCGTTGAGGGCTATGACGATGCAAAGCTGTTGTTATGAACATAGCTACGCAAGGCTCTATAAATAATACTAATACCGAAATCTATCACCCTAGGCCAACGAGAGGCTTGGAAAGCAATGTCCCAGACAAAGCGGGAAGAACGTAGCTATTTCAGTAACTCAGATGCTCTGGAAATAAACCACTGCTTGGAACCTTCCGGTCAGCACGAACTCCGACGGAATGGCTTGGCGAACGCATAGCCAATTGAGTAATCAACCGACCTTAACGTCGTCGCAGAAGCGCTACTGATTTCGAACGTCTAAGATAGACCGGTGCCGCTGAAAGTAGTTAGGCGACGCAGAGCGTCCATGGGGGGACAAATGGGGGGACAAAAAAACACCAACCTATAGAACCCAATAAAATATGGCCTAAATCTCAAAATAACGCCGCCCACAAGCCGGCTTTTTAATGTCCGGAAGAAAGCACGCAGCATCAATGCATGTAATGCAGAATCGGTCAGCGGCCTGCTGACCAATTATGGATAACTAAACCCCTTAACCAACGTCAACTCCCCCACCGCCCGCATCGGCACCAGAAACGTCTCCATTTTCTCGTCCGGCGTTCCCTCCTCCGTAATCACCGTAACCTGCGCCGTCGTCAGCGGCTGAACCGCATCCTCTTGCCCTTCCTCATCACTGCGATACCCGCCCCCAAAGTAGTTCACATACACCAAATACTGCCCCTTGATCGGCGCTGGCATGGCAAAAATTTCCGGGCCATACCCCGTCGTCACGTCCACATCCAGCGCCGCACCATTCGCCACAACCCGGTCGCCATACCAGATGTGCGCGCCATCGGGCGTGACGAGGTGCAAGTCCAGATCCGTACCGTCGCTGTCCCAGGCCAGTAACACGCGCAATTTCGCCGGGGTGGCGCCGCCACTGGTATTGAGAAATTGCGTGCGGTGGCGCTGCTGGCCATCGGGGCTGCGGACTTCGACGCTGTTGCTGCCGTTGGGGAAGGAGAACGGTCGATCGAAGCGGCCAGCGGAGTCGATCTTCAGCGGCATGCTGACGCCGTTGACGATCAATCGGCCGGGCTCAGTGGACTTGGGTGTGGCTTTGATCTGGCCGGTGATGCGTGCGGTGTTGGCCTGTCCTGCCGGCGTGTTCACCGAGGAAGCCGGGTAGTTGACAGTCTGGCGGAAGTTTTCGCCTTCGCCCCCGACTGCACCGGTGCGCCAGCCGCCGACGGGGGTGTCGAGTTTGGCGGCGCTTTCAGCCGCGGAAACCGTCGGCAACATGCAAACAGAACAAAGGAACAGGAAGACCTGTGGAGAACGGAGTTTCATGGCCTATTCCAGCAAGAGGTGGCGGGCGAGCCCTTCAATGTAGGTTTCATCCTGGCCGTTGGGATGAGCTTCAAAAGCCAGGTGCAGGTATTCGTGGGTCAGGTCGAGGCGGTCTTGCAGCGACAGCACGCCGCGCACGTAGATGCGCTGACGCTCGCGGTCGACATAGGGGCGGCCGAAGGCGAGGCGACAGACGGCGAACGTGCTGACTTCGTTGTAGCCGACCTCGCTGTCCAATCGCGCACGCCAGCCGCGGCGTTGGGTTTGCAGCCAGTCTTGCGCGGCGGGCAGTACGTCGCAGGAGGCGACGGGGTTGTCCCAGCGGCTGAGGCTGGCGCGCGGGTAGGCGTGCAGCAGGATGGCGTCGTAGCGTTGGCCGGCGTTGGCTTGCTCGACGGCTTGTTGCCAGGAGAGTTTGTCCGGGCCGGGTTGGTCGGAGTGGTAGGTGACGGTGCTGCCGGCGAGGACGAGGTCGCTGGTCCACGCGGCGATGTGGCGTGATTCGGCGGTGGCCGGGCGTGGTGCGACCCGCTGGCGACTGCTGCTGTCGTCGATGCTCAGGCAGTCGCCGTGGCGGGTGGCGTTTTGCAGCAGGTAGGTGCGAATGGCGACGGCCAGGGCTTTGGCGGCTTCGGCGGGTTCAGGTTTGGCTTCCCGTTGCAGCACTCGGGCGACGTATTCTTCGCGATCCAGACGGGCGACCAGATTGTCGCCCACCAAAAACAGCTCACCGTCGCTGTGAATATCCAGTTGATTGCCATTGGCGAATTCAACGCGATAGTCGCCCTGCAAAGGCCCGGAAGACACAACCCTATCCCCCGCCAGAACGCGTCCAATCGGATAACGAGAAAACAAGCCGACTTCAACGCAGCGCCCCGCATCCAACGGCCAATCAACCGGCAACACCGACGCCAACGCCTGACCGTAATTGCGCAGAACCATCTGACTGGTCCCGCGCCCACCGGCCCAGATCGGCGTGCCATCCACGGTCCAACCGGCAAACCCACCCTGACGCGACGATGGATCGTGATCACCCAACCAGCTCCAGGTTTTCACCCGCAACCGGCTACCGAGTTCGCCGACGACATTGCCGTCAGCGGCATTCAACACCACATCAAGCAACACCCGCCGCGCCTGATCCTGTGCGGGCATCACGGCCAACATTCGCAGTAGTTCCACCACCGAAACCCGCGTGGATGGCTGCAACGAAGGCAAGTCCAGCAGCCACTCGGGCGCTTTCCGTGCCTGCCAATACGTGCGCCAACCTGTGCCGGAAATACCCAACCGAGCAGGCTCAAAATACAAACCGCAGGACTTCACCAGCGCCTGATCACGTTCGATCTTGCCGCCCGCGGTGCAACAATAAACTTCTTCTTTCGACTGCCCGCGACATTCATACGCCGGCTCTCGAGCACCGGTGTCCACCAGCCAGCCGTAGACAAACAACTTCCACACACTGCCCAACGGCGTCTGCAAAGCGTCGGGCAACGGCTCGCGAGAAATCACCTGAGTCGGGCTCAGCGCCAGCAATTCACCCTTGAAGCCCAGTCGCAACGGTTCGTCCTGCGCTGCCGCCAGCGCAGGGATCAAACACAGCAGCCACCAGACCAAACGTCGGGTCATGTCAGTTGACCGTGACCTGACCCAGCGCCGGTTTCTGTTCCAGAGCCTGATGCTGTGGCGCGTAGACCTGAGTGAAACGCACTGGCGGCAGGTTGAACTGGCCTTTCTGCGAGAAGCGCACCAGATGACGCAGCCGCAATTCACCACTCAAGGCGTCCACCGGAATCGCGTAAGCCATCTGACCCGGTTCGAAGCGCGCCTTCTCCAGCGCAGTCGGTTCAGTACCGGCCTTGCCCATCAATTTGATGCCCCACGTGGTGCGCTCGACATCCGCGCCCGGCGGCAGAGGCACTTCGATCATCCCGTAACGCAGCGGCTTGGCGGCTTTGCTGGTGATGATCACTTCGTCCAGATACAGGCTGTCGCTGGACAACGGCTTGCTGCCAACCGCTTCGAGTTTGAAGGTGAAGGCCGCGTCACCCGGCACCAGACGCGACAGCCGACGGGTGATGGTCACGGCCATCGGATCAACCGGCGGTTGTTTAGTCTGGAAACTCAACGCTGCCCGCAACGGGCGCTCTTGCGTCCCGGTCAGCGACAACACTGCCGGTACGGGCGCAGCGCCCTGCCACGTCCAATACATCTCACCGGTATCACCGTAGTTTTTCTTCCAGCCGTCACCCGGTGCCAGTGCGATGGTGGGCGAAGCCTGCTCGATGCTGCGTTGCAACCAGGTCAGCGCCAACGCGCGCTCCAGGGTCGATTGCTGCGGCAACAGACGTTGCAACAAGGCTTGCGCGTGAGCCTGATCGAAGGCTTGCAACGACAGGTTCAACGCTTCGGCAAACGGCTGGGAACTGACCGCCAGACGCTGTTGCGCATCGGCCAATTGACGATTGAAAGCATCGGGCAATGTCACCTTGGACTGACGAGCCAACGATGCCGTCAACGCACGCGCCGCCGCCAACCCGAGCGCCGAATCCGGATCGCTCATGACGATGCTGTCTTCGCCATCGTCCATCAGGTTCGCCGCATTACCCTCGCCCGCTTTCGCCAGATCATCCATCAAACCGCTGAGCAAGGTGTTCACCGGCAATTGCATCTGTTTGGCGAACGAAAGAATCAGCGCCCGCTGCAACAACGGCGTGTTCTTGGCCTGCTTCGAATACACCTCCAGCACCCGCTGCCAATGCTCCGGCGGCAGGCTCAGTTCCAAGGCTTTGCTGGCGTGCCAGTCGGCGTAATACGCGTAAGCCGTGAGAAACGCATCCGGCTCGCCGTCCATGCCCCACCAGGTGAAGCTCGCCGAAGGCCCGGCCATTTGCACCAGGCGCAGACGGCTGTTTTGCATGATCAACCGCAAGCGATCGCGGATCTGCGGGTTCGACGACAAGGTCGGGTACGCGATGCTCAACGGCAGCAAACGACTGGCCGTCTGCTCGACGCCGCCGTACGGATAGCTCAGCAAATCATCGAGCGCCGAGCGGAACAGCGCTTGCGGGCTGTCATCCAGCCGCAGGCGAATGTCCGTTGCGTCCACCGGCAAGGTCAGCGGCGTGTCGCCGCTGGCCACGTCCAGGCTTTGGCTTTGTGTGACCTGCCAGCCTTCGCCGGTCGCGGTCAGGCGCACGGCCAGCGCGTCAGCGGTTTTGCCGTCCAGCACCAGCTCGGCGGTCCACTCGCCCGTGGCCAAGTCGAACGCTGGCAACGCGATGTAGTTGATGCCGTTGTTCAGCGTCACCGGCACCCGCTGTTCGGCACCGGCGAAATGAATCACCAGCTCAGCCTTGACCGGTTTGTCCGCCTGGCTGAAGGCGAACACACCGAGATCCGGCTTGTCGCCCGTACGGAATTTGCTCGGGCCGCTCCACTTCAGGTACAGCGGTTTTTCCGAGCGCACGAATTGCTTTTTCTGCCCGACCTGACCGTCATCGGCGATGGCTCGCGCGGTGATGCGCCAGCGGGTCAGCGAGTCCGGCATCTTGAAGGTGAAGCGGGTTTTGCCGTTGGCGTCGGTGATCAATTCCGGCTGCCATGCGGCGGTGTCGACGTCTTCACGACGTGGCCGCTCCAGCACTTTCACGCCTCGCTCGCTGCGATTGGCTTTGCCCGGCGCGCCTGGGCTGCCCGGCAACGCGACGTCGTAACTGATGAACGACAGACTGGCGCTGGTGCGCACGTTGTTGCGGCGTGGATGGTAGAAGAACTGGTCGATGGTCGGCGCGACTTCCGGTTGCAGCGCGTAGACCATTTCGTCGACCACGCTGACCGTCAGGTGCGCCGGAATCGGCTTGCCGGCGAATTGGGTGGTGAGGTCGACGGACACGGTATCGCCCGGTTGATACGCTTCTTTGTCGGTGGTGATAGCCACGTCGATCTGCGGCGCAATCACCTTGATGCCGGCGTTCTGGAAGCTGTATTGACCGCCCTTGGTGTACAGAACCGAGAACGTCAGGTTCGGCGCGAAATTGTCCTTCACCGGGATGCGTGCTCGGTATTGGGTGTCGCTGAGTTTTTCCATCTTCAGCCAGTCACCGCCCTTGGACAGCAGCGCAGTCGCCTCGACTTTGTCGCGCTCCAGCGACAGCAGTGCATCGCTGACGGGCTCCGGAAAAGTGATCAGCGCAAGGGCTTCGTCGCCTGCCTTGTACTCGGGTTTGTCGAGGACGATTTCCACGGTGCCGGGCACGGCTTTGACGCCATCGCCGGTGACTGAATGGCCTGTGGCGCCGACCACGCGACCGTGGTCATCCTTCAAGGTCAGGTTGTAAGTGCCAGGACGCTCGAACGCCAGCGTGAAGCCCTTATCGGATGCGGCAAGTTTGCCTTCACCGGTGCTCTGATCTTCCAGACGCACCCAGCTGTAGCCGCTCGGCGTGACCGCTTTGCTCTGCTCGCTGCCACCTTCGTTGGCGTAGCTGAAAACAACCTTGTCACCCACCGCACTGAAGCGCTGCGGCGCCCGCAGACTGAAACTCGCGGCCCCCCGGTCGATGAGGATTTCCTTGGTGGTCCTGACCCGATACGCCGCACCATCGCTGGCGAAAACGGTGAGCATGTAGCGGCTCGGTTTCTCGGCGGCGGGCAGGTCGAGGGTCGCGTTGCCTTTGGCGTCGGTGGTCAATTCGGTACTGGTCAGTTCCACCGGGAATTGCCCGAGGTATTGCAGCTCGTTATCGACCATCGACAGTTGCTGGGCGCGCAGGCTCAGGGTCAGTTTGGCATTCGCGACGGGCTTGCCGTCCGGGTACAGCAGCACCAGGCTGCCTTTGACCGGCTCGCCGGTGCGGTAATCCTGCTTGGCCAGGTTCAACGAGATTTCGAAGTGCGGCTTGATGTATTCGGCAACCCGGAAAGCGCTGCTGTAGGCCTGATCCTTGTAGCTGAAACGCAGTTCATAACCGCCCGCCACGGCATTGTCCGGCAACTGGAAACGACCTTGAGTGCCAGCCTTGGAATCGAGCTTCAGCGCCAGCGATTGCAGCGCGGTGCCCGTGGCATCGAGTACCGTCACGTTGACGTCGGCAGCGGTCGGTGCCACGGAATCCCGGGCGTTCTTGAACTCGCGACCGACGATTTTCAGCGACACCCAATCCCCCGGCCGATACAGCGGCCGGTCGGTGAAGGCATAGAGTTTGGTGTCGTAGATTTCGCTGTCGTAATAGAAGTTCTCGGAGACAAACACCCCGCCCTCTTCGTCCTCGCCGATCACGAACGAACGCTCCGGACTGACGTGTTTCAGACGCAGCAAACCATCGGCATCGGTGGCGCCACTGCTCATTACGCCGAGGCCATCGGTCCACAGCACATTCACCTTAGGCACCGAACTGCCTTCGTGTTTGCGCGCCGCCCAGACCAGCAGTTCATCACCGGCAATCTTGCTCACGGCCACGGTGTTGGAGACGAAGACCATGGTGGTCGCGCGGTACTTGCCGATCAGCGCTTCCACCAGATACAGCCCCGGTTTCAGGTTGCCCAACGGGATGTACACGTTGCCTGGCGCGACAGTGACGAACTCGCTGGACGAACCGGCCAGATTCACGCCTTCTGGTGGCTGGATCGGTTTGGCTTGCCACAGCGGATAACGGAACTGGCTGACCACCGGCAGGCCTGGAATCAGTGCGAATTGCGGCTGGGCGTCGTAAGGCGTTGGCGCAGCAATCGCGGTGCCCATCTTCAGTTCAGGCACTTCCTCGGTGACTTGTTTGCGCGACTCGTAGGAAAACGCCCGCTGCATCACGCGACGGGATTTGCGGTACCAGTTGTCCCACAGGTACGCGAGGGTGTTCGACAGACCTTCACCCTTGAATTGGCCGTCGCTGACCACGCGATGCAGGTTCTTCTGGCGCTTGAGGAAATCCAGCGGCTTGTCGATGCGATACACCCGAATGTCCGCGCCGCCGTAGGGCTCCATGCGAAAGCGGCGATAGTCACGGCCCGGCGCTTCGAGGCGCACCATCGCCTGCTCGTCACTGGCAAAACTGCTGTCCGCCAGCAGGAAAAAACTTTCACCGGCCACCGGCGTGTAGCCGCTCGGCTCGACGGTGTCTTCGGCGTTCACTGCCGAAACAGGCAGGACCAACACCAACAATAGAGACAGAAAGCGCAGCATGCGGGCACCGGTCATTGGGAGAGAAAGTTCAGTCGATAGACGCCGATGAAGTTGGGGTTGGCTGCGTCGGGTATCCATCGGGTGTCCTTCCATGTCATGAGTTGCTGCAGGCTCGCGGATCGCATGCCGTTGTCAGTGGGGGTGGTGGTGCCGGTGTGATAGGCGATGTAGCGGCCCATCCAGATCATCAGGTGCTGGTCGTCGCCCTGATCGAAAAACATCAGGTCGCCGGGTCGCGCTTGCGCCACGTCGCGGCCAACCAGATGGCTGTTGAACTGAATCAGTTTGATCGCGTTGACGTAAGGCCCGACCTTGCCGCCGCCCTGCTGCCATTGCTGGGCGAGGCCGCGTTGGGCGTCGCTCAGTTGCAGCTCCGGCGGCAGGTAGCGGTTGGACAGGCCATTGCTGCGCAGCCATTTGTCGTCATGGACTTTCAGCGCTTCGTTGGCGGCAAAACGCACCAGCCCTGCGCAGTCCTGCTGATACCAGCGCGGGCTCGGGCCTTGGGTCAGCTGCTCCTGGGCGATGCGCACGAACCAGGCGCGAAACACCTGGGATTGCTGCGGGTCGAGCGGCGCGGCGTCACTGGCAAATGCGCGACTGCCGAGCAACATCGCCAGCAGGCCGAGGCCTCGGATAAGTGCGGTCACAGGGCTTTCCATTCCAGTGGCAGCCATTGCCAGTGGCCGTCGGGCTCGCTGCCTTCCGGCAACGTCAGCGCGTATTTTCCGTAGCCGCCGAGCTTGCGCAGTTTCGGGATCAGGTAAGTTTGTGCGGCGTTATAGAACACCGGCTCCATGTCCTGCGGCAGGCTGTCGAGGGTTTCCTGTTGCATCAGTTGCGCCATGGAATCCGGGCCGAAGTAGACCGGCATCAGCAGGTCTTTCGGCACCACGTCGGCCATCGGCGGGAAACGTTTGTCGAGGGTGCCGAGGGCTTTGTCCACCAGCTTGTCATCGAGGGAAAACAGCAGTGTCGAACCGTGGCGCGCCAGGCTGACTTTCATGAAGGCCTTGCCGGTGATCGCGTCCGGGTTCTCGGCATCCTTGGCTTTGTAAGGGCCGAAGTTGGAGCTGACCTGACGCTGCCACTGGTGGTGTTCACCTTCCAGTTTTTCCACCACCGGGAACGCGTGTTCTTCGACGTTGCCTTCGTAGGCGCCGACCATCGAACCGAAAAGGCTGCCCAGGTCGCCATCGAGTTTGGCGCTGTCATCATCGTTCAGGCTGGCCACCAGCAGCGGCGTGTACAGCCGCGAATCGGCATACCAGCACAGGCCGGCAGCACCGGCCATGTGTTCGGTCAGGGCCTGGGCCACGGTTTCTTCGGCGCCGAGTTTCACCAGCAACGGTTTCTGTTGTTCGGCGGCGAGCGGTAGCGCCACACAAGCGCTGGCCCCCATCGGCATGGCTTGCCAGATCGGTTTGAAATCGAAGTCCGGCTGGTTTTCCAGTTCGTCCATGGCGAGGAAGCTGTGCCAGCCTTTGTCGTCCATATCGAAACGCAGGCCGGCGAAGTTCGGGATGAAACGCTGGTAACCCATGGCCAGGACGCTGGAATTGACCGAGAGGCGTTGTTTCACTTCAGGGGCGCGAGGTGGCAGGCCGAAGGCTTCGGGGAACAGTTTCTGCCCGCCAAGCAGTGCTTCCAGCGATTCAGTCGAGACCATGCCGGGTTCATCGACCGGACCGTGGCCGGTCTCGTAGAGTTTGGCCGGGTTGGACAGCACCACCAGTTTGTCGCCATGGGAGGCGAACAGCAGCGCTTTGCTGTGGTTGTAGGTGAGCTGATAAAGCGGCACCACATCACCGCCGACCTTCATCTCACTGAGCTGGGTCAGCTGCGAATCATCCAGCGCCACTTTCGCCAGCGGCTCCAGCACTTTGGCCAGACCACCACGATCCATCACCAACAAAAAGTCTTTCAGGCGGCCATCCGCCCCGCGCCACAACGCTACGTCCGCCGGTTGATCGAAAAGCTGTTCGATCAGGCTGTCCTGCAATTTCAGGTCATGTTCGTAGATGATCCGGCGCAGACTGCCGATCAAGCCAAGGCGATCGGCATGGGCTTCGTAATAGAAGACGAAATCTTCGGTGAGGGTTTCCTTGAGGAACGGCACCGCCAGCAAGTCTTTGGGCAACTGGCTCAAGGAGTGGGTTTCGAGCAGACCGTCCGGCCGGCTCATGCCCAGTTTATCGCTGGCCAACTCGGCGGGCAGCGCCTTGGGTTTGTGCATGAACCAGCCAAGTCCGGCCGCCACGCCTGCCACAAGGATCAGCCCGCCCAGCAGCACAGGCCAACGCCGGGAGGATTTGGCTGCGGGTTCGGCAGGAGAAACAGTGTTATCGCTCATGTTCACGCTCATGTTCCCAAAGCTCAGCAATTCATCCGTGGTGCGGGATGCTTAATAGTTGAAAGTCTTGACCAGCAGCAGGTCACCGATCGCGCGCAGGGGCACGATGAAGGTCTCGCGTTTTTCGTCGACGGTGTTTTCGTTGAGCACCAGATTGATCTGCGAGGTGATCACCTCGTTCTGGTTGCTGGTCTCATCGAAGTTATAGCCGCCGCTGCCGAAGTTGCCCCAATAGTTCACGTAAACCAGATAGGTGCCATGCAGCGGCGCGGTCATGGTGAACATTTCCGGGCCGGGGCCATCGACGCCGTCCGGGTCCAGGCCACCGCCGTTGCTCATCGCCGGGCGAGCCCAGAACGCATGCTGGCCGTCGGGGGTAATAATGTGCAGGTCGAGTTCAGCCTTCGGATCGTCCCAACCCAGCACCACGCGAATCCGCGCCGGGGTGCGCAGGTTATTGGCTTCGTAGAACTGAACGCGCTTGAGGGATTTGCCTTCGGCACTGCGCACTTCGACGCTATTGGAACCGGCGCCAAACGCGTACGGCCGGGCGAAACGTCCTTGGTCGTCGGTGTAGAGGTTCAATGGATTGCCGTTGACCGCCAGCGTGTGCGGCCCGCGTTGCGTGCCAATGGCCTTGAGCTGGCCCTGGATCATCGTGCGATTGCGCTGCCCGCCCCGGTCGATGGGCGGCGTGGGATAGGCCACTTGTGGGTTTTCGCTGCGATCGAGCAGGCCGTTGTAGCGCCAGCCGCCCACCGGCTCCGACAGCTCGGCCGTCGGCTCGGCGCAGGCAGCCGTCGCGCAGAGCCACCCCATCAGGCATAGAAAAAATGAACGCATGTGACGCCTCCTGCCATGCATAACGAAACCTTGCGCCTGATCCTCGGCGCGTTACAGATCCAAAAACTGCGTTTCGTCAGAAAGACCCGTGACTATTGGGTCGTAGAAGCCGCGAAGGTTAGCCATTTGGAGGATTTTTAACAATCGGATACATCTCGAATTGCGGGGGTTATCACGATGTTGTCAGGCGTGAGCCGAATAGCAGCCTTATTCGGCTCACAAAATGAGCCGAACAATTCTGTTCTCGCGGATGTATCCGAAACCCTGTGGGAGCTGGCTTGCCTGCGATGACGGTGTATCAGGCAGCGGGGGATTGATGGTGTTCAACCAAATCCCCAGCTGACAACGGCCGCTCATTTGCCCATAACCCCCATGTCTGCTAGTGTCGCGCCGGTTTAACGTCAACCGGAAATCGCCGCCATGGCCCGTAAAAAAGCTGCACTGGATTTCGAACAATCCCTCGCCGACCTGCAAACGCTGGTGGAGCGACTGGAGAACGGCGAACTGTCGCTGGAAGACTCGCTGACCGCTTTCGAGCAGGGCATCGGTCTGACCCGCGATTGCCAGGCAGCGCTGGCCCAGGCCGAGCAAAAGGTTCAAGTGCTGCTCGAACGTGATGGCGAGCTGGCCGAGGAACCCTTCGACGCGGATCAACCAGAATGATTGCAGCGTATTCGGCGACCAGCCAGGCCCGCGTCAATGCGGCACTGGAAACCTTGTTCAACGCGCCAAGCCCGGAACTCGCGCGGCTGTACGAAGCCATGCGCTACAGCGTGATGAACGGCGGTAAACGCGTTCGTCCATTGCTGGCCTACGCCGCGTGCGAAGCGTTGGGCGGCAAGGCTGAGCAAGCCAACGGCGCGGCCTGCGCGGTGGAGCTGATTCACGCTTACTCCCTGGTTCACGACGATCTGCCGGCGATGGACGACGACGATCTGCGGCGCGGCCAGCCAACCACCCACAAAAAATTCGATGAAGCCTGCGCGATTCTCGCCGGCGACGGTTTGCAGAGCCTGGCGTTCAGCGCCCTGCTCGACCCGCGCCTGAGCTCATCGGAGGCAGAGATTCGCCTGCAAATGGTCAGCGCTCTGGCGTTGGCGGCAGGCCCGGCGGGCATGGTCGGCGGCCAAGCCATCGACCTCGGCTCGGTGGGCTTGAAGCTCGATCAAAAAGCCTTGGAAACCATGCACCGGCACAAGACCGGCGCGCTGATCGAGGTCAGCGTCAAACTCGGCGCCCTGGCCAGCGGCCGTGCCGAGAAGGACGAACTGAAGTCCTTGAAGGCGTATGCACAGGCCATCGGCCTGGCATTTCAAGTGCAGGACGACATTCTTGACGTCGAAAGTGACACCGAGACCCTTGGCAAACGCCAGGGCGCCGACATCGCTCGCGACAAGCCGACCTACCCGGCCCTGCTCGGCCTCGATGCGGCCAAGGCCTACGCCCTGGAACTGCGCGACCAGGCCCTGCACGCGCTGCGACCGTTTGACGCGGCCGCCGAGCCGTTGCGCGACCTGGCCCGTTATATCGTCGACCGCCGCAGCTGACGGCGTATCCGCCAAAAAAGACCAACGCGTGGGCAGGGGCCGATGCATCAGGTAAACTGCCGCCTCTTCTATACCTATAACGATTCGCCTGATGCCCACGACGTTTCATGAGATTCCCCGCAAGCGCCCGACCACGCCCCTGCTCGACCGTGCCAACACGCCGGACGGCCTGCGCCGGTTAGGCGAAGCCGAGCTGGAAACCCTGGCCGATGAGTTGCGCCTGGAATTGCTCTACACGGTCGGTCAGACCGGCGGGCATTTCGGTGCAGGCCTGGGCGTCATCGAGCTGACCATCGCGTTGCATTACGTCTTCGACACCCCGGACGACCGGCTGGTGTGGGACGTGGGTCATCAGGCTTATCCGCACAAAATCCTCACCGGCCGTCGCGAGCGCATGGCCACCCTGCGCCAGAAGGACGGCGTTGCAGCCTTCCCGCGTCGTTCCGAGAGCGAGTACGACACCTTTGGCGTCGGCCACTCCAGCACCTCGATCAGCGCAGCGCTGGGCATGGCCATTGCCGCCCGCCTGCAGAACAGTGATCGCAAGGCCATTGCGGTGATCGGCGACGGCGCGTTGACCGCCGGCATGGCGTTCGAAGCGCTGAACCACGCGCCGGAAGTGAACGCCAACATGCTGGTGATCCTCAACGACAACGACATGTCGATCTCGCGCAACGTCGGTGGCTTGTCGAATTACCTGGCGAAAATCCTTTCCAGCCGCACCTACGCGAGCATGCGCGAAGGCAGCAAAAAGGTCCTGTCGCGCCTGCCCGGCGCCTGGGAAATCGCCCGCCGCACCGAAGAATACGCCAAAGGCATGCTGGTCCCCGGCACGCTGTTCGAAGAGTTGGGCTGGAACTACATCGGCCCGATCGATGGCCACGACCTGCCAACCCTGATCGCCACCCTGCGCAACATGCGCGATCTGAAAGGCCCGCAATTCCTGCACGTCGTCACCAAGAAAGGCAAAGGCTTCGCCCCGGCGGAAGTCGACCCGATCGGTTACCACGCGATCACCAAGCTCGAACCGGTCGACGCACCGGCCGCTGCGCCGAAAAAGGCGGGCGGGCCGAAGTATTCCGGTGTGTTCGGTGAATGGCTGTGCGACATGGCGGCTTCTGATCCACGCCTGGTCGGTATTACACCGGCGATGAAGGAAGGCTCCGATCTGGTGGCGTTCAGCGAGCGTTTTCCGCTGCGCTATTTCGACGTAGCCATCGCCGAGCAACACGCCGTGACCTTCGCGGCCGGCATGGCCTGCGAAGGTGCGAAACCGGTGGTGGCGATTTACTCGACCTTCCTGCAACGCGGCTACGATCAACTGATCCACGACGTCGCGGTGCAAAACCTCGACGTGCTGTTCGCCATCGACCGCGCAGGCCTGGTGGGCGAAGACGGCCCGACGCACGCGGGCAGTTTCGATCTGTCGTTCCTGCGCTGCATCCCCGGCATGCTGGTGATGACCCCGAGCGATGAAAACGAACTGCGCAAAATGCTCACCACCGGCCACCTGTACAACGGCCCGGCGGCGGTGCGTTACCCGCGCGGCAACGGCCCGAACGCAACCATCGAAAAAGACCTGCAACCGATCGAAATCGGCAAAGGCGTGGTTCGCCGCCAGGGCAGCAAAGTTGCCCTGCTGGTGTTTGGCGTACAACTGGCCGAAGCGCTGAAAGTCGCCGAGACGCTGGATGCCACCGTGGTCGACATGCGTTTCGTCAAACCGCTGGATGAAGCGCTGGTTCGCGAGATTGCCGGCAGCCATGAGTTGCTGGTGACCATCGAAGAAAACGCGATCATGGGCGGTGCCGGTGGTGCGGTGAGCGAATTCCTCGCCCGGGAAAACATCCTCAAGTCGATGCTGCACCTGGGCTTGCCGGACAGCTATGTCGAGCACGCCAAGCCGGCGCAAATGCTGGCCGAGTGCGGGTTGGATGAAGCCGGCATTGAAGCGTCAGTGCGTGAACGCCTGGAACTGCTGAACATCTGATCCGCTGAATAAATGCAATACCCTGTGGGAGCGGGCCTGCTCGCGATTGCGGTCTGTCAGTCAATGTAGATGTTGACTGACAGACCGCAATCGCGAGCAGGCTCGCTCCCACATTGGTTTTCTGTGCCCTTCAAAACTTGTATTCGCTTTAAAGCGTCAACGGACTGCCCATGAAACTCTCCCCCCTCGCCCTGACGCTGACGCTTCTACCGTCCGGACACCTGCTGGCCGACACCTTCGAACGCGACCAGGCCCTGAAGCTGCCCGACGTGCTGATCAGCGCCAACCGCCAGGTCGAAGCCCGCAACGACAGCAGCGCCGCCAACACCGTGTTCACCCGCGAAGACATCGACCGCCTGCAACCGGGCAGCGTCACCGACTTGCTGCGTCGGGTGCCGGGCGTGCAGGTCGGCCAAACCGGCGGGCGCGGCAGCCTGCCGGGGATTTACATTCGGGGGACAAAGTCGGCGCAGAGCCTGGTGCTGGTGGATGGTCAACGCATCGGCAACTCGACGTCCGGCGACAGCAACCTGCAACACCTCAACATCGAACAGATCGAGCGCGTGGAAGTGCTGCGCGGCTCCCGTTCGGTGATTTACGGCAGCGATGCGATTGGCGGGGTCATCCAGATTTTCACCCGCCGTGGCGCCGAACAAGGTCTGCAACCGCGTCTGCATATGGGTTTTGGCAGCAACCAGACGTGGGAGCGCAGCCTCGGATTATCCGGTGGAGATGAGAAAACCCGCTTCAACCTGGGCGCCAGCCTTGATGAAACCGCCGGGATCAATCGCACCCATGAGTCGTACCCGAGCGATGGCGATCACGATGAGTATCGCAACAAGTCGTTGAGCCTGAGCCTGAGTCACGCCCTCACCGATGACGTCGAAATCGGCGCCAACGTGCTGGATAACCGTGGCAAAAGCGAGATCGATAGTCCATTCGGGCGCTATGACGAAATGACAGAAGCGTCCTACCAACAGCAGACTTACAGTGATTTCACCGTGAGCGGCGTCAGCAGTTACGTCGACGCGCGCATCAACGACCTGTGGAAAACCCGCGTCGAATTCGGCCACAGCGAGAATCGCGAGAAGTCCTTCGACAAGCTCAGCGACGAACGCAGCGTGTTCAACACGTATCGCGACTCAGTGAACTGGCAGAACGACCTGACGCTGAACGAGCGCAACAGCCTGATCCTTGGCGGCGACTGGTACGAAGACCGCATCAACAGCAGCACCGCCTTCGACGAGGACAGCCGCTGGAACCGCGCGGCGTTTATCCAGCATCGTTATCAGGCGGACAGCTTCTCCACGGAACTGGGCCTGCGCCACGACCAGAACCAGCAGTTCGGCAGTCAGAACAGCTGGAGCGGCACGTTCACCTTGCCGCTGAACCCGGACAACGACGTGCTGCTGACCTACAGCGAAGGCTTTCGCGCACCGACGTTCAATGACTTGTATTACCCGGACTTCAGCAATCCGGACCTGAAGCCTGAAACCTCGAAAAGCTATGAGCTGCAATGGCGCAGTCAGCTGACCGATTTCAGCCGCCTCGAAGCCTCGCTGTATCGCACCGACCTCAAGGACGCGATCATCTTCGGCAGCAACGACCGCCCGCAGAACGTCGCCTCCGCGCGGATCAACGGATTTGAAGCGGCGTTGAAGCAGGAACTGTTTGGCTGGCAGAGCGCTCTTGGCGTGGCGATCATCGACCCGCGGGATCGCGACAGTGGCCACACCCTGGCGCGTCGCGCACGGCGGACGTTGAGCCTGGATCTGGACCGACAGTTTGATCGACTGAGCCTCGGCGCCAGTTGGCAAGCGGTGAGCAGCAGTTATGACGATGAGAAAAATCAGCAGCCGTTAGGCGGGTATGCACTGCTGGGACTGCGCAGCAGTTGGGCGCTGAATCGTGAGATCAAGCTTGAGCTGAAGGTCGATAACCTGCTGGACAAGGGGTACAGCCGGGCGCTGTACAGCCATGACGGCAGCCAGTTTGGCTATCGTGAGGAAGGACGGGCGTGGATGTTTGGGGTGACGTGGACACCGGAGCTCTAAGAGCAACCCGATCACCTGTGGCGAGGGAGCTTGCTCCCGCTCGACTGCGCAGCAGTCGCAAAACAGGCTGACGCGATCCCACCTGAAGTAACGCACTGACGGATTTGGGGCCGCTTCGCAGCCCGGCGGGAGCAAGCTCCCTTGCCACAGGTCAGCGGTCCGGCTCGATGATGTGGCAAAGCTTCGCAGTCGCTTCGATCATCTGCCCACTCGGCCGTTCCAGGCCCTTGTCCAGCACCAACCGCAATTGATCCTGCGCCACCGCCGCCACCTGCGGCCAGGCCTTCCACGCCTCCAGTTGCGCCTGATCGCTGGCCAGGATCACCTCGGGATTACGCTGCAACACCGCCTCCACACTGACCTGCGGCGCGGGCAATGTCAGGTCGGCAAACACATTGCGCGCACCGCACACTTCCAGCGCATCACTGATGATCTGCCCGCCGCCGACGGTGTACAGCGGACGATCCCAGACCTGATAAAACACTCGTAACGGTTCGTCCCGTCGATAGCGCTGACGCAGTGCATCGAGGCGCTGACGCAGATCGCTGGCCAATGAAACGCCACGCTCGGGACGGCCGAGCTGCAGGGCGATCGCCTCGATTTGCGCGGTCAGTTGTTCAAGGTTGTGCGGATCGGCGACGTAGGTCGGGATGTTCAAGCGCTTGAGTTGTTCACGCTGGGCCGGGCCGACGCTGCCGGGCCAGAGCAGCAGCAAATCGGGTTTCAGGCTGAGCAGCCGTTCCATGTCCAATTGGCCGTAGCGGCCAACGGAAGGAAGGTCCTTGAGTTCAGCAGGACGATCGCCGGCATCGAGCACACCGACCAGAAGATCGGCTGAACCCAGTTCAACAACGATTTCAGACAAAGACGGCGCGAGACTGACGACGCGTTCGATAGCAGAGGCCATGCCGCTGACGGCCAGCAGCAGAACCGCCAGCCCGATGCGGCGCATCAGCCGAGTTGACGCGGAATACGGTAGAGATAGAACAGCACCGTTGTCGACAGCGCCAACAGCACCAACGGCACCGCTTCGAGCCCGACGAACACCGCCAGAGCGCCAATCCAGGCAGGCAGGCCGGCCGCGAGAAACGCTGAACGGCGCTTAGCGGCGAGGGTAATCCAGGCGGCAGGCTCTTCAGGGGTATCGAGGGCTTTCTGGGTGGCGATCAGCGCGTGTTTGTAGCCGCCAAAAAACTTCAGGCTGACAAACATCGACGCCACACCGGCGATGAACAACGGCATCGCCAACACTGGCAAAAGCGCCTCGCCCTGGCCGAATACGCCGTTGATCACGAACAGCGGCACCAAGGCCAGCGCCAGGTATTGCCACCAGCTGACGGCCAGTCGCCGCCGCACCTGACCGCGGGTCACGCCCGGTCTACCTCGCCCTGGTGCTCGTTGCCCATCATGTGGTCAAGCTTGCTGGCCTTGGTGGCCAGGTAAAGTTTGTTGTGCGGATTGTGGCCGGTGTGCAGCGGAACGCGCTCGGCAACCACAATGCCCATGTCGGTCAACGCTTTGACCTTGCGTGGGTTGTTGGTCATCAGACGCAGGGATTTCACACCCAGATGCTCGAGCATTGGCAGGCACATGGCGTAGTCGCGCTGGTCCGCGGCGAAGCCCAGACGCTCGTTGGCTTCAACGGTGTCGGCACCGCCGTCCTGCAATTCATAGGCGCGGATCTTGTTCAGCAGGCCAATGCCACGGCCTTCCTGACGCAAGTACAGCAACACGCCACGGCCTTCCCGGGCGATGGCCTGCAACGCGGCCTCGAGTTGCGAGCCGCAGTCACAGCGCTGGCTGAACAAGGCATCGCCCGTCAGGCATTCGGAGTGCAAGCGGCCGAGTACCGGGGCACCGTCGTCGAACTCACCGAGGCTCAGCACGACGTGCTCACGCCCGTTCTCTTCATCGAGAAAGCCGTGCATGGTGAATTGCGCAAAAGGCGTTGGCAGCTTGGAAGCGGCGACAAAAACGACAGGCACCGGTGTGCTCCTGATCAATAGGTACTGGAGATTCGCAGACGCGGCATTGTAACAGCACGTTCCTACAGACGCTTAGGCTGAATTATGGAGCATAACGATCTAAAAGTTTGATCCCCGCCCCGTTCTAGCCCTGCGGGAGCGAACACAGGAATCATCACCTGCGCAGGATCTTTGTTCAGTTCGAATCGAAGGGATAGGGTTGTTTCCAGCGTTCGAAGATCGGTTTCAGCCGGCCGTTTTTGACCAGCACCTCCATTCGCCGGTCGAACAGAGCCATCAACTCCCGCGCCTTGGGTGTATCGGCAAAGCACAGGTACAGCGGCAATTCCGCGATGTGCGTGCGTCGGAACTGGGACGGATCCTTGGCCTGGCGGACGATGTAATCCACCTCGGTCAGCGCGTCGATGTAGAAATCGGCGCGGTCGTGGGTCAGCATCGACAGAATGCCAGTGCGCCGAACGACTTCGTTATAGCGGTTTATGTTGGGCAGGTAATTCTGGAAATCATAGCCGCGAACCCAGGCCAGTCGATAGTTGCCCAGGGTCTCCGGGGTCGGCGCCGGGTTACTGGCCAGCCCCAGGGCGTAGATGTGATCGGTGTCGTAATTCCAACGCGGATACAGCAGGTCGCTGACTTCATCGCGATAGCCGCCGACACAGGCGTCCACTTCGCCCCGCTGGGCCAGGCCGATGGCGCGAATGTAAGGTTCGGTGCGGATGTCCAGCTTGACGCCGGCCGGCTCGAAGACTTCACGCAGCACGTCCCAACCCAGACCATGGCCATCGGCGGCGGTGTAGTCTTCCCAGTCTTCGCTGGCCAGATGAATCACCGCTGGCGTCGTCACTGCCTCCCCCGCCAGGGCGAGGGAAGCAAACAGGGCGAAACCCGTCAGAGCCAACCAGCGTCGAGCCATCCTAGTCTCCTGCTTCGCCACTCATCAGGCGAAAATCCATACCAGCCCCTGCATCGCCAACCACGCGAACACCCCGGCCAATACGTCGTCGAGCATGATCCCGACGCCGCCGTGCACGTGCCGGTCGATCCAGTGAATCGGCCACGGCTTGAGAATGTCGAAGAAGCGGAACACCAGAAAACCCGCGAGCAACCAGTACCAGCCTTCCGGCACCAGCCAGAGAGTGATCCACATCCCGACCATTTCGTCCCAGACGATGCCTTCGTGGTCGTGCACCCGCAAATCGTCGGCCACTTTGCCGCACAGCCAGAAGCCGAACAGCATGGTGATGCCCAGCATCAGCCAGTAACCCCAGTCGGGCAGCATCTGCCACAACGGAATAAAGGGTAGCGCAACCAAGGAACCCCAGGTGCCCGGTGCCTTTGGCAAGGTGCCCGAACCGAAGCCGAACGCCAGGAAATGCCATGGATTGCGCCAGACCGACGGCGGTACGAACTCCGCCGGAACCTGTTTGGGATGATCTGTCACGGTGTCTCCCGAAAATGTTGATAGCCCCGGGTTTGCGGGGTGATGTCTTGTCCGGCAGCATCCAGCAGCACGACGCCCTGCCCCGTCACCACACGCCCGACCACATGAATTGGCCAGCCATCTGCCACCATCCGCGACAACTCGACGGACGGTAAGGTGAAGGCCAGCACGTAATCGTCTCCGCCGCTCAGGGCAGCGTGTTCGGCACCCGGTTGACCGAGGAAGGCCACTAAAGCCTTCGACAGCGGCAATCGGTCCCGTTCAACCTGAATGCCGACCTTCGACGCGAGCGCAATGTGCCCGCAATCGGCGAGCAGGCCGTCGGAGATGTCCAGCGCCGACGTCGCCTTGCCGCGCAAAGCCCGACCCAACGCGAGTTGCGGTTGCGGCGACCAGTAATGCGCCAGCAACGGATCGGCGATGGCGGCTTCGGCAGTTCGCTGACCGAGCACCAGGGGCAAGGCCCCGGCGGCGTTGCCCAGCTCACCGCCGACACACAGCAAATCGCCGACCTGAGCGCCGCTGCGGGTCAGCGCCTTGCCTGCCGGCACACGTCCGAACACTGTCATGGTCAGGCTCAACGGCCCGCGGGTGGTATCGCCGCCCACCAGCGCCACACCACAGCTCTGGGCCATGAGGCTCAAACCATGGGCATACGCTTGCAGCCAATCGGCGGTCGCCGAAGGCAAGGTCAGGGCAAGGGTAAAGGCGATGGGAGTGGCGCCCATGGCAGCCAGATCACTGACGGCCACGGCCAGCGAGCGCTGACCGAGCAGAAACGGGTCGCAAGGGTCTGCGAAATGCACACCGGCCACGAGCGTGTCGGTGGAAACAGCCAACTGCTCCCCGGCGGGAACAGCCAGCAAGGCGCAGTCATCGCCGATCCCGAGGGCAACGCCCTCGCCGCCCTGCGCACAAGGCGCGGCGGCGAAGAAATTGCGGATCAGCTCAAACTCACCCATTGCGATTTCAAGCGCCGATCAGCGCTTGAACGCCTTCACTTCAGCTTCACGCAGACGCGGGGCCAGCTTGTCGAGTACGCCGTTGACGAATTTGTGGCCGTCGGTGGAACCGAAGACTTTCGCCAGCTCGATACCTTCGTTGATCACAACGCGGTACGGCACATCAACGCGCTCGAGCAGTTCCCAGGTGGACAGGCGCAATACCGCCAGTTCAACCGGGTCGAGCTCTTCGATGGTCAGGTCGAGGCAAGGCTTGAGCGCGGCGTCGATCTTGTCCTTCTGCGCAGGAACCCCGTGGAGGATTTCACGGAAGTAGGCGCCGTCGACATCGCTGAAATCGTTATCGACCCGGAACTGCGCTTCGATCTCGTTCAGCGACTGCTTGGCCATGTGCCACTGGTACAGCGCCTGGGTCGCGAGCTGACGGGCTTCGCGACGCTTGACGCTTTTCGATGGCTTGCCGGCGTCCGCAGGCTTTGGATCGCGCGGGTTGAAACGATCGCTTTCGTCGCTAATCACTTGGCCTCCAACTGCGCCAGCAGGCTGACCATTTCCAGAGCGGACAGGGCAGCTTCGGCACCTTTGTTACCGGCCTTGGTGCCGGAACGTTCGATGGCTTGCTCGATGGAATCAACGGTCAGCACGCCGAAAGCGACCGGCACGCCGAACTCCATGGACACCTGGGCCAGGCCCTTGGTGCATTCGCCCGCCACGTATTCGAAGTGCGGAGTACCGCCACGAATGACCGCGCCCAGAGCGATGATGGCTGCGAACTCGCCCTTCTGAGCGACTTTCTGCGCAACCAGCGGGATTTCGAAGGCGCCAGGCGCACGGATGATGGTGATGTCGCTTTCGCTCACGCCATGGCGAACCAGGGCATCAACTGCACCGCTGACCAGGCTTTCAACGACGAAGCTGTTGAAACGGCCCACTACCAGAGCGTAGCGGCCTTTAGGGGCGATGAAGGTACCTTCGATGGTCTTCAGGGTCATTCGTTAGATCTCTTAAAGAGCCGGGACGCATTTTCTACGCGTCCCTCAGTGATATTTGAACCGCGAATACAGGGCCGGGAACAACCGGTCATTATTCGGAGGGCACGTATTCTACAACTTCCAGATCGAAACCGGATATCGCATTAAATTTCATCGGCGCACTCATCAGGCGCATTTTGCGCACGCCCAGGTCCCGCAGGATCTGCGAACCGGCACCGACAATGCTGTAGGTGGTCGGTTTTTTCACCGGCGCGTGCTCCGCCGTTTCACGGATGTGTGCCAGCAACACGTCGCCATCGAGCGGGTGACCGAGCAACAGCACCACGCCGCTGCCGGCCTCGGCAACCGCGGCCATGGCGGCACGCAGGCTCCAGCGGCCAGGCTGCTTGACCATCAACAAATCGCGCAGCGGGTCCATGTTGTGCACGCGAACCAGGGTCGGTTCTTCGGCGCACACGTTGCCCAGGGTCAGGGCCATGTGCACGTCGCCTTCCACGGAGTCACGATAGGTCACCAGGTTGAATTGGCCCAGTTCGCTGTCCAGCGGCTGCTCGGCAATCCGCTGAACGGTACGTTCGTGGATCATCCGGTAGTGAATCAGGTCGGCGATGGTGCCGATCTTGATGTTGTGTTCTGCAGCAAAGGCTTCGAGTTCGGCGCGGCGGGACATGGTGCCGTCGTCGTTCATCACTTCGCAGATCACGCCGCTCGGCTCGAAACCGGCCATGCGTGCGAGGTCGCAGGCGGCTTCAGTGTGGCCGGCGCGAGCCAGGGTGCCACCGGCCTGGGCCATCAGCGGGAAGATGTGGCCGGGGCTGACGATGTCTTCAGCCTTGGCGTCTTTCGCGGCAGCGGCCTGCACGGTACGCGCACGGTCGGCGGCGGAGATGCCGGTAGTCACGCCAGTAGCCGCTTCGATCGATACGGTGAACTTGGTGCCGAAGCCGGAACCGTTGCGCGGTGCCATCAACGGCAGCTTCAACAGTTCGCAGCGCTCGCGGCTCATCGGCATGCAGATCAGGCCACGGGCGTGCTTGGCCATGAAGTTGATGTGTTCAGGCTGGCAGCACTCGGCGGCCATGATCAGGTCGCCTTCGTTCTCGCGGTCTTCGTCATCCATGAGGATGACCATCTTGCCTTGGCGGATGTCTTCAACCAGTTCTTCGATGCTATTGAGCGCCACAAGGCACCCCCTTGGGTCAGGATTTTAGGTAGCCGTTGGCGGCCAGAAAGCTTTCAGTGATGTTACTGGAAGTTGGCTCTGCGGCCTTGTCGCCCAACAGCAGGCGCTCCAGGTAACGGGCAAGCAAGTCGACTTCAAGGTTCACCCGGCGACCTGGCTGGTACGACGCCATGATGGTTTCGCTCAGGGTGTGCGGAATGATGGTCAGCATGAACTCGGCGCCATCGACCGCGTTCACGGTCAGGCTGGTGCCGTCGACGGTGATCGAGCCTTTATGGGCGATGTACTTGGCGAGTTCCTTCGGCGCACGAATGCGGAATTCCACGGCGCGGGCGTTCTCGGTGCGGGCAACCACTTCACCCACGCCATCGACGTGACCGCTGACCAGATGCCCGCCGAGGCGAGTGGTCGGGGTCAGGGCTTTTTCCAGGTTGACCGGGCTGCCGCTTTTCAGGTCGTTCATGGCGGTGCAGTCGAGGGTTTCGCGACTGACGTCCGCGGCAAAGCCATTGCCCGGCAGTTCAACCGCCGTCAGGCACACGCCGTTGACCGCGATGCTGTCGCCCAGCTTGACGTCGCTCAGGTCGAGCTTGCCGGTTTCTACGTGTACCCGCACATCTCCGCCTTTTGGGGTCAATGCACGAATACTGCCGATGGATTCGATGATGCCGGTAAACATGGAGTCCTCCTCGAGAACAGGGCCGTCGCGTGGCGCAGGCCGGAAATTATACGCTCGCCGCTGGCGCAGGAATGGCAATGACTCGCCAGTCATCGCCAACCGCGCGAATTTCAGTGATTTTGAGCTCGGGCGCGTCTTTCATCTGCGCCAGCGGCCAGTCCAGCAATGGACGGGCCGAAGAACCGAGGAACTTGCCGGCGATGAAGATCTGGAACTCGTCCACCAGACCTTGCTGGGCAAATGCCCCCGCCAGACGCGGGCCCGCTTCGACCAGCACTTCATTGACGCCGCGATTGGCCAGTTCGACCAGCAACTTGCGCAAGTCGACCAAACCATCGTCGCCAGCCACGATCAGGCATTCCGGACCGTTGGCGTATTGTTCTTCGATGGCCATGCAGGTGGCGACCAGCGCCGGGCCCGCCTTGAAGAACGGCGCGTCCAGCGGCACGCGCAAACGGCCGTCGATCAGCACGCGCAGCGGCGGGCGGCTCATGGCCAACGCAGTTTGCTCGGCGTCCAGCCCCAACTCACCCGCACGTACGGTCAAACGGGCCTTGTCGGCCAGCACCGTGTCGGCGCCGGTCAGCACCACGCTGGCTTGGGCGCGCAGGCGTTGAACCGCCGAGCGCGCAGCCGGGCCGGTGATCCATTGGCTTTCGCCGCTTTCCATCGCCGTGCGACCGTCGAGGCTCATGGCCAACTTGACCCGCACGAACGGCAAACCGTGTTCCATGCGTTTGAGGAAGCCTTGATTGAGCTTGCGCGCCTCGCCTTCCAGCACACCGCTTTCGATAACGATTCCGGCCTGAGCCAGACGCTGCATGCCGCGGCCAGCCACCGACGGGTTCGGATCCTGCATCGCCGCGACCACGCGGGCGACGCCGGCATTCACCAGCGCATCGGCACAGGGCGGTGTATGGCCGTGGTGGCTGCACGGTTCGAGGGTCACGTAAGCGGTGGCGCCACGGGCCTTGTCGCCCGCCGCACGCAGGGCGTGGACTTCGGCGTGGGGTTCGCCGGTGCGCTCGTGCCAGCCTTCGCCGACAATTTGCCCGTCCTTCACGATCACGCAACCGACCCGAGGGTTGGGGTGTGTCGTGTAATAGCCTTTGCGCGCCAGTTCCAGGGCGCGGGCCATGTAATGGGCGTCGAGGATGGCTTGTTCTGGGGAGGAGGTCATTCTTTCACCGGCTCACGGGCCAGGCGATCGATCTCTTCGCGGAACTCGTTGAGGTCCTGGAAGCGCCGATACACGGAGGCGAAACGAATGTAGGCGACTTCGTCGAGCTTTTGCAGCTCGGCCATCACCAGTTCACCGACCACGAGGGACTTGACCTCGCGCTCGCCGGTGGCGCGCAGCTTGTGTTTGATGTGCACCAGCGACGATTCGAGGCGCTCGACACTCACCGGGCGCTTCTCCAGCGCACGCTGCATGCCGGCGCGCAGTTTTTCTTCGTCGAACGGCTGGCGGCTGCCGTCGGTTTTGATCAGGCGCGGCAACACCAGTTCAGCGGTTTCGAACGTCGTGAAACGCTCGCCGCAGGCCAGGCATTCACGCCGGCGGCGCACCTGTTCGCCCTCGGCGACCAGACGCGAGTCGATGACCTTGGTGTCGTTGGCACCGCAGAAGGGACAGTGCATGGTGGCAGGCAACAAAAAAAGGGAGGGCCATGGTAGCGCATCCCTGTGGCAAGACAAGCCATAGGGTTTGCGGTATACAGACTGGCTATAGAGAACGATCCATGGATTTCACCTTGCTGGAGCCGCAAATGTCCCTCAGACCGCTCGTATTGCTCAGCCTTTTCAGCCTGTTGGTGGCCTGCAGCAGCGATGCACCCAAGCCTCAGCCGCCGACGCCAGGGCCTGCCCCGCAAGCGGCGCAGAAGAAAGCCAAAGAGTCCGCCAACCTCGGCCCGCTGCCCGCGTATCAGCGTGAATTGAGTGGCACCCTGCAAGGTGTGCCGTCAGGCGCCGAAGTCGAGCTGGCGCTGCTGGTGATCGACGAAAAAGACCGCCCGCAGCAATTGCTCGCCAGTTCCAGCCTGATCGGCACCAACCAAGTGTTGCCGTTTCATCTGCGCTTCAACCCGGAATCTTTCCCGGTCGGCGCCCGCGTTGAACTGCGGGGTCGCGCCAGTCAGTCCGGCCAGCTGATTTTGCATCTGCCTGCGCAGGCCATCACGCAACCAACCACGCAGACATTGGGCCAGCTGCAATTCGTCAAAGCGCCTTGATTGCACCGCTCGGCCTGCAACAGGCATTAAGTGAATTGCTGGGTGACGCCCGGCTCGTCCCTGTCGCCTTGCCCGATACCGAGCTGAAACTCTGGCTGATCGACGGCGACAACATGGGTCGCGCCTTCAGCCCGGAAGAAACCCGGCGGATTCTGCATGAGCCGCCGTACTGGAGTTTCTGCTGGGCCAGCGGGCTCGCGGTGGCCCGTTATCTCGCCGACTTCCCCGAATGGGTCAAAGGCAAACGGGTACTCGATTTCGGTGCCGGTTCCGGGGTCGCGGGGATTGCCGCCGTGAAGGCCGGGGCGCTGGAGGTGGTGGCCTGCGACCTGGATCCGCTGGCGATTGCCGCCTGTCGGGCGAATGCTGAACTCAACGACGTGGAACTGAACTACTCGACGGATTTTTTCGCCGAGGCGGACCGGTTTGATCTGATTCTGGTCGCCGATGTGTTGTATGACCGGGCGAACCTGCCGCTGCTCGATGAGTTTTTAAGCCGCGGGCGGGAAGCGCTGGTGGCGGATTCGCGGGTGAGGGATTTCAGGCATCCGCTGTATCGGCGCATCGAAATGCTGGAAGCGATGACCCTGCCGGATCTGGCTGAGCCGGAAGAGTTTCGGCATGTGAGCCTCTACCACGCGCGGCGCGTCTGAAGCCGCTAAAAGATCGCAGCCTGGGGCAGCGCCTACATTGACCGAATGCGCCCCCTATCCTGCAGGAGTTGCCGAAGGCTGCGATCTTTTGCGCCAGCCCTTATAGTGAGCAGATTCACGCTTTTACGAGATCCCCCATGAGTCAGGAAACGCCGTACATCTTCGACGCTACGACCGCCGATTTCGACCAGTCGGTGATCGAGAACTCTTTCCACAAACCGGTGCTGGTGGATTTCTGGGCCGAATGGTGTGCGCCCTGCAAAGCGCTGATGCCGATGCTCCAGACCATTGCCGAGAGCTATCAGGGCGAGTTGTTGCTGGCCAAGGTCAACTGCGACCTCGAACAGGACATCGTTGCCCGCTTCGGCATTCGCAGCCTGCCAACCGTGGTGTTGTTCAAGGATGGCCAGCCGGTGGACGGTTTTGCCGGTGCGCAACCGGAATCCGCCGTACGGGCGATGCTTGAGCCTCACGTACAAATGCCGCCCCCCGCGGCGGCTGATCCATTCGATCAGGCTCAGGCGCTGTTTGACGAAAGTCGTTTCGCCGACGCCGAAGCCATTCTCAAAGTGCTGCTGGGCGAAGACAACACCAACGCCAAGGCACTGATTCTGTATGCCCGTTGCCTGACTGAACGCGGCGAGCTGGGTGAAGCGCAAGCCGTACTCGACGCGGTGAAAAGCGATGAACACAAGGCAGCATTGGCCGGCGCAAAAGCGCAGATCCAGTTTCTCGGCCAGGCCAAGGACTTGCCGGATGCCGCGGACCTGAAGGCGCGTCTGGCGCAGAACCCGCAGGACGATGAAACGGTGTATCAACTGGCGATCCAGCAACTGGCCCGTCAGCAGTACGACGCGGCGCTGGATGCGTTGCTCAAGCTGTTCATCCGCAACCGCAGCTACAGCGAAGGCTTGCCGCACAAGACCTTGCTGAAGGTGTTCGAACTGCTGGGCAATGATCACCCGCTCGTGACCACGTACCGTCGCAAGTTGTTTGCTGCGCTGTATTAAGCCGGGTTGATCCAGCTATAGAGCGGCGTATCCCCGCCGCTCGACACTTTCACCTCCGCGCTATGGCGCAACCGCACCAACAGGCGTTTGCCCGACGATGGGCTGCCCGTCAGTCCTTCCAGTTGCTCAAGCAAATCAGGCCCGCTCAATTGTCCGGCCTTGCGCAGCAAATCCTTTGCGATCTGCCACTGCGCATCGTCCTGATTGACCGGCTTCGCTGGCGCCACGCTGGTTTCAGGCTTGATCACCTGCAACTGTGCGCCGAGCCGCGCCCAGTCACCGTCGTCCATCTCCAGGGTCAAATCCACTGGCCAGTCGCCGATGCTTCCGCGTATTCGCAACATAAGTCTGCTCCTGCACATTTCTGACCCACATGCTCCCATGGGACTTGTGCAACGCCAAGCGGGCGGTCAAACTCTCAGTACTTTCGTTATAAGATTACATAACAGTTTATTCATTTTACTTCCGGAGACCCGCCATGCGTCGTCTGCTGCTCGCTTTACCGTTTGCCCTGTTGCCGTTGGCTGTCGCCCATGCCGCTGATGAACATGATCATGAACATGAGCACGGCAGCCTTGGCGCCCACGAACATGGTGTCGGTCGCCTGAACGCGGCGCTGGACGGCCAGACCCTCGAGCTGGAACTGGAAAGCCCGGCGATGAACCTGGTGGGTTTCGAACACGCTGCCACCACCGACGCCGACAAGGCCAAAGTCGCCGCCGTCCGTACGCAACTGGAAAAACCGCTTACCCTGTTCAACCTGCCGAAGGCCGCCGGTTGTGTGGTGGCGACCCAGGAACTGGAAAGCCCGCTGTTTGGTGACAAACCGGATGCCGATGATGATCACGACGCCGATGCCAAAGACGAACATCACCACGATCACAGCGAAATCCACGCGCACTATCAATTCACCTGTGCGGCCCCGGGTGCCCTGAAAACCCTGGACCTGGCGATCATCTTCAACACCTTCCCGGCCACCCAGAAAATTCAGGTACAACTGATCAGCCCGAGCGGGCAGCAAGGGGTTGAAGTGACGGCCAAGGCGGCTGCCCTCAAGTTCTGACCCCAACACACATCCAAATGTGGGAGCGAGCCTGCTCGCGATAGTGGCGTAACAGTCACCATCAATGTTGAATGTCATGCCCCCATGGCGAGCAGGCTCGCTCCGACAGGGTTCACCACCAACCTGACCGGTTTCACATGACCCAAGCACTTATCGAACTGTCCGACCTGGGCTTCAGCTGGCCCGGTCACCCGCCGCTGCTGGACATCCCGGCCTTCCGCCTGGAACCCGGCCAAACCCTGTTCCTCAAAGGCCCCAGCGGCAGCGGCAAGACCACCCTGCTCGGCCTGCTCGGCGGCGTGCAGAAGCCCGATCGCGGCAGTATTCGCCTGCTCGGCCAGGAACTGACCGAACTCGGCGCCGGTGCGCGTGACCGCTTCCGCGTGGATCACACTGGCTACATTTTCCAGCAGTTCAACCTGCTGCCGTTTCTCTCGGTGCGCGAGAACGTCGAGTTGCCCTGCCACTTCTCCAGGTTGCGCGCCGAGCGGGCAATCCAGCGCCACGGCAGCGTCGACCAGGCCGCTGCCACCCTGCTCGCTCACTTGGGCCTGAAGGATGAAAGCATCCTCGGCCGCCGCGCCGATTCGCTGTCCATCGGTCAGCAACAACGCGTCGCCGCCGCCCGCGCCTTGATCGGTCAGCCGGAACTGGTGATCGCCGACGAACCGACTTCCGCGCTGGATTACGACGCTCGCGAAAACTTCATTCGCCTGCTGTTCGCCGAATGCCGCGAAGCCGGGTCGAGCCTGTTGTTTGTCAGCCACGACCAAAGCCTCGCGCCGCTGTTCGATCGCCACCTGTCGCTGGCCGATCTCAATCGCGCCGCCACCCCGTCCGAGGTCTGAGATGTATTTGTTTCGTCTAGCCATGGCCAGCCTGGCAAACCGCCGCTTCACCGCGATCCTCACTGCATTCGCCATTGCCCTGTCGGTCTGCCTGCTGCTGGCTGTGGAACGGGTGCGCACTGAAGCCAAGGCCAGTTTTGCCAGCACCATCAGCGGCACCGACCTGATCGTCGGCGCCCGGTCCGGCTCGGTGAACCTGTTGCTGTACTCGGTGTTCCGCATCGGCAACGCCACCAATAACATCCGCTGGGACAGCTTCGAACACTTCGCCAACAACCCGAAAGTGAAGTGGGCGATCCCGATGTCGCTCGGCGATTCCCATCGCGGTTATCGGGTGATGGGCACCACCGAGGCGTACTTCGAGCACTACCAATACGGCCATCAGCAACACCTGGAACTGGCCGACGGCCGAGCCTTCGCCACCGACCCGTTCGAAGTGGTGCTCGGCGCCGAAGTGGCCGATGCGCTGCACTACAAACTCGGCGACAAACTGGTGCTGGCCCACGGCGTGGCGGTGATCAGCCTGGTCAAGCACGACGACAAGCCGTTCACCGTAGTCGGCATTCTGAAACGCACCGGCACCCCGGTGGACCGCACGCTGCACATCAGCCTCGGCGGCATGGAAGCGATTCACATCGACTGGCACAACGGCGTGCCGGCCCAGGGCAAAGGCCGGATCAGCGCCGATCAGGCACGCAACATGGACCTGACGCCACAAGCGATCACCGCGTTCATGCTCGGCCTCAACAACAAAATTTCGACCTTCGCGTTGCAGCGCGAAATCAACGAATTCCGCGGCGAACCCATGCTGGCGATCCTGCCGGGCGTGGCGCTGCAAGAATTGTGGAGTTTGATGAGCACGGCAGAAAAAGCCTTGTTCGTGGTCTCGCTGTTCGTGGTGCTGACCGGGTTGATCGGCATGCTCACGGCGATCCTCACCAGCCTGAATGAACGTCGGCGCGAGATGGCAATCCTGCGCTCAGTGGGCGCTCGGCCGTGGCACATCGCAACCTTGCTGGTGCTGGAGGCGTTCGCCCTGGCGCTGGCGGGCGTGATCGCTGGCGTGGCGCTACTTTATGTGGGTATCGCCGCCGCGCAGGGTTACGTGCAGGCCAATTACGGTTTGTATTTGCCACTGGCGTGGCCAAGCGAATATGAATGGACGCTGCTCGGTGGCATCCTGATCGCCGCGCTGCTGATGGGCAGCGTGCCGGCGTGGCGCGCGTATCGCCAATCCCTGGCCGATGGCCTGTCGATCCGACTATGAGGACGTTAATGATGCCCCGCGCTCTGCTTGCGCTGTTGATGCTGGTCGCCCTGCCGCTATGGGCGGCCGAGCCGAAAGAACTGACCTGGTCGGAAATGATTCCGCCGGACGCGATGCCGGAAGTACCGAACATGACACCCCTGCACGACCTGTCGCAGATGAGCAGTGCGCTGTCCGCCGAGTCGGCGCCAGCCGCCAAACAGGATATGCCGAACGCGCCGGTGGTGAAGAGCCTCGACGGCCAGAACATCCGTTTACCGGGCTATATCGTGCCGCTGGAAGTGAGTGAGGAAGGCCGTACCACGGAGTTTCTGCTGGTGCCGTATTTCGGCGCCTGCATCCATGTGCCGCCACCGCCGTCGAACCAGATTGTGCATGTGAAGAGCGAAGTCGGCGTGAAACTCGATGAGCTGTATCAGCCGTACTGGATCGAAGGAGCACTGCAGGTTAAAGCGTCGACCAGTGAGTTGGCGGATGCGGGGTATCAGATGGAGGCGGACAAGATTTATGTGTATGAATTGCCGGAGTGAGCCCGGCAGTTCTGTGTTGTCTGATCAATCGCCATCACGGGCAAGCCCGCTCCCACAGGGACCACCCAAATCCTGTGGGAGCGGGCTTGCCCGCGATGGAATAATCAAAAGTTCCACAAAAACCAACCCCATGACTGTTTCATTGAGCTGAATCAAAAGTCCGTACCAGACGGCTCCGTACCATTGGACATCGAACATTTTCAACGTCCTTTGGAGCCTCCATGCACAAGTCCTTGCTCAGCGCTTCGCTGTTTGCCCTCGCGCTCGCAACCCCACTCGCCTACGCCCACGAATCCGGTGACATCATCGTTCGTGCCGGTGCAATCACCGTCAACCCGAAAGCTGACAGCTCCAGCGTCAAGGTCGATCAAGGCCCTTTGGCCGGCACCGACCTGGGTGGCAAGGCCACCATGAGCAGCGACACGCAACTGGGTCTGAACTTCGCTTACATGCTCGACAGCCACTGGGGTATCGAGCTGCTCGCCGCCTCGCCGTTCGAGCATGACGTAAAAATCAAAGGCACCGCCCTCGGCGCGGGCAACGGCAAACTCGGCACCCTGAAACACCTGCCGCCGACCTTGAGCATTGTCTACTACCCACTGGACGGCAAGTCTGCATTCCAGCCGTACGTTGGCGCCGGTATCAACTACACCTGGATTTACGACGAGCACGTCGGCAGCGAGGCCAACGCCAAGGGGTTCAGCAACTTCAAGGCGGATAACTCCTGGGGCATGGCGTTTGAGGTCGGTGCTGACTACATGATCACCGACAACGTCTTGCTCAACGCCCAAGTGCGTTACATCGACATCGATACCACCGCGACCGTGGAAAACGACGCAGTGAAACCAGGCACCCGTGCCAAGGTCGATGTGGATGTCGACCCGTTCATCTACATGGTGGGCCTCGGTTACAAGTTCTAAATCGTTCACGTGGTGGGAACGAGCTGAAAAAAAGGCGCCTTCACAGGTGCCTTTTTCATGAGGGCGAAAAACTCAGCGACCGAGCAACCGCGCCAGGCCGACAGCCATCGGTGTCTGTTCGGGGCAGGTAAACCGCTTCAGCAGACGCTGATTGTTCGCCCGCGAATGGCGGATATCACCAGAACGCGCCGGGCCGTAGCTCACCGGTGGCAGTTCACCGACCACCACTTTCAACGCTTCCAGCATTTGCTTGAGCGTGGTCGCCCGGTTCCAGCCGACGTTGACCGCACCGATTCCAACCTGCGGCTTTTCGATGGCTTGCACCAGCACGTCGACCAGGTCCTCGACGTACACGAAATCACGCGTCTGCTCGCCGTCGCCGAATACGGTGATCGGCAGGCCCTTCTGCGCCCGCTCGCTGAAAATGCTGATCACCCCGGAGTACGGCGAGGACGGATCCTGGCGTGGGCCGAAGATGTTGAAGAAGCGGAAAATCACCGGTTCCAACCCATGCTGGCGGCGGTAGAAATCGAAGTAGTGTTCGCTGGCCAACTTGTCCGACGCATACGGCGTCAACGGTGCCTTGGGCGTGTCTTCGTCGATCGACTGGCCTTCGCCATTGTTGCCGTAGACCGCAGCACTGGAGGCAAACAGCACGCGTTTGACGCCGCTCTGGCGCATGGCTTCGCAGACATTCAGCGAGCCGATGAAGTTGCTCTGGTGCGTCTTCACCGGGTCGTCCACCGAGGCTTGCACCGATGCTACCGCCGCCAGATGCGCGACCGCACTGCAACCGGCCATGGCGCGAGCGACCAGGGCCGCATCGGCGACATCACCGACGATCAGCTCGACGCGAGGATTATCCAGCGGCAGGTTGCTACGTTTGCCGGTGGACAAGTCATCGAGAATCCGCACCGTATGACCCTTGGTGAGCAAGGCGTCGGTCAGGTGGGAGCCGATGAAACCGGCGCCGCCGGTGATTAAAACGGGGCCGTCAGCCATGGCGATAGAACCTGTCCAGTAAACTCGGGAGCGCCGCACGCCAGGCGCGGGGCTTGATCCCGAAGGTGTGGAGGATTTTCTTGCAGGCCAGCACCGCGTGTTGCGGCTCTTCGGCAGCGTCCGGGCGCGCAGCGTGAGCCTGGGCGGTCGGCGCTTCGATGGCCAGCGGATGCAGCGCGCGGGCTTCAGTGAGAATGGCCTGCCCCAGCGCCAGCGGCGTGGTCGCCTCGTGCCCCGCGTAATGGTAGGTGCCCCACAGCGGCGCCGCGCAATCGAGTTGCTTGAGCACGGAAATGATCACCCGGGCCGCGTCGTCGACCGGCGTCGGGTTGCCCCGGCGATCATCGGCCATCAGCAGCTCGTCAGGTTGTTCCGCGCGGGACAGGAATCGTCCGAGGGTGCCATCGGGGCTGTCATCGAGCAGCCAGCCGAACCGCAGCAGCACGTGCTGCGGGCAAGTCGCGCGCACGCTTTGTTCGATCCGCCACAAGGCCTGACCACGCAGGCCCAAAGGCACCGGCTCGTCTTTTTCGCTGTAGGCCGTCGCCCGGGAGCCGTCAAACACGCGATAGCTCGAGGGTTGCAGCAGAACGATGTTGTGGTGCTGGCACAGTTCAGCCAGGCGCTCGATCGCACGCTCTTGCCCGGCCAGACGCGTTTCGCTGACCGTCTCCGCCTGAAACCAGTCGAAGTAGTAGGCGAGGTTGATCAACGCGTCCGGCCGGGTGTCGTCGAGCAATTGCGTCAGGCTCGCGGCATCCCAGCCGTCTTGCGGTGGGCGGGGGGCGAGGAAACCGATGTCTTCCTCCGCACCGAGGCGAATCAGCGCCTGCCCAAGGGCATTTCCGCCGCCCAGTAACATAAGGCGCATTCGCATAGAGTCAGCAGGCCCAGTCTGATTGGAACAATGGCTTTATCGATACCGCTCGCGGGCGATGTCGTCGATAGTTGCCGGAATCGTTGCATTTTGCGGGTTTAGTGCGCAACCGTCATCCGTAAAGTGTAGATCCTGTGTTCAATGCGGCCCCAGTGGCGAGGGCGCTTGCTCCCGCTCGGCTGCGAAGCCGTCGTAAATCGGGCGGCTCGCAGTGTCAGCATGAACAGAGAGGCAGGTTTTGGGGCTGCTGCGCAGACCAGCGGGAGCAAGCGCCCTCGCCACAAAGCCGGTGATAAACCGAGCGGTACTTGCATCTTCCCATCCCCACCCGCATAAATTGTTCCATGAATCTGCCCATTCCCACGGACGCGGCCCTGACAGGCTTCCACCCCGCCGTCAGCGCCTGGTTCAGCAGCACCTTTCCGACGGCTACCGCCGCCCAGGCCCGGGCGTGGCCGCTGATCCGCCAGCACCGTTCGACCCTGATCGCCGCGCCCACCGGCTCCGGCAAAACCCTCACCGCGTTTCTCGCCGTCATCGATGACCTGGTTCACCGTGCCCAGGAAACCGCAGGCGGTTTGCCTGACGAAACCCTGGTGGTCTACGTCTCGCCGCTCAAGGCCTTGTCCAACGACATCCAGATCAACCTGCAAAATCCGCTGACCGGCATCCGTGAACAGTTACGCGTGATGGGCTTGCCCGAGCTGCAAATCACCACCGCCGTGCGCACCGGGGACACGCCGCAAAAAGACCGCTCGGCGATGCGCAAGACCGCGCCGCACATTCTGGTCACCACCCCGGAATCCCTTTACGTGCTGCTCGGTTCCGACTCCGGCCGGCAAATGCTCGGCACCACGCGCACGGTGATCGTCGATGAAATCCATGCCATCGCCGCCAGCAAGCGTGGCAGTCATCTGGCCTTGAGCCTGGAGCGTTTGCAGGCGTTGTGCGCAACACCGCTGATGCGCATCGGGCTGTCCGCCACGCAAAAACCGATCGAGGCCGTCTCGCGCTTTTTGGTGGGGCGTGATCGCGAATGCGCGATCATCGACATCGGTCACGCGCGGCCGCGGGATCTGGGCATCGAAGTACCGCCGGTGCCGTTGTCCGCCGTCATGGCCAATGATGTCTGGGAACTGGTCTATGACCGCCTCGCCGTCCTCGCCCGCGAACACCGCACCACGCTGATTTTCGTCAACACCCGACGCTTGGCCGAACGTTTGAGCCGGCATTTGAGCGAGCGTCTCGGCAAGGAAGCGGTCGCCGCCCACCATGGCAGCCTGGCCAAGGAGTTCCGCCTCGACGCCGAACAGCGGCTCAAGCGCGGCGACCTGCAAGTGCTGATCGCCACGGCGTCGCTGGAATTGGGGATCGACATCGGCGATGTCGATCTGGTCTGCCAGATCTCTTCACCGCGCTCGATCGCCGGTTTTCTGCAACGGGTCGGCCGCTCCGGCCACCAGGTCGGTGGCACACCGAAAGGCCGGTTATTCGCCACCACCCGCGATGACCTGATCGAATGCACCGCCCTGCTCGACTGCGTGCGCCGGGGCGAACTCGACACGTTGAACATTCCTCAAGCTCCCCTGGATGTACTGGCCCAGCAAATCATCGCCGAGGTCAGTTGCCAGGAATGGCCGGAACAAGCGCTGCTGGAAATGTTCCGCAAAGCCTCGCCGTACGCAGGCCTCGACGAAAAACATTATCAGGCGCTGCTGCAGATGCTCGCCGAAGGCTACAACGGTCGCCAGGGCATTCGCAGCGCGTTCCTGCACCGCGACGCCGTGACGCGCACGTTGCGTGGTCGCCGGGGCAGCAAACTGACCGCCGTGACCAGCGGCGGCACCATTCCGGACAACGCCGACTACAGCGTGCTGCTGGAACCGCAAGGGCTGAACATCGGCAGCGTCAACGAAGATTTCGCGGTGGAAAGCATTGCCGGCGACATCTTTCAGTTGGGCAATACCTCGTACCGAATCCTGCGGGTCGACACCGGCAAAGTCCGGGTCGAAGATGCTCACGGGCAGCCGCCGACCATTCCGTTCTGGCTCGGTGAAGCGCCGGGGCGCAGCGCTGAATTGTCCTTCGCCGTGGCCCGCCTGCAAGCGCAACTCGATGCCCTGCTCGGCGCTACGCCCGGCAACTTGCAACCCGCCCTCGACTGGCTGACCGACACCCTCGGCCTCAACCTCGCCAGCGCCGGACAACTGGTGGACTACCTCGCCCGCGCGCGCCTGACACTGGGCGCCCTGCCGTCCCAGGACACGCTGCTGATGGAGCGTTTTTTCGACGAGTCCGGCGGCACGCAACTGATCATCCACACGCCATTCGGCAGCCGTATCAACCGCGCCTGGGGCCTGGCCCTGCGCAAGCGATTCTGCCGCACCTTCAATTTCGAATTGCAGGCTGCCGCCAGCGAAGACGCGATCGTCCTGTCGCTGTCCACCAGCCACAGTTTTGAGCTCGACGAAGTCTGGCGTTACCTGCACAGCAACAGCGCCGAGCACCTGCTGATCCAAGCAGTACTCGATGCGCCGCTGTTCGGCGTGCGTTGGCGCTGGAATGCCGGGGTCGCGCTGGCGCTGCCGCGTTACACCGGCGGGCGTAAAGTCGCGCCGCAGATTCAACGAATGAAAAGCGAAGACCTGATCGCCAGTGTGTTCCCCGACCAGATTGCCTGCGTGGAAAACCTCGCCGGCGAGCGCGAGGTTCCCGACCATCCGCTGGTGGAACAAACCCTCGACGATTGCCTGCACGAAGCCATGGACTGCGAAGGCTGGCTGGCCTTGTTGCGCCGGATGGAAAACGGCGACGTTCGCCTGATCAGCCGTGACCTGCCCGCGCCCTCGCCACTGGCGGCAGAAATTCTCAGCGCCCGACCTTATACCTTCCTTGACGACGCGCCGCTGGAAGAGCGCCGAACCCAAGCCGTGCTCAACCGGCGCTGGACCGATCCGCAGTCCACCGACGACCTCGGCGCACTGGATGCCGAGGCGATTCAAGCGGTACGCGATGAGGCCTGGCCGACGCCGACCGGCCTTGATGAAATGCATGAGGCGCTGATGAGTCTGGCGTGCATCAGCGATGCCGAGGCACAGGCCAATCCGCAGTGGCCCGAGTGGCTGAACGCACTTGCCGACAGCGGGCGCGCCAGTCGGTTGCAGGTCGATGCCGAGCGATCACTGTGGCTGGCAGTGGAACGACTGACGTGCCTGCGGGCGATGTATCCACAGGCACGTCAGTCGTTCCCTCCGCTGGAGGCGCTGCCAGGATTCGATGAGGCCTGGGAGCCGGACGACGCGTTGCTGGAAGTCATCCGCGCGCGGCTCAGCGCTTTTGGTCCGTTGCCGCTGAGCGCGATTGCCGAACCGCTGGGATTTCCTCCGATACACATCACCCAGGCGCTGGCACAACTGGAGCGCGAAGGTTATGTGCTGCGCGGGCGATTCACCCCCGGCACCGATCAGGAGGAATGGTGCGAACGGCATTTGCTGGCGCGGATTCATCGCTACACGGTCAAGCGCCTGCGGCGGGAAATCGAACCCGTGGCGCTGCAGGATTTCATGCGTTTCCTGTTTGACTGGCAGCATCTTTCTGCGGCGACTCAGGGCCAGGGCAGCACCGTGTTGCCAGCGATTGTCAGTCAATTCGAAGGCTACCCTGCCGCTGCTTCCGCTTGGGACAGCGACATTCTGCCGGCGCGGATCAAGGATTATTCGCCAAGCTGGCTGGATGACCTGTGTCGCAGCGGCAAACTGGTCTGGACGCGCCTGACTGCAAGCAGCAAAAGCACCAGCACCGCGTTGCGCAGCACGCCCATTGTGCTGCTGCCGCGCAGTCAGGTCGGGTTGTGGAGCAGTCTGACCGAGCAGACACCCGTCAGCGAACTGTCGCCGAAAACGCAAAAGGTTCATCAAGCACTCAGTCAGCATGGCGCGCTGTTTTTCGATGAGCTGATTCACGAGGCTCATCTGCTGCGCTCGGAGCTGGAAATCGCCTTGCAGGAACTGGTCGGCGCCGGGCTGGTGAACGCCGACAGCTTTGCCGGTTTGCGGGCGCTGATTACGCCGGCGAGCAAACGCCAGGCCCGCAGCAGCCGTCGCGGACGCGGGGCGTTTATCGGCGGCATGGACGATGCCGGTCGCTGGGCCTTGCTTCGACGCGGGCCACCAGCGCCGACCGTGGACAACAAACATCCAACACCGAGCGACACGCTGGAACACATCGCATTGACCTTGCTGCGCCGCTACGGCGTGGTGTTCTGGCGCCTGCTGGAACGCGAAGCAGACTGGTTGCCGAGCTGGCGCGAATTGCTGCGCACGTTCCATCGGCTGGAGGCCCGCGGCGAGATTCGTGGTGGGCGGTTCGTGAATGGCCTGGCCGGTGAGCAGTTCGCCTTGCCCGAGGCGATCCCATTGCTGCGGGAAGTTCGGCGGCGGGCACACGACGGCAGTTTGATCGCTGTGTGCGGGGTGGATCCGCTGAACCTGGCGGGCACGCTGTTACCCGGAGCGAAAGTACCGGCGTTGGCGAGCAATCGACTGGTGTATCGCGATGGTCTTCCGGTGGCTGCCGAGATCGCCGGAAAGCAGGTTTTCTGGTTGGAATCGACGATCGAAATACGCAACAAACTGATCCGGCATTGATGCTGTCCCGGCCGGTCCCAAGAAAAATCATTGAGTACGCGGCTGATCCGGCAACAACACCGGCGAATTCTCCGGCGCTGCGCCGTCATCTTCCGGCTCCCCCATCCCCCGCTTCGGCATTAAAACCTGCTGTGGATAAGTCTGCGCGAAATGCACCCATGGGCTGTTATCCACAAGCTTCTTCAAACGCTGGTTAAACGCCCGGCTCACCGCATACTGCCCACCCGATACCGTACGGAACTGCGCCGTCAGCACCACGCCGTTGAGGTCCATTTTGTCGACGCCAAACACATCCAGCGGCCCTTGCAGGTTGTACTTGAGAAATGCGTCCTCACGGATCGACTCCCCCGCCTCGCGAATCAGCTCGATGGCCTTGTCCACGTCGGTGTCGTAGGTGAACTGCACCGAGAAAAACGCATAGGCGAATTGCCGTGACTGGTTTGTCACGGCCTTGATCTGCCCGAACGGCACCGAGTGCACAAACCCTTTGCCGTCGCGCAGGCGCAAGGTGCGGATGGTCAGGCCTTCGACGGTGCCGGCATGCCCGGAATCGAGCACGACCCAGTCGCCAATCGACAGGGTGTCTTCGATGATGATGAACAGGCCGGTGATGACGTCCTGCACCAGTTGCTGCGAGCCGAAACCGATGGCCAGGCCGACCACCCCGGCACCCGCCAACAGCGGTGCGACATTGATACCGAGGTTGGCCATGGTGGTGATTGCACAGATCACCACGAGGATGATTTTGATCGCGTTGCGCAGCAGTGGAAGAATGGTTTTTACCCGCGTACTGGGCTGTGTCGTGCGTTTATTGATCGGCGGCTTCAGCGCTTCCTGAATCGCTGTATCGAGCACCACCCACAGCAACCAGGTCACCAGGAAGATCAGGCCCATGCTGCTCAGCGACTCACTGATCGCCCGGCCCACCGAGTTGCGCTCGGCGAACTCGAACAGCGAGACGCCCCAGATACGCCCGAGAATTTCGATGAACGCCACGGCCATGACAATCCGCAGCAGTGCATGCAGCAAGCTGAGAAAGCGTTCTTTGTAGGCACTGCTGCGCTGGATCGCTTGGGCTTTTCCGGAATTGAACAGGTGCTGGAAAATCGTGCTGAGGAACACCGTGGCGATCAACAGAATGGTGGTGAACAACGCACAACGCAGGGCTTTCTGATTGTCTTCGCCGACGCCGATGAGGTTGATCGCCGACACCATCACCATCAGCAGAATCGGCCAGTACCAGAGCCGGGAAAAGATCCGCAGGGATTCCTGCAAGGAAGGCTGTTTCAAGCGCTGCGCCAGCGCCCGGTTGCGGATCAGATGCGCCACCGGACGCCTCAGGCGAATCACCAGCAATCCAAAGATGATTGAAGCAAACAGCCCGGTGAACACGGCGATGCTGCTGGTGATGTTGCCGCCCAGCTGCCGGGCGATCTGCGGGCTGGTCAAGGCGTCGCTGAGCGCCGCAAGGAAGCCGATCAGGAACAGCGGTTTGGGGCAGTAATCACGAATGATCTGCACCGCCCGGCGCTTGTGCCCGGTGTTGAACATGACGATCACGCACAAGAACATCGAGGTGGAGAAAATGCCGCTGCTGGTGGCGTAGGCAAAACACAGTGCCAACGCCCGGCCCACCGAGTTCGGCAGAAAATGGCTGACGTATAACGTCAGCGGCAGGCAGATCAACGCGGGAATCGTGAACGGCAGCAGGTAGCCGAGCAGGTCCTGGCTGCGTTGCCGTTTTCGAAAAAAACGCCCGGCACTCAAGCGCTTGTCCAGCAGGGCGCCGAGCACTGTGAGCAACGCGAACACGCCGAGCCAGACGCCGGACAACAACAGGAAATCGCCGACCACGCTCATCGGTGATCGAGACGAAGGTCGATTCACCAGTTTGTCGACTTCATCCGCCGCCCGATCCGCTCGCAGGCGCCAGGCGTCGACCAGGTCTTCGTTGAGGTCGAGCTTGTCCTGAACGTCGTCGATGCTGGAACTGATCGCCCCGAGCAAGCCGCCCTGGACCAGCGGTTCAGGTTTCGCTGGCTCTTCCGCTGCGGCGGGAAGTCCCGGCAGCGTGGTGGCTTCCAGTTCGTTGCTGCCGAGAAACAGCAACGCCCCCAGTAATATCGCGGTCTTGAACTTGAGCAAAACGGGGAGCTCCTTGAAAAGGGTCTGTTAGGAACTGATTGGCAAATGCCCGGCAAGTTCGGTTCTGGCCGCGAGATAACGTTCCAGCCATTCTCCCTGTGGGAGCGAGCCTGCTCGCGATAGCGGCGGCACATCCAGCATTGATGGGGCGGAACCACCGTTATCGCGAGCAGGCTCGCTCCCACATTTAACCGTGGTGCTCTGTTGATATTTGACCTGAACGCAAATATCAAATGCCCACCCCTCTATTTTTCCGCACAACCCAAACCCGGACACTGCGCTCCATCAATCAATCCACCGGAGTTGCAGCCATGCCCATTGCCTTGCTCGCGCTGACCCTCAGCGCCTTTGCCATCGGGACGACCGAGTTCGTCATCGTTGGCCTGTTACCCACGATAGGCGCCGACCTTGGCGTCAGCCTGCCGTCTGCCGGCCTGCTGGTCAGTCTCTACGCCCTGGGCGTTGCCATCGGCGCACCGGTGCTGACCGCTCTCACCGGCAAAGTCCCGCGCAAACTGCTGCTGTTGTCGCTGATGGTGTTGTTCACCCTCGGCAACCTGCTGGCCTGGAAAGCGCCGAGCTACGAATCGCTGATCATTGCGCGAATCGTCACCGGCCTGGCCCACGGGGTGTTTTTCTCGATCGGCTCGACCATTGCCACCAGCCTGGTGCCGAAGGAAAAAGCCGCCAGTGCGATTGCGATCATGTTCACCGGCCTGACGGTCGCGCTGGTCACCGGTGTGCCGCTGGGTACGTTTATCGGTCAGCATTTCGGCTGGCGTGAAACCTTCCTCGCCGTCTCTGCGCTGGGTGTGATCGCCTTCATCGGCAGCCTGCTCTACGTGCCGAAGAACATCGCGCACAGCAAACCGGCTTCGCTGTTGCAGCAATTGCAGGTACTCAAGCAACCGCGTCTGCTGCTGGTGTATGCCATGACGGCGGTCGGTTACGGCGGCTCGTTCATCGCGTTTACGTTCCTGGCGCCGATTCTTCAGGACATCTCCGGTTTCAGCGCCAGCACCGTCAGCCTGGTGTTGCTGGTCTACGGGATCTCGGTGGCAGTCGGCAACATCTGGGGCGGCAAACTGGCCGACAAACGCGGCCCGATCAGCGCCCTGAAAATCATCTTCGCCCTGCTCGCCGCCGTGCTGTTCGTGCTGACGTTCACCGCCGGCAACCCATGGCTGGCGCTGGCCACCGTGCTGGTCTGGGGTGCGGTTGCATTCGGCAACGTGCCGGGCTTGCAGGTGTATGTGGTGCGTCAGGCCGAACATCACACGCCGCAGGCGGTGGACGTGGCGTCTGGGCTGAACATCGCCGCGTTCAACCTCGGCATTGCCGGTGGTGCGTGGGGCGGTGGTTTGATCGTCGCTCATATGGGCTTGATCCATACCGCATGGATCGGTGGCCTGGTAGTGCTGGTGGCACTGGCGCTGACCGCGTGGAGCGGTCGTCTTGATCGTCTCGGCCCGGTGTATGCCGAACCGGCTGAAGGTTCGACCCGCGTCGTCGCCGGCCACTGATAAAGCTCGCTCCCACAGGATCCTCGGTGGTCTTTCAAGCGTTTACCGTCTGTAGCCCCGTCGAAACTTTCTCGCTTGCCCCGCAGTCATCAAAAGACAGGGGCAACCGAGGACCATCAGACGGGAGGCGACATGGCGGGGATTCACATTGGTATTTCAGGCTGGCGCTACACACCCTGGAGAGGGGATTTCTACCCGAAGGGGCTGACCCAGAAGCGCGAATTGCAGTTCGCGTCACGGTCGGTCAACAGCATCGAAATCAATGGATCGTTTTACGCCCTGCAACGGCCCGAACGGTACGCCCAGTGGTACGACGAAACCCCGGCAGACTTCGTCTTCAGTATCAAAGCCCCGCGGTTCATCACCCACATCAAACGCCTTCGAGATGTCCATAAACCCTTGGCGAATTTCTTTGCCTCCGGGGTACTGGAACTCAAGGAAAAACTCGGTCCTGTCCTCTGGCAATTCCCGCCCAGTTTCAAATTCGACGCAGAGCTGTTCGACCACTTTCTCGAGCAATTGCCCCGCAACACCGAACAGGCTACCACCCTCGCCCGTCAGCACGACTCACACGTGAACGGTCACGCCAGCATGAAGGCGTATAAGAAAAAGCCGCTGCGTCATGCCGTCGAGATCAGAAACGACACCTTCATCGACCCGGCGTTTGTCCGCCTGCTCAAACGCCACAACGTCGCCTTGGTCATTGCTGACACCGCCGGTAAATGGCCGTATCGCGAAGACATCACCAGCGACTTCGTGTACCTGCGCCTGCACGGCGCCGAAGAACTCTATGCCAGCGGTTACACCCCCGAAGCGCTGGAACGCTGGGCCGCGCGGATCGAGGCCTGGAACCACGGCCGACAACCCTCCGACGCGCATCTGATCGCACCACGGCAAAAACCCAAGGCACGCAAATCCCGGGAAGTGTTTTGCTATTTCGACAATGACATCAAAGTCCGCGCGCCCTTCGATGCCCGCCGTTTGCTCGAACATTTTCATCTCGACAAGAACCTCGCCACCGCCCCCGGCGAGCCGGCTGCCGAAGGGGTGCTGCCATGAATGGGCCCGAGCCGTTCAATGCCATCGATGACCAGCCGCCAGCCATGGCCGCCGTGCGCCGCTTCACCGTGCTGACGGTCAACACGCACAAGGGTTTTACCGCGCTGAACCGGCGTTTCATCCTGCCGGAACTGCGTGAAGCGGTGCGCAGCGTATCCGCCGATGTGGTGTTTTTGCAGGAAGTCCACGGCACCCACGAACATCATCCCCGGCGCTACAGCAACTGGCCGACAATGCCGCAGTACGAATTCCTTGCCGATACGCTGTGGCCGCAGTTCGCCTACGGACGCAATGCGGTGTACCCGGCGGGCGATCACGGCAATGCGCTGCTGTCGAAATTCCAGATCATTCGCCACGACAACCTCGACGTGTCGATCAGCGGACACGAGAACCGCGGCATCCTGCATTGCGTATTGCGCCTGCCCGGCGACGGCCCGGAGGTGCACGCTATCTGCGTGCATCTGGGCCTGCGCGAAACCCATCGCAACGAACAGCTGAAGCTGCTGGCCCAGCGCCTCGAAGAGTTGCCGGCTGATGCGCCGGTGATTGTCGCCGGCGACTTCAACGATTGGCGCCAGCGCGCCGATGCGCTGCTCAAACCCTGTGGACTGCGCGAGGTGTTCGCCGAACACCACGGCAAACCGGCGCGCAGTTTTCCGGCGCGCTTGCCGGCCTTGCGCCTGGACCGCATCTACGTGCGCAACCTCAAGGCCAGCCACCCGAAAGTCCTGGCGGCACGGCCCTGGTCACACCTTTCCGACCACGCACCGCTATCGGTGGAGATCGAGCTATGAGCAGCGCACCGATGGAAAAAACCACTGCGGAACATCTGGCCACCCACCCGTCGATCCGTGAACCCGGCGTGGTCGACGTCCAATACGGCTGGCAAGGCAACAACCTGGTGGAACTGCTGGAGAACGGCGAAGCGTATTTTCCGCGGGTGTTCGAGGCCATGCGCCAGGCCAAGACTGAAATCCTCCTGGAAACCTTCATCGTGTTCGAGGACAAGGTGGGCAACGAGTTGCAGCAAGTGCTGATCGAGGCGGCGCAACGCGGCGTGCGCGTCACCGCCAGCCTCGACGGTTTTGGCTGCGGCGAGCTGACCACCGGCTATCTCGCGGCATTGAGCGAGGCCGGCGTGCGCATTCAGATATTTGACCCGGCGCCGAAACGGCTCGGCTTTCGCACCAACTGGTTTCGGCGCCTGCACCGCAAGATTGTGGTGGTCGACGGCACGATTGCGTTCATCGGCGGGATAAACTTTTCCGCCGACCATCTGGCCGACTTCGGCCCCGAGGCCAAGCAGGATTACTCGGTTGAAGTGCAAGGCCCGGCGGTGGCGGACATTCATCATTTCGCCCTGCTGCAAAGCGGCCGCCCGGCGCGGGCCAAATACTGGTGGCAGCGGCGCCGGCAGCGGCGTTCGGAACTGGCCTTCAGCGACCACGATGGCCAAGTCAGGCTGGTGTACCGCGACAACGGCGATCACCGGACCGATATCGAAGAGGTTTATCGACAGGTGCTGCGCAGTGCCCAGCGCCGCGTGGTCATCGCCAACGCCTATTTCTTCCCGGGCTATCGCCTGCTGCGCGAGATTCGCAACGCCGCTCGCCGTGGCGTCGAGGTGCGGCTGATTCTGCAAGGTCAGCCGGACATGATGGTGGCCAAACTGGCCGCGCGCATGACCTATGACTACTTGCTCAAGGCCGGCGTGCAGATTCACGAGTATTGCGAGCGGCCGCTGCATGGCAAAGTCGCATTGGTGGACGAGGACTGGAGCACCGTCGGTTCGAGCAATCTCGACCCGCTGAGCCTGTCGATGAACCTGGAAGCCAACGTGCTGATCCGCGATCGCGCCTTCAACCGCGATTTGTTCGAACGCCTCGAAATGCTGAGTAACAACCACTGCAAAGCCATGTCGGCAGATAAATCCCCGCGCGGGCGGGTCTGGCACATGACCGTCGGTTTTCTGGTGTTTCACTTTCTGCGGCACTTCCCGGCGTGGGCCGGCTGGCTGCCGGCACACAAGCCGCGCCTGAAACCCTTCACCCACGTTGCCGGGAGTGATCTTCATGGACCGCGCTGAAACACACTCGGCGCCTCACGCCGACAGCACGACACCTGCCTCGGTAAAAAAAACCCGCTGGAGTCGCTGGAAAAAACCGCTGACGATGCTGTTTTTCCTGGCACTGATCGTGTTGTTCACGATGCTGGCCCAGCGCATCGAATGGAACGAGGTGTTCGATACCCTCGCCGACTTCAAGGTGCGCACGCTGATCATTGCCTCCGGGCTGACGCTGGTGAGTTTCCTGGTGTACGCCTGCTTCGACCTGATCGGCCGCACCTACATTCGTCAGGACCTGACCTGGAAGCAGATACTGCCGGTGGGCATCATCAGCTACGCGTTCAACCTTAACCTCAGCGCCTGGGTCGGCGGCATCGCCATGCGTTATCGCTTGTATTCGCGGCTCGGCGTGAGCAAAAGCAACATCGCGAAAATCCTCGGCCTGAGCCTGGCGACCAACTGGTTTGGCTACATGGTGATTGCCGGCGCGGTGTTCAGCAGCGGACTGGTGCGCATGCCGCCCGGCTGGAAACTCAGCACTGGCGCGTTGCAAGGGGTGGGCGTTTTGTTATTGCTGGTGAGCGCGGGTTATCTGGCGGCGTGCCGGTTTTCCAAGCGGCGCGAGTGGGCCATTCGAGGCGTGGAAATCAACCTGCCTTCCTTGCGCATGGCGATCCTGCAACTGTGCCTCGGCGCGCTGAACTGGTCGCTGATGGCGGCGGTTATTTTCACTTTGCTGCCGAGCAAACTGGATTATCCGTTGGTGCTCGGGGTGTTGCTGATCAGCGCCATTGCCGGGGTCATCACCCACATTCCGGCGGGGCTTGGGGTGCTGGAAGCGGTGTTTGTGGCGTTGCTGCAGCATGAGGTGTCGCGGGGGAGCCTGGTGGCGGGGTTGCTGGCGTATCGGGCAATTTATTTCATCTTGCCGTTGCTGATTACGCTGGTGATGTATCTGGTGGTCGAGGCCAAGGCCAAGTCGTTGCGGATCGCGAAAAAGCCCAAGTGATTACGGCTCTTGTGGCGAGGGAGCTTGCTCCCGCCGGGTCGCGAAGCGGCCCCCTTTATCTCTGAAAAGAAGAGGACTGCTGCGCAGTCCAGCCGGAGCAAGCTATCTCGCCACAAATCACTTGGACTGAATGATGCTCAACCGCTCACCCACCACCATCTCAGTGATCCAGTCCACCAGAATCGAGGTGTACGCCTGCTGCGAAACCGGCTCGCTCAACGCGTGATCGGCGCCGTCGATAATCCGGTGCGTCAGCGAATGCGTCTGCTGGCACGCGGCGCGATAGCTCATGATCGTCGCGTGTGGCACCCAGTCGTCGGTCTCAGACTCCACCAACAGCACATCCCCGGTAAATTGCGAACACGCGTGCAACGCGCGATTGCTATCGGCGCGAACCAGGGTGCTGCGGTAATCGCGCAAATCCATCTTGTCCAGATCGCGCTTGGGTGTATGCCATTGCTCGTCGCGATACAGCGCCGGCACCCGTAGCGCCAGCCAGCGTACCGGACGCAATGACGTCAGGATCGACGCCAGGTAACCGCCATAACTGGTACCGACCACGGCGATCGCCGAAGTATCGAGTGCCGGATGCGCAAGCAATCGGTCGTAAGCCGCCAGCAGGTCGCGCAGGTTGTCTTCTCGCGTGACCCGCGTCAGCGGAATGCCGGTGCCGCCGGTGTGCCCGCGCAAGTCGAACGTCAGGCACACGCAGCCCAGACCGGCGATGCCTTTGGCCCGTTCAAGGTCGCGTTCCTGGCTGCCACCCCAGCCGTGCACGAAGAGCACGCCGGGGACTTTCGATTTGGGGCTGAGAAAAGTCCCGCTCATCTGTTCATCGTCGATGTCGATCTGAATGGTTTCGCTTCTAGCCGTCATAGGATTGGACCGTTACGTACTTGAGAAGAAATTCACTGTCTTGCGCCGGCCCGCGGTACACCTCGATGGCGTCCGCCGGCAGCGCCTGATCGATGTAGGTTTCCACCGAAGACACACGGATGGCGCGCATGGTCGGGTGGTTGACGAAACTCTGCAATGCCGCCACTTCCGCGCTGCTGGCGCCCCCCATGCGCCAGGACTGTTCGAGCACGCCACTGCGCTGCAGGCCGTTAGCGTCAAGGCCTTGCGCGATGTCGTAGTTGCGCCGCGACGCGTAGAAGCCGGGATAGGCTTCGTCCGCGGCACTGTCGAACACCTGCGCCTGGCGGATTGCCAATCGCACCTCATCGGGCAAATCCAGCTTGAGCAAATCGTCGTAGTCACCCTGCACCACGAGCAGGTTGGACCCTCCATAAACCTGCTCGCCCTGGGCGTCGCTGGTCAAGTATTGATCACCGCAGTAGCTCAACACTTTGTCGCCGATGAAGCTTTGGCCGACGCTGTGGGTCACCACGTCGGTCAGGTCCTGTTCCAGCACCACACCTTCGGTGAACAGCGTTTGAGCATCGGGCCTGGCAAGGATTTCGTCGAACTGATCAAGGCTGTTGATCACCTCCTGACCCCGCCCGGCACAGGCATGAATCGGCTTCATGCGAATGGGGCCGCTGTAGAGCAAATGTTCCGCCGCAGGGCGCGCATCGTCGAGGGAAAACACGCTGAGGCCATCCAGCACCACACTGCGCACCCGCTCGGAAAACAGCGGCGACCAACCTTGCGGAGCGTGAGCGTTTTTATTCCGCAGGCCGTGGCTGATGGCTTTGGTGCAGATGAAATCATGCTCGACGTAGCCACCCCATAAATCCTCCGGTCCGCTGACGCCCAACTGCCGCGCGGCAGCGGCACCGACCAGGGTTTGGGTGGGCAACAGATAAAGGTCACGACCGCTGTGCAGTTCGGGATCGAAACTGCCACCGAATTTGAGCCCGAGGATCTGCGCCAGCCAACGGGCCAGCGCGCGGTTGGTTTCGACTTCATGTTGTGGCGCGTCGGGGCGCACCGAATGGGCGACTACCAGTTTCTTGCGGTTTGTTGGGGTCATGCGTCCCCCTTCAATCGGCGCTCGATGAATGTAGTGGTAGGGGTGCAGAGATCAGGCCAATCGCACCCGGTGTGAAATGAACGGCAAATCAAGAGGTTGTTGAAAAGGTGATGGCACTACGCCTGTCTTATTCTGCACGACACCTGTTTCAGTTCCGGCATTTTGCACGACCCAAGCCATGCTCAGATCCAATGTGGCGTTCGGGCTAACGAGCCACGGCTGCCGTCGGCGAAACGCCAAACCGCGCCCGATAATCACTCGGCGCCAGACCCGTTATCTTCTTGAACGTCGCGCGAAAGGCGCTCGGGTCCTGATAACCCACGGTCCAGGCAATGTGATCGATGGTGCCGTTGGTGAATTCAAGCATTTCCCGGGCCTTGCCGACGCGCAGGTGCTGACAGTACTCGGTGGGTTTCAACCCGGTCGCCCCACGGAATCGGCGCAGGAACGTGCGCTCTTCCAGCCCTGCCCGTTCGGCCATCGCCGCCAGCGACACATCAGTCGCCCCGGTGCTTTGCAGCCAATGCTGTACCTTGAGAATCGAGGCGTCGCCATGGCTGAGGATCGGTGAAAAATTACTGCCGCATTCGCTCGCGCTGTCGCTGTGTTCCACCACCAGAAAACGCGCCGTGCCGGTGGCGATGCTCGGTCCCAGCAGGCGGTCGACCAGACGCAAACCCAGCTCGGACCAGGCCATTAACCCAGCCGTGGTAATCAGGTCGCCGTCGTCGACGATCGGTGTATCGGCCTTGAGTCGGATCGCCGGGTAACGCTCGGCGAACGCCTTGGCCGAGGTCCAGTGGGTGGTGGCGCTGCGGCCGTCGAGCAGGCCGCTTTCGGCCAATAGAATCGAGCCCACGCAGACGCCACCAAGGGTCGCGCCTTGTGCATGTTGCTGCCGAATCCAGCTCAGCAAGCCTTGCGGCGCCTGGCCTTCGGAAAAACCGGCAATCGACGGCGGGATCAGCACCGCCACCAATGCACCGTCCGGCGCGGGATGGCTGTCGTAGACGCGCGTGGGTGCCTGACCGCCATCGACTTGCCAATGGCTGACCCGCAACAGCGGCAACTGTGAAGCCTGATAGTCGGCAGCAATCTGGTTCGCCACTCCGAACAAGTCCGTCAGCCCGTGCACTGCCGCCATCTGCGCGCCCGGATAAATCAGCACGCCCAGCTCGGCGATTGCCCTTTGTGCGTCCATTGTCAGTTTTACCCCTTCTATTGTCGGTGCGGCCAATCCTCGGACGGCCTGCCAGAGCCGATACTTCATTCCACACCCAACACCCACTCGAGGAAACAGTCATGGCCAAGCAAGCACTCATCGTAGTCGATATCCAAAACGACTACTTCCCCCAAGGCAAGTGGCCGCTGGTCGGTGCGGATGCCGCCGCAGACAACGCCGTACGCCTGATCAAGGCCTTCCGCGATGCTGGCGATTCGGTGGTGCACATTCGCCACGAATTCACCTCCAACGACGCGCCGTTCTTCACTCCGGGCTCCGAAGGCGCGAAGCTGCACCCCAAAGTTCTCAACCGAGCCGACGAGCCGGTGGTGCTCAAGCATTTCGTGAACTCGTTCCGCGAAACCGAACTGAAGTCGATCCTCGACGAACAAGACATCAAGGAACTGGTGGTGATCGGCAGCATGAGCCACATGTGCATCGACGGCATTACCCGCGCAGCCGCCGACATGGGTTACACCGTCACGGTCATTCATGACGCCTGTGCCTCACGTGACCTGGAGTTCAACGGCCTCACCGTTCCGGCGGCCCACGTTCACGCCGCGTTCATGTCGGCCTTGGGTTTCGCCTATGCCAGCGTGGTGTCCACCGACGAGTTCCTGGCGGCGCATCACTGATCAACGCTTGCGCGTCGGGTGCTGCCACCCGACGCTCCCGAAACACAGAAAGCCCGGTGCCGTGCATCGGGCGTTTGGGGTGAAACAGGTGCAAACCTGTCTCGGGACTGGACAACCACAAGACTTACCGCCGAAAAGCCGGATAATGGCGGCCAAATCGTCTAGCCCGTTATTCTGGTAATCCCCCATGGAAATCAAGGTCAACTTTCTCGACAACCTTCGGCTTGAAGCCAAGTTCGACGACTTCACGGTGGTGGCCGATCAACCTATCCGCTACAAGGGCGATGGCTCGGCACCGGGTCCGTTCGACTACTTCCTGGCTTCGTCGGCGCTGTGTGCGGCGTACTTTGTGAAGTTGTACTGCAGCACCCGCAATATCCCCACGGATAACATCCGCCTGTCGCAGAACAACATTGTTGACCCGGAAAACCGCTACAACCAGATTTTCAAGATCCAGGTCGAGCTGCCGGCGGACATCTCCGACAAGGACCGCCAGGGCATCCTGCGCTCCATCGACCGCTGCACCGTGAAAAAAGTGGTGCAAGCCGGGCCTGAGTTTGTGATCGAAGAAGTGGACAACCTCGACGCCGATGCCCAGGCATTGTTGATGCCTGCTTCCAGTTCAGAGGCGAGCACTTATATTGCCGGCAAGGATCTGCCGCTGGAGCAAACCATCACCAACATGTCGGCCATTCTGGCAGACCTGGGGATGAAGATCGAAATCGCCTCGTGGCGCAATATCGTGCCCAATGTGTGGTCGCTGCATATCCGCGATGCGCACTCGCCGATGTGCTTTACCAACGGCAAGGGTGCAACCAAGGAAGGCGCGCTGGCCTCGGCGCTGGGCGAGTTTATCGAGCGACTCAACTGCAACTTCTTCTACAACGATCAGTTCTGGGGTGAAGACATCGCCAACGCTGCGTTTGTGCACTACCCGGACGAACGCTGGTTCCAGCCTGGCCGTAAAGATGCGTTGCCCGCCGACATTCTCGACGAGTACTGCCTGAAGATTTACAACCGCGACGGCGAGCTGCGTGGTTCTCATCTGATCGATACCAACTCGGGCAATGAAGAACGTGGCATCTGCTCGCTGCCGTACGTGCGCCAGTCGGACGGCGAAGTGGTGTATTTCCCGTCCAACCTGATTGAAAACCTGTTCCTGAGCAACGGAATGAGTGCCGGTAACACGCTGGCCGAAGCCCAGGTGCAGTGCCTGTCGGAGATCTTCGAGCGCGCGGTCAAACGCGAAATCATCGAAGGTGAATTTGCACTGCCGGATGTGCCGGCCCACGTGCTGGCGAAGTACCCCGCAATTCTGGCCGGTATTCAGGCGCTGGAAGAACAAGGGTTCCCCGTGCTGGTGAAGGATGCGTCCCTGGGGGGGGAGTTCCCGGTGATGTGCGTCACGCTGATGAACCCGCGTACCGGCGGTGTGTTTGCCTCGTTCGGCGCGCACCCGAGCCTGGAAGTGGCGCTGGAACGCAGCCTCACCGAATTGCTCCAGGGCCGCAGTTTCGAAGGCCTCAACGACTTGCCACAGCCGACGTTTGAAGGTCATGCGGTGACCGAGCCGAATAACTTCGTCGAGCACTTCATCGACTCCAGCGGCGTGGTGTCGTGGCGCTTCTTCAGCTCAAAGTCGGATTACGAATTCGTGGAGTGGGACTTCTCCGGCCAGGGTGAAAACTCGAATACCGAAGAAGCCGCAACCTTGTTCGGCATTCTCGAAGGCATGGGCAAGGAAGTGTACATGGCGGTGTACGAGCATATCGGCGCGACGGCCTGCCGCATCCTGGTGCCGGACTATTCGGAAATTTATCCGGTAGACGATCTGATCTGGGATAACACCAACAAAGCGCTGTTCTTCCGCGCCGACATCCTGAACCTGCATCGCCTGGACGAGGCCGAACTGCAGGCACTGGCGGAGCGTCTGGTGGAAAGCGAGCTGGACGACTACACCGACATCACCAGCCTGATCGGCATCGAATTTGACGACAATACCGCTTGGGGTCAGCTGACGATCCTGGAATTGAAGCTGCTGATTTATCTCGCCTTGCAGCAATTTGAAGAGGCGAAAGAAGCGGTGGAGATGTTCCTGCAGTACAACGACAACACGGTTGAGCGTGGCTTGTTCTATCAGGCCGTCAATGTGGTGCTGGAGATGAAACTGGACGAAGACCTGGAACTGGAGGACTACGAGGCCAACTTCCGCCGGATGTTCGGCAACGAGCGGATGGATGCAGCGATCGGCTCGGTGGACGGCAGCGTACGCTTCCATGGCTTGACGCCGACCAGCATGAAACTGGAGGGGCTCGACCGGCACCTGCGGTTGATCGACAGCTACAAAAAGCTGCACACGGCGCGGGCCAATGTGACCCCTTTATCCCGCTAACAGCGTCCACAAAAAAGCGAAGCCAGATCACTGGCTTCGCTTTTTTTGTTACTGACTGAATAGCCGCTTCTTAGAACGGGATATCGTCATCAAAGCTGTCGAAATCCGGAGCCGGCTGAGGAGCGGCCTGCTGCTGTGGAGCCGGACGCGACTGTTGAGGTGCCGACGACTGTTGCGGACGCGGAGCCTGCTGGCGTGGAGCCGGGGCGGACTGCTGATAGTTGTTACCCCCGCCTTGTTGGTCGCCCTGCTGTGGACGGCCACCGAGCAGTTGCATGGTGCCTTGCATGTCGACCACGATTTCAGTGGTGTAACGCTTGATACCGTCTTTTTCCCACTCGCGGGTCTGCAGCTTGCCTTCGATGTAGACCTGCGAACCTTTACGCAGGTACTCGCCGGCGATTTCCGCTACCTTGCCGAACATCGACACACGGTGCCATTCAGTCTTCTCGACTTTCTGGCCGGTTTGCTTGTCGGTCCACTGTTCGCTGGTCGCCAGACTCAGGTTGGTCACGGCGTTACCGTTAGGCAAGTAGCGAACTTCGGGATCCTGGCCGCAAGTGCCGACCAATATGACTTTGTTAACCCCACGGGCCATAACGTTCTCCTAGGCTACGCACGCTGCCCCGGCCGGGTTGTTCACCAGGCGCTCAAGGGTGGTGCGATCCAATAGTTCGGTGTCCAATTTTATGTAAATCGCCGCTTCATCTTCGACGATTACTGCATCTGTTACCCCTACGACGGCCTTCAGGCGCTCGACCAGACCCGCTTCGCGGATCGCCTCGGGCGACAACGGCAAGCGCAGGCTCGTCACGTAAGGTGGTTCGCGCATGGTAACAGCAAAGGCCAGCCAGAGGGCAGCCAGGCCGGCGCATCCGAGGAATACCGCCGACAAACCGCCGTGCTGGAACATCCAGCCGCCGAGGATCCCGCCCAGCGCCGAACCGAGGAACTGGCTGGTGGAATAAACCCCCATCGCCGTGCCCTTGCCGCCCGCCGGTGAAACCTTGCTGATCAGCGATGGCAACGAAGCTTCCAGCAGATTGAACGCGGTAAAGAACACCACCGTCCCGATCACCAGAGCCCGCAAGCTATCGCCGAACTGCCAGAAGAATAGCTCAGTGAGCATCAGCGTCAGCACCGCGCCCAATAAAACTCGTTTCATTTTGCGTTTCTTCTCGCCGTAGATAATGAACGGGATCATGGCGAAGAAAGAAATCAGCAGCGCAGTCAAATAGACCCACCAGTGCTGCTCTTTGGGCAGCCCGGCTCTTTCGACCAGGGCCAGTGGCAACGCCACGAAGCTCGACATCAACATCGCGTGCAACACAAAAATGCCCAGGTCCAGGCGCAGCAGGTCCGGGTGCTTGAGCGTCGGCATCAGCGCCTGACGCGCGACGCCGGACTCGCGATGCTGCAACGGCCCGGTGGAGCGCGGCACCATGAACATCACGATCACGATGCCAAACAGCGCCATGCCACCGGTGGCGAAAAACAATCCGGACAGGCCGAAAGCGCGGGTCAGCAACGGTCCTACCACCATGGCGACCGCGAACGACAGACCGATCGTCATGCCGATCATGGCCATGGCTTTGGTCCGATGCTGTTCGCGGGTCAGGTCTGACAGCAACGCCATCACGGCCGCGGAAATGGCCCCGGCGCCTTGCAGGATGCGTCCGGCGATAACGCCCCAGATCGAATCGGCATTGGCCGCCAGCACGCTGCCGAGGGCGAAGACGATCAGCCCCAGGTAAATCACCGGGCGACGCCCGATGCGGTCGGAAATGAAACCGAAAGGGATCTGGAAAATCGCCTGGGTCAGGCCGTAAGCGCCAATCGCCAGCCCGATCAGGGCCGGGGTCGCTCCCGCCAGATCCATCCCATAGGTCGCCAATACCGGCAACACCATGAACATGCCAAGCATACGGAAGGCGAACACAAGGGCCAGACCGCTTGCTGCGCGGGTCTCACTGCCACTCATGCGTTCGCTGTGGGGATCGTGCATGGAAAAACCTCATGTGAACCGGCGGCGATTCTACCAGTCCCATCGATTGACAGGGTATATCGCGACGCTTTGACGCGCTCCGCTGACAGACTCTTCATGTACGACAGTCATCCACTCGTTTGATAGTGTGCATCCATCCAGTATTTGGCCGTATACTCCTACGTTTTCGACGCCCGCCGAGCGAGGCCACTTTGGACAAGATCCTGATTCGTGGGGCCCGAACCCACAACCTGAAGAACATCGACCTGACCCTGCCGCGGGACAAACTGATCGTCATCACCGGCCTGTCCGGATCCGGCAAATCGTCCCTGGCATTCGACACGCTGTACGCCGAAGGCCAGCGCCGCTATGTCGAATCGCTGTCGGCCTATGCCCGGCAGTTTTTGTCGATGATGGAAAAACCGGACGTCGACACCATTGAAGGCCTGTCGCCAGCCATTTCCATCGAACAGAAGTCGACTTCGCATAACCCGCGTTCGACCGTCGGCACCATCACCGAAATCTACGACTACCTGCGCCTGCTTTACGCTCGCGTGGGTATTCCGCGTTGCCCGGATCACGACATTCCGCTGGAAGCGCAGACGGTCAGCCAGATGGTTGACCTGGTCCTCGCGCAGCCGGAGGGCAGCAAGCTGATGCTGCTGGCGCCGGTGATTCGCGAGCGCAAAGGTGAACATCTTTCAGTGTTCGAAGAACTGCGTGCCCAGGGCTTTGTGCGGGCCAGGGTCAACGGCAGGATCTGCGAACTGGATGAGCTGCCGAAGCTGGATAAACAAAAGAAGCATTCGATTGATGTAATAGTCGACCGCTTCAAGGTCCGCGCCGACCTGCAACAGCGCCTCGCCGAATCGTTCGAGACCGCGCTGAAGCTGGCGGACGGCATTGCGCTGGTTGCGCCGATGGACGATGAGCCGGGTGAAGAAATCATCTTCTCCGCGCGCTTCGCCTGCCCGATTTGCGGCCACGCCATCAGCGAGCTGGAACCCAAACTGTTCTCCTTCAACAACCCGGCCGGCGCCTGTCCGACGTGCGACGGCTTGGGCGTGAAGCAGTTCTTCGACATCAAGCGACTGGTCAATGGTGAACTGACCCTGGCCGAGGGCGCGATTCGCGGCTGGGACAGGCGCAACGTCTATTACTTCCAGATGCTCGGGTCGCTGGCGTCGCACTACAAGTTCAGCCTCGAAGTGCCGTTCAATGAACTGCCCGCCGATCAGCAGAAGTTCATCCTGCACGGCAGTGGCTCGCAGAACGTCGACTTCAAGTACCTGAACGACCGTGGCGACATCGTCAAACGTTCGCACCCGTTCGAAGGCATCGTACCGAACCTGGAGCGTCGCTACCGCGAAACCGAATCGGCCTCCGTGCGCGAGGAACTGGCCAAGTTCCTCAGTACCCAGCCGTGCCCGGATTGCCGTGGCACCCGCCTGCGTCGTGAGGCACGACACGTCTGGGTCGGCGAGAAGACTTTGCCGGCCGTCACCAATCTGCCGATTGGCGATGCGTGCGAATACTTCGGTGTGCTGAAACTGACCGGGCGTCGCGGCGAAATTGCCGACAAGATCCTCAAGGAAATCCGTGAGCGCCTGCAGTTCCTGGTCAACGTCGGTCTCGACTACCTGTCGCTGGATCGCAGTGCCGACACGTTGTCTGGCGGTGAAGCTCAGCGGATTCGCCTGGCCAGTCAGATCGGTGCCGGTCTGGTTGGCGTTCTGTACATCCTCGATGAACCGTCGATTGGTCTGCATCAGCGCGACAACGATCGGCTGCTGGGCACGCTCAAGCACCTGCGCGATATCGGCAACACGGTGATCGTGGTCGAGCACGATGAAGATGCGATTCGCCTGGCTGACTATGTGGTGGATATCGGTCCGGGTGCTGGCGTGCATGGCGGGCATATCGTCGCCGAAGGTACGCCGGCCGAGGTCATGGCTCACCCTGATTCGTTGACCGGCAAATACTTGTCCGGCCGGGTGAAAATCGCCGTACCGGCCAAACGCACACCGCGCAACAAGAAGTTGTCGCTGTCCCTCAAGGGGGCGCGCGGCAACAACCTGCGTAACGTCGATCTGGACATTCCGATCGGTCTGCTGACCTGTGTCACCGGCGTGTCTGGCTCGGGTAAATCGACGCTGATCAACAACACACTGTTTCCTTTGAGCGCGACGGCACTCAACGGTGCAACGACGCTTGAGGCTGCGGCTCACGACAGCATCAAAGGGCTGGAGCATCTGGACAAGGTCGTCGACATCGACCAAAGCCCGATTGGCCGCACCCCACGCTCCAACCCGGCGACGTACACCGGGTTATTCACACCGATTCGCGAACTGTTCGCCGGCGTGCCGGAATCCCGTTCGCGCGGTTACGGGCCGGGGCGTTTCTCCTTCAACGTGAAGGGCGGACGCTGCGAGGCTTGTCAGGGCGACGGCTTGATCAAGGTTGAAATGCACTTCCTGCCGGACATCTATGTCCCTTGCGATGTCTGCAAGAGCAAGCGCTACAACCGTGAAACGCTTGAGATCAAGTACAAGGGCAAGAGCATCCATGAAACCCTTGAGATGACCATCGAAGAAGCTCGGGTGTTTTTTGACGCAGTTCCGGCACTGGCGCGCAAGCTTCAGACACTGATGGATGTCGGCCTGTCGTACATCAAGCTCGGGCAATCGGCGACCACGCTGTCCGGTGGTGAAGCGCAGCGGGTGAAACTGTCCCGCGAACTGTCCAAGCGCGATACCGGCAAGACGCTGTATATCCTCGATGAACCGACTACCGGTTTGCACTTCGCGGATATCCAGCAACTGCTCGACGTGTTGCATCGACTGCGCGACCACGGCAACACCGTGGTGGTGATCGAGCACAATCTGGACGTGATCAAGACGGCTGATTGGCTGGTGGATCTTGGACCGGAAGGGGGCTCCAAAGGCGGGCAGATCATTGCGGTCGGCACGCCAGAGGAAGTCTCCGAGATGAAGCAGTCTCACACCGGTTTCTACCTCAAGCCATTGCTGGCTCGCGACAAGGCCTGAATCAGGCCCATGAAAAAGCCCCTGTCACTTTGTCGGTGACAGGGGCTTTTTTGTGTCCGG
>NZ_CATKQN010000002.1:0-243400 GCF_949767765.1 Pseudomonas sp. IT-P171
CCGTCCCCTATGCCGATGCCTGGAAAACACGGTGCCCGTATATCTCTTTATCGAATAACCAAATGAATAAATATGATTTAAAGATATATGAATCACCTGTTAAGGTCTCTTCATCGAAGCGAGATCGCACACGGCGAATCGCCAACACCGTTCAAGGAATCGTCTGAATGCTGGTCGTCTCACTGGGTGGCAGTCCGAGCCAACGCTCCCGTTCCGGGGTGCTGCTGGAGCGCTCCCAACGCTGGTTGCAGGAACAGGGTGTGGAAGTGGTGAGTTACCAGGTGCGGGACTTCCCGGCCGAAGACTTGCTGCACGCACGTTTCGACAGCCCGAAGGTGATCGACCTGCTGCAACAGATTGAAAACGCCGACGGCCTGCTGATCGCGACGCCGGTGTACAAGGCATCGTTCTCCGGCGCACTGAAAACCGTACTGGACCTGCTGCCCGAACGCGCCCTGGCCCACAAAGTGGTTTTGCCGATGGCTACCGGCGGCAGCATCGCCCACATGCTGGCGGTGGATTACGCACTCAAACCGGTGTTGTCGGCGTTGAAGGCCCAGGAAATGCTCCACGGGATTTTCGCTGCGGACAGCCAGATCGCTTACGGTGAAGGCAGCGCGCAAGCGCAACTGGCGCCAGAGCTGGAAGAACGTTTGAACGAATCCCTGGAGCTGTTTTTCAGCGCCATGGCGCGACGGCCGAAGCCGCTCGATCCGAACCTGTTGAATGAACGCCTGTTGAGTGCTCGCTGGAGCATTTAAGCCTGCACTCAAGCCACACCTGAATTCTGAAGTACTCACCTTACTCAGCCGTCAACGGCCAAGCAGGTGCAGCCAAAACCCAACGGCAAAAAGGAGAGCGCTATGCGCACTGTCATTTTGCGTCGTGGTCTGGTCGCTCTGTTTGCTGCGGCTGTGTCCTTCGGCGCCATTACTCAAGCTCAAGCCGAGACCCTTCGGATCGGTTATCAGAAGTACGGCACGCTGGTGCTGCTCAAAGCCAAAGGCACGCTGGAAAAACGCCTCGCCGCCCAAGGCGTGGATGTGCAATGGACTGAATTCCCCGGCGGCCCGCAGCTGCTTGAGGGGCTGAATGTCGGCTCCATCGACTTCGGTGTCACCGGCGAAACGCCTCCGGTATTCGCTCAAGCGGCGGGTGCCGATCTGCTCTACGTCGCCTACGAACCGCCAGCGCCCCACAGCGAAGCGATCCTGGTGCCGAAAGACTCGCCAATCAAATCGGTGAAGGACCTCAAGGGCAAGAAAGTCGTCCTGAACAAAGGCTCCAACGTTCACTACCTGCTGGTTCGCGCGCTGGAAGACGCCGGCCTCAAATACACCGACATCCAGACCGTCTTCCTGCCGCCGGCCGATGCCCGAGCCGCGTTCGAACGTGGCAGCGTCGACGCCTGGGTGATCTGGGACCCGTACCAGGCCGCCGCCGAACAACAGCTGCAAGCGCGCACCCTGCGCGATGGCCAAGGCATCGTCGACAACCATCAGTTCTACCTGGCGACCAAACCTTACGCACAGAAAAATCCTGAGGTCATCAAGACCCTCGTGGAAGAAGTGCGCGCCGTCGGCGAGTGGTCAAAGGCCAACCCGGAAGACGTGACCCAACAGGTTTCGCCACTGCTTGGCCTGCCGGCTGACATCACCCTGACCTCGGTGAAACGCCAGGGCTACGGCGCACTGTTCCTGACTCCTGAAGTGGTCGCCGCCCAACAGAAAATTGCCGACAGCTTCTATCAGCTCAAGCTGATTCCGAAGCCGCTGAGCATCAAAGACGTGATCTGGACGCCACCGGCGGCCGTCGCCAACGCGCAGTAATTCGATTCCCCAAGGAGACCACTCCATGAGCCTCAATATCTTCTGGTTCCTGCCTACCCACGGCGACGGCCATTACCTTGGCACCGCCGAGGGCGCTCGCGACGTCGATCACGGTTACCTGCAACAAGTTGCGCAAGCGGCGGATCGCCTGGGCTTCGGCGGGGTGCTGATTCCCACCGGCCGCTCGTGCGAAGACTCGTGGCTGGTGGCGGCGTCGCTGATCCCGGTGACCCAGCGTCTGAAATTCCTTGTCGCGCTACGCCCCGGGATCATTTCCCCGACGGTGGCCGCGCGTCAGGCCGCGACACTGGATCGCCTGTCCGGCGGTCGTGCGTTGTTCAACCTGGTGACGGGCGGCGATCCGGAAGAACTGGCCGGCGACGGTTTGTTCCTGACGCACGAAGAACGCTATCAAGCCTCGGTGGAATTCACCCGCATCTGGCGTCGTGTGCTGGAAGGTGAAACCGTTGATTACGACGGTCAGCACATCAGCGTGAAGGGCGCCAAGTTGCTCTATCCGCCGATCCAGCAACCGCGTCCGCCGCTGTACTTCGGCGGCTCTTCGGAAGCGGCGCAGGACCTCGCGGCAGAGCAAGTGGAAATGGTCCTGACCTGGGGCGAGCCACCGGCCGCTGTTGCCGAGAAAATCGAACAGGTTCGCGCTAAAGCCGCGAAGCTTGGCCGCACGGTGCGCTTCGGGATTCGCCTGCATGTGATCGTTCGTGAAACCAATGCCGAAGCCTGGCAAGCGGCGGACCGACTGATCTCGCACCTGGACGACGACACGATCGCCCGTGCCCAGGCTTCACTGGCGCGCTTCGATTCCGTCGGCCAGCAACGCATGGCGGCATTGCATGGCGGCAGCCGCGACAACCTGGAAGTCAGCCCCAACCTGTGGGCGGGCGTCGGTCTGGTGCGTGGCGGTGCTGGCACCGCGTTGGTCGGCGACGGTCCGACCGTGGCCGCACGCGTGAAGGAATACGCGGACCTGGGCATCGACACCTTCATTTTTTCCGGCTATCCGCACCTCGAAGAGTCCTACCGCGTCGCGGAATTGCTGTTCCCGCATCTCGATATCGAGCGCCCCGAGCTGCCGAAAAGCGCCGGTTACGTCAGTCCGTTCGGCGAGATGGTCGCCAACGACATTCTTCCCAAAGCCGCGCCCCGGAGTTGAGGCGCGCCATGAAGAAAATCATCCACAACCTTGCGCCCTGGGTGTTGCCGGTTTTGCTGTTGGCGGTGTGGCAGTTGTCAGTGTCGGCGGGCTGGTTGTCGACACGGATCCTGCCGGCGCCGATCGCGGTGATTGAGGCCGGCGTGAGCCTGGTACGCAGCGGCGAAATCTGGACGCACCTGGCGATCAGCGGCTGGCGTGCGGCGCTGGGCTTCACCCTTGGCGGCAGCATCGGACTGGCGCTGGGCTTCATCACCGGTCTGTCGAAATGGGGCGAACGCCTGCTCGACAGTTCGGTGCAGATGATCCGCAACGTGCCGCACCTGGCGCTGATTCCACTGGTGATCCTGTGGTTCGGCATCGATGAGTCGGCGAAGATTTTTCTGGTGGCGCTGGGCACGTTGTTCCCGATCTACCTCAACACCTATCACGGCATTCGCAACGTCGATCCGGCGCTGGTGGAGATGGCACGCAGCTATGGCTTGTCCGGTTTCAGCCTGTTCCGTCAGGTGATCCTGCCGGGTGCATTGCCTTCGATTCTGGTCGGCGTGCGTTTTGCGCTGGGCTTCATGTGGCTGACCTTGATCGTCGCTGAAACCATTTCCGCGAGTGCGGGCATCGGTTACCTGGCGATGAATGCCCGGGAGTTTTTGCAGACCGACGTGGTGGTGCTGGCGATCCTGATGTATGCGGTGCTCGGCAAACTCGCCGACCTCGCAGCCCGTGGACTTGAGCGCGTCTGGCTGCGCTGGCATCCGGCGTATCAGGTTGCCAAGGGAGGTGCAGCATGACCGCTCAACAACCTCCACGCCTGCTGCGCGGTATTCCGCTGGTGGTGCGCAGGCTGCAAAAAACCTTCGGCTCGCGGCAGGTACTGCGGGAGATCGATCTGCACATTCCGGCCGGCCAGTTCGTCGCCGTGGTGGGGCGCAGCGGTTGTGGCAAAAGTACCTTGCTGCGGTTGCTCGCCGGTCTCGACAAACCCACGGGTGGTGAATTGCGCGCCGGTTCCGCACCGCTGGGCGATGCGAGGGAAGACACTCGGCTGATGTTCCAGGAAGCGCGTTTGCTGCCATGGAAAAAGGTCATCGACAACGTCGGCCTCGGGCTCAAGGGCCACTGGCGTCCGCAAGCCTTGGAAGCGCTGGAGTCAGTCGGCCTGGCAGATCGCGCCAATGACTGGCCCGCGGCGCTGTCCGGTGGCCAGAAGCAACGTGTGGCCCTGGCCCGCGCGCTGATCCATCAACCGCGGTTGCTGTTGCTCGACGAACCGCTGGGTGCACTGGATGCCCTGACCCGAATTGAAATGCAGCAGTTGATCGAGCGGCTCTGGCAGAAGCACGGTTTTACGGTGTTGCTGGTGACCCACGATGTCAGCGAAGCGGTGGCGATTGCCGATCGGGTGATCCTGATCGAAGAGGGCGAAGTCGGTCTCGACCTGCACGTGGAGCTGCCGCGGCCTCGGGTTCGGGGTTCGCATCGGCTGGCGGCGCTGGAAACCGAAGTCCTCAATCGCGTCCTCGCACTGCCCGGCGAACCGCCGGAACCTGAACCTGTTTCACCCTTGCCTACGCAATTGCGTTGGGCTCAATAACTCAAGCCTCATCCAACGACAGGAATCAACATCATGACTATCAAGGCCATCAACGTTCGTAACCAGTTCAAAGGCTCGATCAAGGAAATCGTCCTGGGTGACGTGCTGTCGGAAATCGACGTGCAGACCGCTTCCGGCATTGTCACTTCGGTGATCACCACCCGTTCGGTCAAGGAGCTGGAATTGGTGGTCGGGAGCGAAGTGATTGCGTTTGTGAAATCCACCGAGGTGTCGATCGCCAAGTTGTGATCGTGTGCATTTCGAGCCACCCCGGAGGGTGTGAGCCCTTCGGGGTTTTTCATGGATGAGAATCAGCGAGTTCGGCGGTGCTGCCATCGCGGGCAGGCTCGCTCCCACAGGGATTGTTGTGGTCCACAAATGCTGTGTTCGCTGTGCGAGCCTGCTCGCGATGAGGCCGTCGCAGCCGCCATAGAGATCAGGCTGAAACGGCGCGCTTCGGCAGATACGGCGGCAAATACAACCCCAGATACGCATCAAACACCCGCATCCCTTCCTCGGCCATGCGCGGCGTAATCTGCCCATGCTGTTGCACCGAGCGTGCATACACCCGATCCCCCAATTCCATGGCCAGCGCAAACACATCAACGTCTGTCGGCAGCGTCGGCAGTTCGAAGTGATGATCGAACAGCTTGTGCATCAGGTCGCCCAATTCGATGTCGTGCTGACGGTCAGCCTGGGTGACTTCGGTCAGGCCATGCTGGGCGAGGATCAACTGGCGGGCGGCGGCGTCCTCGTCGTAGATCGCGAGCATCCGTTGTTCCACCAGCCGCGACAGGTCGCGCCAGCCGTCGAGGGCGCCGTGGTCGATGGGCGCTTGCAGGCAGGCGCGGAAAGCGGCATGGACGTCGGCGGTCAGCGCTTCGAGCAGGGCCGGGACACTGGCGAAAAAGTGGTAGACGGAGGAGGGCGGGATCTCCGCGCGTTCGGCGACACTGTAGATCGACAGGCTGGCCACACCTTCGGCAGCCAGCAGCGTGCGGGCGGCATCGAGTATCGAATCGATCCGGGCCTGGCTGCGGGCGCGGGGTTTGCGAATGGTGGCGGTGCGCGTCATTGGAGTCCTCCTGCGGGGCAGCGGGCATTGTACGCAGAGCGGGCAGATGTTCCATATCCCCTGTGGCGAGGGAGCTTGCTCCCGTTGGAGGCCGAAGGACTCCCTGTAACAGCGATACGGTTCTGTCAGACACACCTCATTGACTGTTTTGGGGCCGCTTCGCAACCCGGCGGGAGCAAGCTCCCTCGCCACAGGTTTGATGTTGGCCATAAAAAAACGCCGCTGGCTGTGAAGCCGGCGGCGTTGTTTTTACTGCAACCGCTTAAACGGTATGCAGATACCAGTTGTACTCAAGGTCGGAGATGGAGTGTTCGAACTCCTCCAGCTCACTTTCCTTGCAGGCCACGAAGATATCGATGTACTTCGGATCGATGTACTTGGCCATGACTTCGCTGTCGTCCAGCTCGCGCAACGCATCGCGCAGGTTGTTCGGCAGGCTTTGCTCGTTCTGCTCGTAGGAGTTGCCTTCCACGGGTGCGCCCGGCTCGATCTTGTTGGTCAGGCCGTGGTGCACGCCTGCCAGGACCGAAGCCATTAACAGATACGGGTTGGCGTCGGCACCGGCTACACGGTGCTCGATGCGCACGGCATCGGAAGAACCGGTCGGCACGCGGATCGCTACGGTGCGGTTGTCCAGGCCCCAGCACGGCGAGTTCGGCACGTAGAACTGTGCGCCGAAACGACGGTAGGAGTTGACGTTCGGGCAGAGGAAAGCCATCTGCGCCGGCAGGGTCTCGAGCACACCGCCGATCGCGTGACGCAGTGCGGCGTTCTGCTCGGGATCCTCGCTGGCAAAAATGTTTTTGCCATCTTTATCAAGAATCGAAATGTGTACATGCAGACCGTTGCCCGCCTGGCCCGGGTAAGGCTTGGCCATGAAGGTGGTGTCCATCTCATGGTCGTAGGCGATGTTCTTGATCAGTCGCTTGAGCAGGACCGCGTAGTCGCAGGCCTTGATCGGGTCGGCCACGTGATGCAGGTTCACTTCGAACTGCGCCGGGGCACTTTCCTTGACGATCGCGTCGGCAGGGATGCCTTGCTCTTTCGCACCTTCCAGAATGTCCTGGAGGCAGTCGACGTATTCGTCGAGGTCGTCGATCAGGTACACCTGAGTCGAATGCGGGCGTTTGCCGGAAATGGGCGAACGTGGAGGTTGCGGACGACCGTTCACGTTTTCCTGGTCGATCAGGTAGAACTCAAGCTCAAAGGCGGCGCAGATGGTCAGGCCCATCTCGTCGAACTTGGTCACGACCTGACGCAGGACTTCGCGAGGATCGGCGAAGAAAGGGTCACCTTCGAGTTCGTGCATGGTCATCAACAGTTGCGCGGTCGGGCGCTTCTGCCAGGGCTCATTGCACAGGGTGTCAGGGATTGGATAGCAGATTCGGTCAGCATCGCCGATGTCCAGGCCCAGGCCGGTGCTTTCCACCGTCGAGCCATTGATATCCAGAGCAAATAGAGAGGCCGGCAGGTTGATGCCTTTCTCGTAAACCTTGTGGAGACTGGTGCGTTCAATGCGCTTGCCGCGCACCACACCATTCATATCCGCAATCAGAAGGTCAACGTACAGAACCTCAGGATGTTCCTTAAGGAACGCGTTCGCTTCGTTAAGCTGAACGGCACGCGGGGGTACCGACATGATGCAACACCTTTGTTGTTAAAAATATCAATCATTGATCTCTTCGGGTTTCAGTCAACCTGAACGGCATGCCGAAGTCAAGCGAGGCCTTTTTTGCCCTAAAAAAGCGCCCATGAGGCTTTTTTGAGGCACTTTGGGGCGTTTTTATGCCTTTGAGCGCTTTACCGGCCGCGGGCTTGAGCGGGCCGTGTTGTATTTTTTACGGGGGTGTTGTGTAAAAAAATGAACAAGGCTAAGCTCGATTCAAACCCATAACAGCAATAATACCGGGGTGCTTCATGTCTCGCCTGCCGTTAATCGGCGTCACCATCTGCTCCAGGCAGATCGGTCTGCATGCTTATCACATCAGTGGCGATCGTTACGTCCACGCCATGGCCCGTGTTGCCCAAGGCGTGTCGTCGACTTCTCTTTCCCCGGCGAACCGGCTGGCTCCGTCCGATATTCTGGACGGTCAGCACGACATTCTCTTTACGAGTTGTCCTTCCAATATAGAACCGTTTTACCTTGGCAGCCCGTGCAACGTGTCGGCCGCTGCTCATGATTCTGCACGCCCTGATCTTCTCTTGCTCACCCTGCCATTACCCGAGTGGGTAGTTGTGCGCGGCAATTGCAATGGCAATCTGTACCAAGCGACGCCCACGCGTCAAACAACGCCTGACTTATAAGAGTCAGGAAACTCAGCCTAAGAGGCATTTATGAGTAACAACCTCGACCAGCTCACCGATTGGTTGAAAGACCACAAGATCACAGAAGTCGAATGCATGATCGCCGACTTGACCGGGATCACCCGGGGCAAGATTTCGCCGACCAACAAGTTCATTGCTGAAAAAGGCATGCGCCTGCCCGAGAGCGTTCTGTTGCAGACCGTGACCGGCGACTATGTCGAAGACGACATCTATTACGAACTGCTCGACCCGGCGGACATCGACATGATCTGCCGGCCCGATCAGAACGCGGTTTACCTGGTGCCTTGGTCCATCGAGCCGACCGCCCAGGTGATTCACGACACCTACGACAAGCAAGGCAACCCGATCGAGCTGTCGCCGCGCAACGTGCTCAAGAAAGTGTTGAAACTCTATGCCGACAAAGGCTGGCAGCCGATCGTGGCGCCGGAGATGGAGTTCTACCTGACCAAGCGCAGCGACGACCCGGACTATCCGTTGCAACCGCCGATTGGCCGTTCCGGTCGCCCGGAAATCGGTCGTCAGTCGTTCTCGATTGAAGCGGCAAACGAATTCGATCCGCTGTTCGAAGACGTCTACGACTGGTGCGAACTGCAGGAACTGGACCTCGACACGCTGATCCACGAGGACGGCACGGCGCAGATGGAAATCAACTTCCGTCACGGCGATGCCCTGTCCCTGGCCGACCAGATCCTGATCTTCAAGCGCACCATGCGCGAAGCGGCGCTCAAGCACGATGTGGCGGCCACGTTCATGGCCAAGCCCATGACCGGCGAACCGGGCAGCGCGATGCACTTGCACCAGAGCATCATCGACATCGAAACCGGCAAGAACGTCTTCTCCAATGAAGACGGGACCATGAGCCAACTGTTCCTGCACCACATCGGTGGCCTGCAGAAACTGATCCCCGAGCTGTTGCCGCTGTTCGCGCCCAACGTGAACTCGTTCCGCCGCTTCCTGCCGGACACCTCGGCACCGGTGAACGTGGAGTGGGGCGAAGAGAACCGCACCGTGGGCCTGCGGGTTCCGGATGCCGGGCCACAAAACCGTCGGGTGGAAAACCGCCTGCCGGGCGCCGACGCCAACCCGTACCTGGCGATTGCCGCGAGCCTGCTCTGCGGTTACATCGGCATGGTCGAAGGCCTGAACCCGAGTGCGCCGGTGGTAGGACGTGGCTATGAACGCCGCAACCTGCGCCTGCCACTGACCATCGAAGACGCGCTGGAACGCATGGAAAACAGCGCGACCATCGAGAAATACCTGGGCAAGAAATTCATCACTGGCTACGTCGCGGTCAAGCGGGCCGAGCATGAAAACTTCAAGCGCGTGATCAGTTCGTGGGAGCGGGAATTCCTGCTCTTCGCCGTCTGATGCGCCGGGCGCCGCTGCACTTGGCGGCGCCCTTCACTGGAATCTTAGGAGAATTCGCATGACCAGCAACAACCCGCAAACCCGTGAATGGCAAACCCTGAGCAACGATCACCACCTGGCCCCGTTCAGCGATTTCAAGCAGCTGAAAGAGAAAGGCCCGCGGATCATCACCAACGCCAAGGGCGTTTACCTGTGGGACAGCGAAGGCAACAAGATCCTCGACGGCATGGCCGGCCTGTGGTGCGTAGCGATCGGCTACGGTCGCGATGAACTGGCGGATGCCGCCAGCAAGCAAATGCGCGAGCTGCCTTACTACAACCTGTTCTTCCAGACCGCTCACCCGCCGGTGTTGGAGCTGGCCAAGGCCATCGCCGACATCGCACCTGAAGGCATGAACCACGTGTTCTTCACCGGTTCCGGTTCCGAAGGCAACGACACCATGCTGCGCATGGTTCGCCACTACTGGGCGATCAAGGGTCAGCCGAAGAAGAAAGTCATCATCAGCCGCAAGAACGGTTATCACGGTTCCACCGTGGCCGGCGCGAGCCTGGGTGGCATGACCTACATGCACGAACAGGGCGACTTGCCGATCCCGGGCATCGTCCACATCGCCCAGCCGTACTGGTTCGGTGAAGGCGGCGACATGACACCGGAAGAGTTCGGTGTGTGGGCGGCCAACCAGCTGGAAGAGAAGATTCTGGAAATCGGCGTGGACAACGTCGGTGCCTTTATTGCCGAGCCGATCCAGGGTGCCGGCGGCGTGATCATTCCGCCAGACACTTACTGGCCGCGCATCAAGGAAATCCTCGACAAGTACGACATCCTGTTCGTGGCGGACGAAGTGATCTGTGGTTTCGGCCGCACCGGTGAGTGGTTCGGTACCGATTTCTACGACCTCAAGCCCGACATGATGACCATCGCCAAAGGCCTGACGTCCGGTTACATCCCGATGGGTGGCCTGATCGTGCGTGACGAAGTGGTGGCGGTGCTCAACGAAGGCGGGGACTTCAACCACGGCTTCACCTACTCCGGTCACCCGGTAGCGGCCGCGGTAGCACTGGAAAACATCCGCATCCTGCGCGAAGAAAAAATTATCGAGCACGTTCATGCCGAAACGGCACCCTATTTGCAAAAGCGTCTACGGGAATTGAACGATCACCCGTTGGTGGGGGAAGTGCGAGGGGTTGGTCTGTTGGGGGCCATCGAACTGGTTCAGGACAAGGCCACGCGCAAACGTTACGAAGGCAAGGGCGTCGGCATGATCTGCCGTACGTTCTGCTTCGACAACGGCCTGATCATGCGTGCCGTGGGGGACACCATGATCATTGCTCCGCCACTGGTGATTACCAAGGCTGAAATCGATGAACTTGTAACCAAGGCTCGCAAGTGCCTGGACCTGACCCTGAGTGCGTTGCAGGGCTAAGTGCTAGGCTCTGAGCGGGAGTCATGAAACTTTCGCTCAGAGCAGTTCCAAAGGGTGGCCTTTCCTTGAAAGACCGCCTCGGATCTTGCCAGACTAGCCGCGGTTCCAGTTGTCCGGTTTCGGCCGCTGAACAAAGTGGTTCAAAAAAGAAAAAATTTGGAGCATTACGCATGAAGGCATTAGGAAAAAAGCTTGCTGGCAAGACACTCCTCGCCATGTCCCTGATGGGCATAATGGCGGGTGCGGTTCAGGCGGACGACAAGGTGTTGCACGTCTATAACTGGTCCGACTACATCGCTCCGGACACCATCAAGAAGTTCGAAGCCGAGTCGGGCATCAAAGTCGTTTACGACGTATTCGACAGTAACGAAACCCTGGAAGCCAAGTTGCTGGCAGGCAAGTCCGGCTACGACATCGTCGTACCGTCGAACAACTTCCTGGCCAAGCAGATCAAGGCCGGCGTTTACCAGAAGCTGGACAAGTCCAAGCTGCCTAACTGGAAGAACCTGAACACTGACCTGCTCAAAGCGGTATCGGTGAGCGACCCGGGCAACGAGCACGCCTTCCCGTACATGTGGGGTTCGATCGGTATCGGCTTCAACGCCGAGAAGGTCAAGGCTGCGCTGGGTGCCGATGCGCCAACCAATTCCTGGGACCTGCTGTTCAAACCTGAAAACGCCGCGAAGTTGAAATCGTGCGGGATCAGTTTCCTCGATTCGCCAACCGAAATGATTCCGGTGGCGTTGCACTACCTGGGCTATCCAACCGACAGCCAGGACAAAAAACAACTGGCCGAAGCCGAAGCACTGTTCCTGAAAATTCGTCCTTCGGTGGGCTACTTCCACTCGTCCAAGTACATCTCTGACCTGGCCAACGGCAACATCTGCGTAGCCGTGGGTTATTCGGGTGACATCTACCAGGCCAAGTCCCGCGCGGCTGAAGCCGGTGACAAGGTGAAAGTCAGCTACAACATTCCGAAAGAAGGTGCCGGCAGTTTCTATGACATGGTCGCCATCCCTAAAGATGCCGAAAACGTCGAAGGCGCCTACAAGTTCATGACCTTCCTGCAGAAGCCGGAAGTCATGGCCGAAATCACCAACGCCGTGCGTTTCCCGAACGGTAACGCGGCCGCCACCCCATTGGTCGAAAAAGAAATCACCGATGATCCAGGCATCTACCCGCCAGCGGACGTGCTGGCCAAGCTGTACGCGATCGCCGACTTGCCGGCCGCGACCCAGCGGATCCTGACTCGCAGCTGGACCAAGATCAAATCGGGTAAATAAGCCGGTTTGAGGTAACAACCTGTTGTCGTCGCCTGCGCGGTGACGGCAGCAGGTGTAATTAAATGACAGAAAGTTTTGCTGGAACGGTTTTTCGAGGGTAAGTTGCGCGCCGGTTTTGTTGCTGGGCAGCTACGACTGTCATGTAACGCGGGGCAACTTGGGCCCAACTAATTTTAGAGGACCTCCACTTGCCTATTTCTTCTTTGCTGCGCAATGCCCTGCTGGTCGGCGCCGGGCTGACATTCGCTGTCAGCGCCCAGGCCGCCGGCACTGTGCATATTTATAACTGGTCGGATTACATCGGCGAGACCACCCTGGCCGATTTCCAGAAAGAGACCGGCATCAAGCCGGTGTATGACGTGTTCGACTCCAACGAAACCCTGGAAGGCAAGTTGCTCGCCGGGCGTACGGGTTATGACGTGGTCGTGCCGTCCAATCACTTCCTTGGCAAGCAGATCAAGGCCGGTGCGTTCCAGAAACTCGACAAGTCGAAGTTACCGAACTACTCGAACCTCGACCCTGTGTTGCTCAAGCGTCTGGAGCAGAACGATCCGGGCAACCTGTACGCCGTGCCGTACCTGTGGGGCACCAACGGCATCGGTTACAACGTCGACAAGATCAAGGCTGTACTGGGCGTCGACAAGATCGATTCCTGGGCGGCGGTATTCGAGCCGGAGAACATCAAGAAGCTGCACAGTTGCGGCGTGGCGTTCCTCGACTCCGCCGATGAAATGATGCCCACCGTCCTCAATTACATGGGCCTCAATGCCAACAGCACCAACCCCGAAGATTACAAGAAGGCGGAAGCCAAGTTGCTGGCCGTGCGGCCTTACGTGACCTACTTCCACTCCTCCAAATACATCGCGGACCTGGCCAACGGCGACATCTGTATCGCCATCGGTTTCTCCGGCGACATGTTCCAGGCCCGCAACCGCGCGGCGGAAGCGAAGAAAGGCGTGAACATCGCCTACTCGATTCCGAAGGAAGGCGGTGCGCTGTGGTTCGACATGCTGGCGATTCCAAAAGACTCGGCCAACGTCAAAGAGGCGCACTCGTTCATCAACTATTTGCTGAAACCTGAGGTGATCGCCCAGGTCAGTGATTACGTCGGCTACGCCAACCCTAACCCGGGGTCGGACACACTGATGGAACAGTCCATTCGCACCGACGAAGCGGTTTATCCACCGCAGGCAGTCCTCGACAAGACTTACGTGTCGATCGAGCTGCCACCAAACATTCAACGTTTGATGACCCGCAGCTGGACCAAGGTCAAGTCGGGCAAATAGCTTCAAGGCTCAAACTATCCAAGGTTGGCTCACCTTGAGCGAACTGCACTCTTTTTTTCTGGGAGTTTCGTAAATGGCAGTTGCCTCCGGCGCCTATAAGAAAGCCCTCGAGGGCGACCAGTCACCTAAACAGGTGCTGGTCAAAATCGACCGGGTCACGAAGAAGTTCGACGAGACGATTGCCGTGGACGACGTGTCCCTGGAAATCAAGAAAGGCGAGATTTTCGCCCTGCTCGGCGGTTCGGGATCGGGCAAATCTACGTTGCTGCGCATGCTCGCAGGTTTCGAGCGGCCCACGGAGGGGCGCATTTTTCTCGATGGCGTAGACATCACCGACATGCCGCCGTACGAGCGGCCGATCAACATGATGTTCCAGTCCTACGCCTTGTTCCCGCACATGACTGTGGCGCAGAACATCGCCTTCGGCCTCAAGCAGGACAAGCTGCCGGCGGCTGAAGTCGATGCTCGCGTGGCGGACATGCTCAAGCTGGTTCAGATGACGCAGTACGCCAAGCGCAAACCGCATCAATTGTCCGGTGGCCAGCGTCAGCGTGTGGCCCTGGCGCGTTCGCTGGCCAAGCGACCGAAGTTGCTGCTGCTCGACGAACCGATGGGTGCGCTGGACAAGAAACTGCGCTCGCAAATGCAGCTGGAACTGGTCGAGATCATCGAGCGCGTCGGCGTAACCTGCGTCATGGTGACCCACGACCAGGAAGAGGCCATGACCATGGCCGAGCGCATCGCGATCATGCACCTGGGCTGGATCGCCCAGATCGGCAGCCCGATCGACATCTACGAAACCCCGACCAGCCGTCTGGTCTGCGAGTTCATCGGCAACGTCAACATCTTTGACGGTGAAGTGATCGATGACGCCGAAGGTCACGCCATCATCACCTGCAAGGACCTGGACCGGCAGATTTACGTGGGGCACGGCATCAGCACCTCGGTGCAGGACAAGTCGGTGACCTACGCGATCCGTCCGGAGAAACTGCTGGTGACCCCGACCATGCCGACCTGCGAATACAACTGGTCCAGCGGCAAGGTGCATGACATCGCCTACCTCGGCGGGCATTCGGTGTTCTACGTCGAACTGCCGAGCGGCAAGATCGTCCAGTCGTTTGTCGCCAACGCCGAGCGCCGCGGTCAGCGCCCGACCTGGGGTGACCAGGTTTACGTGTATTGGGAAGACGACAGCGGCGTGGTACTTCGCTCATGAACATGCGCAAATTCAAACGCCGCCTCAATCGAATAATTCCCGGTGGCCGTCAGCTGGTCATCGGGGTTCCGTTCATCTGGCTGTTCCTGTTCTTCATGCTGCCGTTCTTCATTGTCCTGAAGATCAGCTTTGCAGAAGCCGACGTGGCCATTCCGCCGTACACCGAGATCTACAACTTCGTTGACCAGAAGCTGCAGGTGCTACTCAACCTCGGCAACTACGCGATGCTGGCCGGCGACGAGTTGTACATCGCTGCCTACCTCGGTTCGTTGAAGATGGCGCTGATCAGCACCATCCTCTGCCTGCTGATCGGTTATCCGATGGCCTACGCCATTGCCAGTGCCCGTAAAGAGATGCAAACGGTGCTGGTGCTGCTGATCATGATGCCGACCTGGACCGCGATTCTGATCCGCGTTTATGCGTGGATGGGCATCCTCAGCAACAACGGCCTGCTCAACGGTTTCCTGATGACCATGGGCTGGATCGACGAGCCGCTGCAGATTCTCAACACCAACCTGGCCGTGTATATCGGCGTGGTTTATTCGTACCTGCCGTTCATGATCCTGCCGCTCTACGCCAACCTGGTGAAGCACGACAGCAGTCTGCTGGAAGCGGCGTCCGACCTCGGTTCAAGTACGTTCAACAGCTTCTGGAAGATCACCATTCCGCTGTCCAAGAACGGCATCGTCGCCGGTTGCATGCTGGTGTTCATTCCGGTGGTGGGTGAGTTCGTGATCCCGGAACTGCTCGGCGGTCCGGAAACCCTGATGATCGGTAAAGTGCTGTGGCAAGAATTCTTCAACAACCGTGACTGGCCGGTGGCCTCTGCCCTGGCGGTGGTGATGCTGGCGATCCTGATTGTGCCAATCATCCTGTTCAACCGTAGCCAGGCCAAAGAAATGGAGGGCAAGGAATGAAGCGCTTCCGTTTCTCGAGTTTCATGCTGATCGCCGGTTTGCTGTTCATCTATGCGCCGATGCTGATCCTGGTGATCTACTCGTTCAACGCCTCGAAACTGGTGACGGTGTGGGGCGGCTGGTCGATCAAGTGGTATGTCGGCCTGATGGACAACACCCAACTGATGGGCTCGGTGGTGCGCTCGCTGGAAATCGCCTGCTACACGGCGATTGCGGCGGTGGCGCTGGGTACATTGGCGGCGTTCGTCCTGACCCGGATCACCCACTTCAAGGGCCGCACGCTGTTCGGCGGCCTGGTCACCGCGCCGTTGGTCATGCCGGAAGTGATCACCGGTCTGTCGCTGTTGCTGCTGTTCGTGGCCATGGCGCAGATGATCGGTTGGCCACAGGAACGCGGCATCGTCACCATCTGGATCGCCCACACGACGTTCTGTGCGGCGTATGTGGCGGTGGTGGTGTCGGCGCGCTTGCGTGAGCTGGACCTGTCCATCGAAGAGGCGGCCATGGACCTTGGCGCGCGGCCGTGGAAGGTGTTCTTTCTGATTACCATCCCGATGATCGCGCCTTCGTTGGGTGCGGGCGGCATGATGTCGTTTGCGCTGTCGCTGGATGACCTGGTGCTGGCGAGCTTCGTGTCGGGGCCGGGGTCGACGACCTTGCCGATGGAAGTGTTCTCGGCGGTGCGTCTGGGTGTGAAGCCTGAAATCAACGCCGTGGCCAGCCTGATTCTGCTGGCGGTGTCGCTGATGACCTTCCTGGTCTGGTTCTTCAGCCGTCGCGCCGAAGAAGCCCGCAAGCGTGCGATTCAGCAGGCCATCGAAGAAAGCGCCGCCGACTCCTGGAAGCAACCGGACGTGCGTCGCGCACAACAGGCGCCGGAAGCGGCTTAACAGCAAAAGATCGCAGCCTGCGGCAGCTCCTACATTCCCATGTAGAAGCTGCCGCACGCTGCGATCTTTTGATTTTTTAGTTCAGGAAACCCAAGGCGACTTGCGGATGATCTCGACGAAGTTCATCGGCTTGAAGCCCGGTTCGCTGTCCACCAGCACGTCCGCATTCACCGTACCGAACGTGGTATCCGGCTTGTGTTTGAAGCCGTTGGCGAACGCACAAAGAATGCACTCCTTGAACCCTTCACCCCGCGGATGCGCGTGCACCACCGCTTCGCGCTGCACGGTGGGGAACGCCGCATAGTCGATACCCAGCACGTCCATTTCAACACCCGCGGTTACCAGCGCCACGTTTGGACGCAGATGTTGTGGCACGCCCGGTGTGGTGTGCAGGGCGATCGACAACCACACTTGCTCGAGGTCGTCATCGCTCAGTCCGTAAGGTTGGAGGAACGCTTTGGCGGCGTTGGCGCTATCGACTTCGAAGCGTTCGTCGTCCGTGCGATGGCCTTCCACCAGACCCAGGTCATGGAACATGGCGCCGACGTACAACAGCTCGGGGTTGTAGGCCAGTTGCTTGCGTTCACCGCTGAGCGCGCCGAACAGAAACACCCGGCGCGAGTGGTGGTAAAGCAGGTCGGATTCGACGTCGCGAATGTATTCCGTGGTGGCTCGGGCCAACGCGCTGTCAGGGATTTTGATACCGGCGATGGTGCTGCTCATGGTGGTGTCCTCGTGGCGAACGCCGTGGCGGCGCTGATGGGACAAGTCTGTTCCGGCCGCCAAGACCGGACAATCGATCCATGGCTGCGATCCTTGCCAATGAGCATGCATATCGCGCCAGCCTCGCTTGTTGGGCGTGGATTGGCTACGGTGAGTCGCAGCGTGGAAGCTATTTGTGGCGAGGGAGCTTGCTCCCGCCGGGCCGCGAATCGACCCCAATAACTGCAACCGAATTCCGTCAGGCACACCGCATCCGATGGTTTTGCGACGGCTGCGCAGTCGAGCGGGAGCAAGCTCCCTCGCCACAGGCATACGTGATCCTTAGAGGCGTTTTGAACCATGAGTAAAACCGTTGCCATCGTGGTCTTCGCTGGCGTCCAGTCCCTGGACGTCACCGGTCCCATGGATGTGTTTTCCGAGGCCAATCGTTTCCTGGCGCCGGAGGATCACTATCGGCTGGAGGTGATTGGCGTCGAGCGCGGGATGATGCCGTGTTCCAACGGTTTGTCGCTGAACGCCCATCGGCATTTCAGCGAGGCGCTGGAGGCGTACGACTTGTTGCTGGTGGCCGGAGGACCGCAGTTGCCCTTCATGGATTTCGGCGCAGCCTTCGATGCCTGGCTGCGGGATGCCAGCGCACTGGCGCAACGTTTCGGCTCGATCTGCAACGGCGCGTTCATGCTCGCCCGCGCCGGGTTGCTCGAGGGGCGAACGGTGACGACTCATTGGGGCGATGCCGCGGCGCTCGCTGCGTTGTGTCCTTCGACTCAGGTCGAGGCTGATCGCCTGTACGTGCAGGACGGTGAGTTGTACACCTCGGCCGGCGTCACCGCGGGAATAGATCTGTCGTTGTACCTGCTGGCCCGGGATCACGGGCCGGAAGTTGCACTGAATGTGGCCAAGCGGCTGGTGGTGTTCACCCAGCGTTCGGGCGGACAGTCACAGTTCAGCCCATTCCTGACACCCCACGCCGAACCGACGTCGGCGGTGGCGATGGTTCAGCATTACGTACTGGCCAACCTGACCGGCGATCTGACCATTGCCGACCTGGCCAACGCGGCCAACATGAGCGCGCGCAACTTTTCCCGGGTGTTTGCCAAAGAGGCGAAAGTCACCCCGGCGGAATTTGTCGAACGGGCGAGGGTGGATGCCGCGCGGGTGATGCTGGAAAGCACATCGGCGCCGCTGAAGACCGTGGCCTACCAGTGCGGATTTCGTGATGCCCAGCACATGCGCAGTGTGTTCAATCGCCGGTTGGGCGTGACACCGCAGCAGTTCAGGTTGAATTTTTCGGCAATGGTTTGAGCCATGAATATGCGTCGCTCTTGCCGGCCTCATCGCTAGCAGGCTGGCTCCCACACTGGATCTGCGTGCTGGGAGCTAGCCTGCTAGCGATGAGGCCAGTCCAGCCAATACGAATCTACTGCGCAGCCCGCGCCGGCAATAGCTTCAACGTGCTCCGTGTATTGGCCGTCACTTCCTCATCATTGAGATGCGCCTGGAAGTACATCCCTTCGACATACGCCTCCGCCTGATCCTCGTAATGCCGGTCAAACGGCACACCACTCTGGCCCACCGGGTTCACGGTCAGGCTGTGCGCCGGGTCGGCGAAATCGATCAGGCGCCGGGTCGATGGTCCATACGTGACCGGCCATGGCGCCGGCCCGATTTTGGCCGAGAGGTTGTTTGGCACTTCATGGGTACCGGGCGCCGCGAACGGCCCGACATTGAAAATCCGGTCCAGCGGCTTCTGCTGCCCCAGTGGATGACCATGGGTCAGCGTATGCGCCTTGCCCCACTGCCATTGCGCGAAATCCGCACCCAGGGTGGTCTTGAGGTGAGCAATGCTCGCTTGCCACGCCACCCTGACCGTATCGGCGCGCGTTTCCTTGCCGAGGGTGTTGCGGTTGTCCCACCACGGCGAATCAGCGTTCGCCGCCAGACGAGGCAGCGCAGCGTCGATCACCCGCGTCGAAAGCAGCGTTTCGAAAAAGTCGTTGCCCAGTTCATCGTGCATCGATGCGTCGGCGAGGTTGAACAGGAGCTGGTTGAACAGCGTGGCGCTGGTTGAATCCAGCGGGTAATCACCTTTCCACTGAGCCAGTTGCTCCACCAGTTTGAGTTCGGCGGAGTCGCTCACCACTTCACGCAACACCGGCAACAATGGCGCGAGCAGGCGCGTGCCGTAAGCAGTGGTGGTGCCCAATTGCAACTTCTGGCTGGTCTCCAGATCCCACTTGACGGTTTTGTCGCCGAGCTGGCGATTGAGCTGCTGACCTCGATCGGCGAGGTTGTAGTAACCGGGAATCTCCATGCCGGTCGGCGACACGGGCTGGAAGTTGGCCGAGACGATGTAGCCCCGTGCCGGGTTCTCTTCCTGGGGGTTGGCGCTGAAGGGGTAGAAGCCGTCCTTGTCCGATTCGGCGCTGCTGCCGTCAAGGATGAACCAGGGCCGAACACCGGCGGGCCGTTTCGGCAATTGCGCCGCTGCCCACCAGCCGATGTCGCCCTTGGCATTGGCCCACACGATGTTCAGACCGGGTGCCTGGACCTTGGCGGCGGCACTGCGCGCCTTGGCCAGGGAGTCGGCGCGGTTGAGCTGATAAAAACCTTCGAGAATCGGATTCTGGCTTTCGAGAAAGCCCCACCACATGGCAATCGGCGTTTTGCCGACGCTGTTGCCCAGCGCATCGTTGACGATCGGCCCATGGGGCGACTGGCGCAGCACCAATGTCACGGGCGCCTGGCCCTTGACCGCGATCTGCTGCTCGCTGGTGACCATGTCCACCCACTTGCCGCGATACCAGACCTGATTGGGGTTATCCGGGTTGACCTTCTCGGCGATCAGGTCGAGGTCGTCGTTCTGGAACATGGTGATGCTCCAGCCGAAGTCGCGGTTCATCCCCAGCGAGGCGAACGGCATCAACGCTTGATAGTGACCGTAGAGTTCGAAGCCCGGTGCCGAGAGTTGTGCTTCGTACCACACCGACGGTGCGGAAAAGCGGATATGCGGGTCACCCGCCAGCAGCGGCTTGCCGCTTTTAGTGTGGTTGCCGGAGACCACCCAGGCGTTGCTGCCCTCGAACTGTGGCAAGCCGTTGTCTGCCAGCGCCTGCTCGCTCAGGCGGGCGAGGGCGTTGAGGTCTTTCCAGTCGGCGCTGGCGAGGGGTGGCATGGCGCCGCCAGGGTTTTTCGCCAGCACGCCTTTGGGCTGCCAATCGAGATCGAAAACGTTCAGGTACTCGGCGCCCAACTGATCGCGCACGTACGTCAGCAACGGTTCAGTACGAAACGCCGCGGCAAAACTGTAGGCCATGTATCCGGCGATGCTGATGGTGTCCTGCGCGGTGAACGGGCGTTTTGATATGCCCAGCGCATCGAACTCGGCGGGTTTTGCATGACCGTCCTGATACTGGTTGATGCCATCCAGATAGGCCTGCATGGCAATGAAAGACGGGGACTGTTTGTCCAGATTGGCGAGGTATGTTTCGGCGCGTTCGCGAATCCGCAGGCTGCGCATCAGTTTGTCGGTGTCGAGCAGTTTCGGGCCCAGCACTTCGGCCAGTTCACCGCGGGCGAGGCGACGCAGGATTTCCATCTGGAACAGCCTGTCCTGGGCGTGCACATAGCCGAGGGCGCGGTACAGGTCGGTCTCGTTTTCGGCGCGGATGTGCGGGATGCCGCGCTCGTCGTAACGGACGGTGACGGAGCCTTGCAGGTGTTGCAACTCAACCATGCCCTGGCGTGTCGGCTGCTTGCTGTAGACGTACCAGCCGGCGCCTGCGGCGAGCACGACAATCAGCAGGACGAGCGCAGTCAGGAGGCGTTTCATGGTGATTCCTTGTTCTTGTTATGAGTGGCAGCAATTCCCTGGCATCACTGTTTAACACGGCCTGCCGAATCGGCCCATCACCCGTAGGAGGGATTCTTGTTGCCTGACCTGTCGCTACTTTGTTGTATCGACTGGCCACGGGCAGTAACACCCGACTGCCAGGGTGTGCGTGGCATTCACCGCGCGGCCGGCGTTCAACGCTTGCAGGATCGGTTCGATAAAGCTGTTGCTCGAATTGCAGGTCAGGCCTTCGCTGTAAGGGCCGAAGTAGGCGAGCTTGCCGCTGCGATCCCAGATCGCCACGGCCGGGCTGGCCGGGATCTGTTCCGAGCCTGGGAGGACGGTGATGGTTTTCAGGCTGCTCAAGGTGCTGGGCAACTGGCCGTGGCTGCCGGGCTTTTGTACCGCATAGAACTCGACGCCCTGCGCAGCGTACTGCTCGACCAGTTCGCTAAGGTGTTGCTGATTGCCGACGTTGCACGGGCAGGCCGGGTCCCAGAAATGCACGAGGCGGATGGCGCCGGGGCCGACGAGGGTGTCGGGCAGGCGCAACGGGTCGCCGGAAAATACCGCGGTGTGCTCGCTGAACGCGCGCAGATAGCGTCCCTGAAACCAGTCGTAAGCCGACCACAACACACCGGCACACACGAGGGCGATCAGGCTGGCAAGCAGTGGGGTGCGGTAGGGCGAGCGCATGGGTGTCGATCCTCGAAGGTCGCCCAGCTTGCCATGCTTGCCGCGACAGATGAATATCGCAGGCTTATAAAGTCTGCTTCGTGCTCTGGAATCGCCCATGTCCGCCACTTTCGACCCTGATCATCTGCGTGCCGGCCTGCGCCCTCTGGCCGAGTGGCAGCCGCTGTCCGTGGAGGCGCTGGCGTACCAGCGGTTCTACGGCGTGGATTTTCCAGGGCGTCAGTTGCGCAGGGGCCTGGGGCGTTTCGAGGTGGACGGTTATGAGCTGGTCAGCCAGCTCTGGTGGCCGGAGCGGGCGAAGGCCACGTTGTTTGTGTTTCACGGTTTCTACGATCACACCGGGCTTTACCGGCATGTGATCGAATGGGCCCTGGATCAGGGGTTTGCGGTGATTGCCTGCGACTTGCCGGGGCACGGTCTGTCCAGCGGCGAACGGGCGAGCATCAAGGATTTCGCCGAGTATCAAGACACGCTGCAAGGGCTGTTTGCCGAGGCGCAATCCCTCGATCTGCCGCAACCGTGGCACCTGTGCGGGCAGAGTACCGGTGGCGCCATCGTGATCGATCATGTGTTGAATGAAGGTGCGAACAGCCCGGCACAGGGTCAGGTGATTCTGTTGTCGCCGCTGGTGAGGCCGCGGGCCTGGGGGTGGTCACAGCTCAGTTATTACCTGCTCAAACCTTTCGTCAAAGCCATCGCCCGGCGCTTCAGCGAGAACTCCAACGACCCGGATTTCCTGCCATTCCTGCAAGCCGACCCGTTGCAGCCGCTGCGCCTGCCAACAGCATGGGTCGGCGCGCTGGCGCGCTGGATCAAGCGCATCGAGGCCGCACCCGGCAGCATGCGCCAGCCGCTGATCGTGCAGGGGCAGGCGGACATGACGGTGGATTGGAAGCACAACCTTGAAGTGTTGAAAGCCAAGTTCGATCGGCCGCAGGTGTTGATGTTGCCGCAGGCTCGGCATCATTTGGCGAATGAGACCTTGGCGTTGCGGGGGGAGTATTTCGGGTTTTTGACGAAGCGGATCAAAGGCCGGAATCTTTAGCGTTTGTTCGGGCTTCATCGCGAGCAGGCTCGCTCCCACAGTTGACCGAGTTGCTTGGGAAAACCCGGTCTAATGTGTGCGAGCCTATCTGATGCCGAAGATTACTGGTTGAGGCTCGAAGGATTCTGCCCCACCGCCAACCCCGCCCGAATCGCCGCCAACGCCGCCTGGTAATAGGCCTTGCCTTCAGCCGACTCGGCAAACGTGGCGAACTCCTCCAGCTCGTCATCCGACAGGTCGCGATAGACATACAGCAACGTGTTGTTCAGGTCGCTGCCGATCTGCTCCATCAAGCGCTGACGCTGACCGTTCAACAGGCCTTGCGCCTGACCGCCGCCGAGCAGGCCGGGGATCATCGAACTCAAGCTGTCGGCCGCGACGCCGGCAATCGCCAGGCTGACTTCCGCTCCGGCCTCGCGCGCGGGCAAGGCCTGGGCGAGGTGACCGATGATCAGCATGCGGTTGTCGCTGGCCTGAATCTTCGGCAGGCCCTTGGCGTTCTTCGCCAACTGATCACGACGGGTCGCCAGCAGTTCGGCGGCCACGATTTTCTTGCCCAGCGGCGACTGGAAGAAGGTCAGTGCCGGCTTCGGATCAGCAAGGGTTTTGCGCAATTGCGCTTCGGCGCGCTGGTCCACGGCCTGCGGGGCAAAGCGCTGATTGCTGTTATTCACCAGCGCTTGAAACACGGCGGGCGGCAGGCTGTTCTGGTAACGCTGCTGAGCGGCTGAGAGTGCATCGTTGAAATGCGCGCGTTGTTCTGGCCAGCCGGCGACCTTGTACAACTGGTCGTGGCCGTCTGCCCAGGCGGGCAAAACGCAGAACATCAGCAGTGAGAAAAGCAAACGGCGCATAGGGACTCCTGTCAGCAGGCGACTATTCTCCGTGCGGCATAAGGACTTGTCGAGAATTCGTATCAAGCCGCTGCGCGGCTCTGTCGGATTTTCGGGCACAGGAATACTATGCGCGCCATGCAAATATCCTCTGATCACCCGCTGCTGTTACGTATCGTCGATGACCTGGCTGAACACGGCTGGTCGCAGCAGAATATTTTCCTTCCTCTGGATCTGACCCGGGCGTTGGCCGCTGAGTGCCGTAAACGTGCCGCCGAGGGTGAACTGGCCCCTGCCGCCGTGGGCCGCGGGCCGACATCGGAGATTCGCGAGGGGATTCGCGGCGACAAGATCCAGTGGATCGAGCCCGGTCAGGCGTTGGCATGCGACAGCTACCTGCAGTTGATGGACAGCCTGCGCGAGGCCATGAATCGCGGCTTGTATCTGGGCCTTGAAGATTTCGAAAGCCATTTTGCGATGTACCCGCCCGGCGCTTTCTACCTCAAGCATGTCGACCGCTTCCGCGATGACGACCGACGCACGGTCTCGGCGGTGGTCTACCTCAACGACGCCTGGTTGCCGGAGCACGGCGGTCAGTTGCGCATGTACCTCAAGGAAGACGTCGAATACGATGTGGTGCCTACCGGCGGATGCCTGGTGGTGTTCCTGTCGGGCGAGGTGCCCCACGAAGTCCTGCCCGCGACCCGCGATCGCCTGTCATTGACCGGCTGGTTCCGGCGCCGTGGCAACGAGCCGTTCTGATCATGCAGAAAATCCTGGTAAGTCGCTGCCTGCTCGGCCACCGCGTGCGTTATGACGGCGGGGCCAGCGGGCCGTTCGATCAGCTTCAACAGTGGCTCGACGAAGGTCGCGTCGTGCCGTTGTGCCCTGAGGTCGCCGGCGGGTTGCCGACGCCACGGGCGGCGGCAGAGATTCCGGGCGGGCAGGGTGGGGAGGTGCTTGATGGCCAGGCTTCGGTGATCACCACCGAAGACGAGGATGTCAGTGCGCAGTTTCTTTCTGGCGCTTATCAGGCGCTGGAACTGGTAGAAAAACACGGCATCCGCATCGCCGTGCTCAAGGCCAACAGCCCGTCTTGCGGGAATTTGCTGACCTATGACGGCTCGTTCAGCGGCGTGAAGGTCAGCGGTGAAGGCGTCACTGCTGCGTTGCTCAAGCGCCATGGTGTGCAAGTGTTCAGCGAACTGGAGTTGCCGCAGGCGGCTTCGGTCCTGGCAGCACTCAGCTAGCGATCAACACAAAACCACTGTGGGATCGAGACCGGCTTGCCGGCGATAGCGGTCTGACAATCAATGAAGATGTTGAGTGTTATGCCCTCATCGCGAGCAGGCCCGTTCCCACAGGGTTGCTCATCAGCCTGAGATCAGGGTTTGGGCGCCACACTCGCATCCGCCCCAAACCATTTCTGCTCCAGCGCCGCCATCCGCCCATCCGCCTTGATCCGCTGCAACGCGTTCTCCAGGCTGGCGTGGAACGCCGGGTTACCCTTCTGAAACGGAATCGCCAGCTCGACAGGAGGGCTGGCTTTCGGTTTTTCGTCCGTCAGCGATTGCACCAGCAGGATGGAGCGAGGCTCTTCTTTCTGAGCGATCAACTGCGCATCGGCCTGAATGTAAGGTTCGCTGAAGTCGAAACGATCCTTGAGTTCCGGGGTCACTGCTATGTGGTTGATGGCGACGTCGTACTTGCCGCTTTCGACGCCGGACAACAGATCGCTGGAGTCGGTGACGACAAAGTCGGCCCGCACATCCAGCTCGTTGGCCAGCAGATGGCCCAACTCGACTTCGAAGCCACTGAGTTGGCCGTCGTCCTTGAAATTGAAGGGCGGTGTATTAGCCTCAAGGGCAATGCGCAATTCGCCGCGGTCGTTTACATCATCAATCAGTTCGGCATGAGCCAAAGGGCTCAGAAGGGGTAGCAGGCAGATCAGGCCAGGCAGAAAGCGCATGGTCACTCCTTTGAATACATTTATCGCGATGCGCTGATTCAGGCTCGCTTTGCTATGGTTGTCGAGAGCCTTCGACAACGAATGGCCGTGAAGTTGTCATGGTCACGCGGATTTTATGAAAAAACTGGAGAAGAGAATGAAAACCTTTATGTCACGTGCTGCGCTGACCGGTCTGCTGATGGGCGTTTCGGTGCTGGCCAGTGCGGCTACGCCGGCACCCAAGGGTGCTGAAGTGTCCATCGTTTCTCCTAAAGATGGTGGGACTGTCCCGCAAACGTTCAAAATCAAGTTCGCTGTTAAGAACGTGGCGTTGGCGCCAGCGGGCGATCTCACCAAGAATACGGGCCACCACCATTTGCTGGTCGATGCCAAGGAAATCGTTGCAGCAGGGGCCGTCATCCCGACAGATGCCAATCACGTTCATTTCGGCAAGGCGCAGACAGAAACCGAGCTGACGCTGACACCGGGCAAGCACACCTTGCAGCTCGAGTTGGGCGACATGAGCCACATGGCCTTCGATCCGCCGATCGTTTCCGAGAAGATCACCGTCAACGTCAAGTAACGATAGTAGCGGCCATGAAAAAGGAGACCCGAAGGTCTCCTTTTTTTGTCGCTCAAATTGCTGTCAGAACAACACGCGGCAACGAATGGTGCCGTTGATGTGCTGCAGCTTCTCTTGCGCCAGGTCCGAGTACTCGGCGTCGACGTCGATGACCACGTAGCCGACTTTCTCGTTGGTCTGCAGGAACTGACCGGAGATGTTGATGCCGTTTTCGGCGAAGACCTTGTTGATCTCGCTCATCACACCCGGGATGTTCTCGTGGATGTGCAGCAGACGGTGCTTGCCAGGGTGAGCCGGCAGGGCCACTTCCGGGAAGTTCACCGACGATACCGAAGTGCCGTTGTCGCTGTACTTGACCAGTTTTTCTGCCACTTCCAGACCGATGTTGGCTTGCGCCTCAGCGGTGGAACCACCGATGTGCGGGGTCAGGATCACGTTGTCCAGGCCACGCAGCGGGCTTTCGAACTCTTCGTCGTTGGAGCGTGGCTCCACCGGGAATACGTCGATGGCTGCGCCGATCAGGTGCTTGTCCTTGATCGCGTCCGCCAGGGCTTGCAGCTCGACCACGGTGCCGCGCGCGGCGTTGATCAGGATGCCGCCCTTCTTGATGGAGCGGATTTCCTTCTCGCCGATCATCCACTGGGTCGCAGCGGTTTCCGGAACGTGCAGGGTGACGATGTCGGACATGCCCAACAGCTCGTGCAGGTTGCCGACCTGGGTCGCGTTGCCCAGTGGCAGCTTGGTCACGGTGTCGTAGAAGTACACCTGCATGCCCAGGCCTTCAGCCAGGACCGACAGTTGCGTACCGATCGAGCCGTAGCCGACGATGCCGAGCTTCTTGCCACGGATTTCGAAGGAGTTGGCCGCGCTCTTGATCCAGCCGCCACGGTGGCAGGAAGCGTTCTTCTCAGGGATGCCGCGCAGCAACAGGATCGCTTCGGCCAGCACCAGCTCGGCAACGGAGCGAGTGTTGGAGTACGGAGCGTTGAACACCGCGATACCGCGTTCGCGGGCAGCGTTCAGGTCAACCTGGTTGGTGCCGATGCAGAAACACCCTACAGCCACGAGCTTCTTCGCGTGATCGAAGATCTCTTCGGTCAGTTGAGTGCGGGAGCGAATGCCGATGAAGTGAGCATCAGCGATCTTTTCCTTCAGCTGAGCTTCCGGCAGAGAACCGGTGAGGTACTCGATGCTGGTGTAGCCCGCCGACTTGAGAACGTCGACAGCCGATTGGTGGACGCCTTCGAGAAGAAGGAACTTGATCTTGCTCTTATCGAGAGAAGTCTTGCTCATCTGCGTAAACCTGTATCCCGGAGAAAAATGGCAGGAAATAGCCAGCAGACGCTGACCCGGACGGCAGGAAAGCCGTCGCCGCAGAATAGCCGTCGGGCACTATCCTGCGGGGTCGGTATGCTAGCATATGCACCCCGCTAAACACTCATTCCTGCGACGTGAAGCGTTCTCAGGATGACCATGAATTGTTCGAGAGTTCCGTCGATGACCAATCCTGCCCTGATTGATGAGCTGAAGACCTTGGTTGAGCCTGGCAAGGTGCTGACCGATGCCGACTCCCTGAATGCTTACGGCAAGGATTGGACCAAGCACTTCGCCCCGGCCCCGACCGCCATTGTGTTTCCCAAGACCACCGAACAGGTCCAGGCCATCGTCCTTTGGGCCAATAAACACAAGGTGGCGCTGGTGCCGTCCGGCGGACGTACCGGGCTGTCCGCCGCTGCGGTGGCCGCCAATGGCGAAGTGGTTGTGTCGTTCGACTACATGAACCAGATTCTCGACGTGAACCTGACCGACCGCACCGCTGTATGCCAGCCGGGTGTGGTCACCGAGCACCTGCAGAACGTCGCCGAAGACAAAGGCCTGTACTATCCAGTGGATTTCGCTTCCGCAGGTTCGAGCCAGATTGGCGGTAATATCGGCACCAATGCCGGCGGGATCAAGGTTATTCGCTACGGCATGACCCGTAACTGGGTGGCCGGCATGAAAGTCGTCACCGGCAAGGGCGATGTGCTGGAGCTGAACCGCGATCTGATCAAGAACGCCACCGGCTACGACCTGCGTCAGCTGTTCATTGGCGCGGAAGGCACCCTCGGTTTTGTGGTCGAAGCGACCATGCGTCTGGACCGTGCGCCGAAAAACCTCACTGCGATGGTGCTCGGCACCGCCGATTTCGACTCGATCATGCCGGTGTTGCACGCCTTCCAGAGCAAGCTCGACCTGACGGCCTTCGAGTTCTTCTCCGACAAGGCCCTGGCCAAAGTCATGGGGCGCGGCGATGTGCCGGCACCGTTCGAAACCGATTGCCCGTTCTATGCACTGCTGGAATTCGAAGCGACCACCGAAGAAGTGGCCAACCACGCCCTGGAAACCTTCGAGCACTGCGTCGAGCAGGGCTGGGTGCTGGACGGCGTGATGAGCCAGAGCGAAACCCAGTTGCAGAACCTCTGGAAGCTGCGCGAATACATCTCTGAAACCATCTCCCACTGGACGCCGTACAAGAACGACATTTCGGTCACTGTGTCGAAAGTCCCGGCGTTCCTGAAGGAAATTGATGCGATCGTCGGCGAACACTACCCGGATTTCGAAATCGTCTGGTTCGGTCACATTGGCGATGGCAACCTGCACTTGAACATCCTCAAGCCGGACAACCTGAGCAAGGACGAGTTCTTCGCCAAGTGCGCCACCGTCAACAAGTGGGTGTTCGAAACCGTCGAGAAGTACAACGGTTCGATTTCCGCCGAACACGGCGTGGGCATGACCAAGCGTGATTACTTGACCTATAGCCGCTCGCCGGTTGAGATCGAGTACATGAAAGCCGTCAAAGCGGTGTTCGACCCGAACGGCATCATGAACCCGGGCAAGATTTTCGCTGTTTGACTTTCGAACTTAAGAGCTACGAACCAGGAGTCGGTCAATGAGCTATCAGCACCAGTATGTCGATGGAACGCGTATCCACTTTCCATTGGGTAAAGTGGTGTGCATCGGCCGCAACTACGCCGAACACGCCAAGGAACTGGACAACCCGGTGCCTACAGAGCCGCTGCTGTTCATCAAGCCGGGCAGTTGCGTGGTGCCGCTGGAAGGTGGTTTTACCATTCCAACCGAGCGTGGCTCGGTGCATTACGAAGCGGAAATCGCGGTGTTGATCGGCAAGCCTTTGTCGACGAAGCCAAGCCGTGAAGAAGTGCTGGATGCCATTTCAGGTTTCGCCCCGGCGCTGGACCTGACCCTGCGCGACAAGCAGGCCGAGCTGAAATCCAAGGGCCTGCCATGGGAAATCGCCAAGTCTTTCGACGGTGCCGCAGTGATTGCCCCGTTCGTGTCCGGCAGCACCTTTGCCGACCTGACTGACATCGGCATTCGCCTGACCATCAACGGCGAAGTCCGCCAGGATGGCAACAGCAGCGCGATGCTCAACCCGATCGTGCCGATGATCCAGCACATGGCCGGCTGCTTCTCGCTGCAGGCCGGTGATGTGATCCTGACTGGCACGCCGGTTGGCGTGGGTCCGCTGAATGTCGGTGATGAGCTGGTTATCGAATTGCCGGGCGCCAGCAGCTTCACAAGCAGCGTCCGCTAACCGCAACACCCTGTGGGAGCGAGCCTGCTCGCGATGGCGGTCTGTCATTCAACATCTTTGTCGACTGACACGGCCTCATCGCGAGCAGGCTCGCTCCCGCATTGGTTTTTGTGGTCGGCCGAAAAAGGGCAATCCCGCCATTTGCCGTTTTTTTCACATCTTGTCTGGATAATTCCGCGGAATCCGGCGTCTGAGCCGGTCCCAATTGTGCTATTACCCTTAGCCTGAATTTCTGGAACGCATCCCTTGATGGCCATCCAATCGCTGCCCACGCTTAAAACTGCCCGGCGCCCGCGCTTTTTCATGCGCTGGTATTACTGGCTGTTGCTGGCCGTGGCCGCCGCGTATGGCCTTGCGTTTGCGATGCATTGGGATGACCGCGGTGTGCTCTGGGTGCTGGAGCGTTTCGAAAGCCAAACCGAACGCCAGGAAAGTATCTGGCTCCCGGAATACCGCGCGGTAATCGATGCCAAGCCATTGCCGGGGATGGAAAAGGACGAAGCGTCCGACCTGGCCTACAACCCTCAAACCAAAACCCTGTTCTCGGTGATGGGCAAAAACCCGTTCCTGGTCGAGCTGACTTTGCAAGGCGATGTGTTGCGCAAGATGCCGCTGGTGGGCTGGAGCAATCCGGAAGCCGTGACGGTCATGGGCAACGGCCTGCTAGCCATCGTCGATGAGCGTGAGCACTTGCTGACCATCGTCAAGGTCGACGCCGATACCCGTGAGTTGAACATCGCCAACTTCCCGAAGTACGACCTCGGTCCGTCGAAAGACCAGAACAAAGCCTTCGAAGCGATGGTCTGGGATGCACGCAATCAACAAATGCTGCTGGGTGAGGAACGGCCACCGGCACTGTTCACCTGGAAAAGCGCCGACGGTCAGACACTCACCGGCGACAAGCAGAAGCTTGCCAGTGACGAACTGGACATCCGCAACCTCTCGGCCCTGGCCATTGACCCGCGCACCCGGCACACGCTGGTGCTGTCCGCTGACTCCCACTTGCTGCTGGAGCTGGACGAGAAGGGCGAGCAGGTCAGTTTCATGACCTTGCTGGGGGGCTTCAATGGTCTGAAGAAGACCATTCCTCGCGCCGAAGGCGTGACCATGGATGACAATGGCACGCTGTACATGGTGAGCGAGCCTAACCTGTTCTATCGATTCGAAAAGCAGCACTGATTCTATTTTGTAGGAAACGCGACGCTCAGTTGTAGGCCCAGGCTAATGGCCATTAAGCTTCAATTCAGACTGCCGTGGTATTTCATCCACCCGTCCTGATTCCGAGCTTGCCTGAATGCGCCGACTTGCCCGTCCCAAACCCCTGATGCTGATTGTGCTGGTAATTGCGCTGATCGTGCTGGTTGCGATCGGCCAGTACCTGCGGCTGTTCGAGCGCACCTGGTTCAATCTGCACACGCTTTGGCAGGCTGAGAGCGAACAGTCCATCGGCCTGGGTCACTATCAGGTCGCGGTCGAGGGTCGGGTCATCGAAGGCCTGGACGACGATGTGTCGGCGCTGACCTTTGATCCGGTGCGCAAAAGCCTGTTCACCGTCACCAACAAAAATTCCGAACTGATCGAGCTGTCGCTGGAAGGCCGGATCATTCGGCGTATCTCGCTGGTCGGCTTCGGTGATCCGGAGGCAGTGGAGTTCATCAGCGCCGACACGTATGTGATCACTGACGAGCGCCAGCAACGGCTGATCAAGATTCATCTGGAAATGGACACAACGTTCCTCGACGCAGCGGAAGCCGAGCAAATGACCCTGGGCGTGCACATGAGCGGCAACAAGGGTTTCGAAGGCCTGGCTTACGATTCGGTGGGCAAGCGCCTGTTCGTCGCCAAGGAGCGCGACCCGATGCTGATCTACGAAGTGCAGGGTTTCCCGCATTACAACCCGGAAAAATCTTACGCGGTGCACGTGGTCAACAACCCCAAGCGCGATGCCGGGATGTTTGTCCGAGACCTGTCGAGTCTGCAATACGACGAACGCAGCGGCCATTTGCTGGCGCTGTCCGACGAGTCGCGACTGATTCTGGAGCTGGACGTGGACGGGCGACCACTGAGCACCATGTCATTGAACAAGGGGCGTCAGGGGTTGCAGAAGACGGTGCCGCAAGCGGAAGGGATCGCCATGGATGACGACGGCACGATGTACCTGGTGAGCGAGCCGAACCTGTTCTATGTCTTCAAGAAACCAACGCAAAACTAACCAACACCCCTAAACCAATGTGCGAGCCTGCTCGCGATGAGGTCGTGTCAGCAGTCGATAGAGATGTTGACTGAAAGACCGCTATCGCGAGCAGGCTCGCTCCCACAGGGTTTATCTGCGTGTCTGATTATTGGGCGCGGAGGGTTTTCACGCCTTCGCTGGTGCCCAGCAACAGCAAATCCGCCGGACGCGCCGCGAACAACCCATTGGTCACCACGCCGACGATCGCATTGATCTGCGACTCCAGCTCCACCGGGTTGGTGATCTGCATGTTGGACACATCCAGAATGATGTTGCCGTTGTCGGTCAACACGCCTTCACGGTAAACCGGGTCGCCGCCGAGCTTCACCAGCTCGCGAGCCACATGGCTGCGGGCCATCGGGATCACTTCCACCGGCAGCGGAAACGCGCCGAGCACCGGCACCAGTTTGCTGGCGTCGGCGATGCAGATGAAGGTCTTGGCCACGGCCGCGACGATCTTCTCGCGGGTCAGGGCCGCGCCGCCGCCCTTGATCAGGTTCAGGTGCTCGTCGCTTTCATCGGCGCCGTCCACGTAGAACTCCAGGTCGCTGACGGTGTTCAGTTCATACACCGGAATGCCATGGCCCTTGAGGCGCGCGGCGGTGGCTTCGGAGCTGGCGACGGCGCCGTCGAATGCACCTTTATGCTGGGCCAAAGCATCGATGAAGCAGTTGGCAGTGGAGCCGGTGCCGACCCCGACGATGCTCTTGTCGTCGAGTTTCGGGAGGATGAAGTCGACGGCGGCCTGGGCCACTGCCTGTTTGAGTTGATCCTGGGTCATGCGGGCTCCGAGGTGCCGAAGAGGGGAAACGAAAGGCGGGCATTATAGGCTTCGGGGCGGGGAAGGTCATTGCCCGATTGGCGGGTGCGACGGTATGTCTGAGCGAGCAGAGTCTTGTGGCGAGGGAGCTTGCTCCCGCTGGAGCGCGAAGCGGTCCTCTCGCATGCCTTCCGGCATACCGCGCCAGCAGGGTTTGCGACTGCTGCGCAGCCGAGCGGGAGCAAGCTCCCTCGCCACAAGGTATGTGCCTGGCCTTAAAACCACCGGTTTAGTGTGGTCGCCCGGCCGAAAGCCGGGTTAGACTCCATGGCCCTGCCCAACCCGCTCAGTGATGCTTTCCGATGCTCGAACAGTACGTCAAAAAGATCCTCACCTCGCGCGTTTATGACGTTGCCGTAGAAACCCCATTGCAGACTGCCCGCCAGCTCTCCGAGCGGCTGGGCAACAGTATTTTGCTCAAGCGTGAAGACTTGCAGCCGGTGTTCTCGTTCAAGATTCGCGGGGCCTACAACAAGCTCACGCAGCTGAGCGATGAAGAGCGCGCTCGCGGCGTAGTGACCGCTTCGGCGGGCAATCACGCGCAGGGCCTGGCCCTGGCGGCGAAAGTGCTGGGCGTGAAAGCCACCATCGTCATGCCGAAAACCACTCCCGAGATCAAAGTCGAAGGCGTGCGTTCCCGAGGCGGCAAAGTCGTGCTGCACGGGGATTCGTTTCCGGAAGCCCTGGCCTACTCGCTGAAACTGGTCGACGAAAAAGGCTACGTCTACATTCACCCGTACGACGATCCCCACACCATTGCCGGGCAGGGCACGGTGGCCATGGAGATTCTGCGCCAGCACCCTGGGCGTCTGGACGCGATCTTCGTTCCGGTGGGCGGCGGCGGGCTGATCGCCGGTATCGCGGCGTACGTGAAATACCTGCGCCCGGAAATCAAAATCATCGGCGTCGAGCCGGACGATTCCAATTGCCTGCAAGCGGCCATGGCCGCCGGCGAGCGCGTGGTGCTGCCGACCGTGGGCATCTTCGCCGATGGCGTCGCGGTCGCTCAGATCGGTCAGCACACCTTCGATATCTGCAAAGACTATGTCGATGAAGTGATCACGGTCAGCACCGACGAGATCTGCGCGGCCATCAAGGATATCTACGACGATACCCGCTCGATCACTGAACCTGCCGGCGCTTTGGGCGTGGCCGGGATCAAGAAGTACGTCGAGCAGCGCGCCGTCACAGGTCACACCTTCGTGGCCATCGACTCCGGCGCCAACGTCAACTTCGACCGCTTGCGTCACGTCGCCGAACGCGCCGAGCTGGGTGAGGGCCGCGAGGCCATTATCGCCGTGACCATTCCCGAGAAGCCGGGCAGCTTCAAGGCGTTCTGCGAAGCCATCGGCAAGCGCCAGATCACCGAATTCAACTACCGCTACAACACCGGCAGCGAAGCGCACATCTTCGTTGGCGTGCAGACGCACCCGGAAAACGACCCGCGCAGTGCGTTGCTCGCCAGCCTGACCGAGCAGGGTTTTCCGGTGCTGGACCTGACCGACAACGAACTGGCCAAGTTGCACATCCGGCACATGGTTGGCGGCCGCGCGGCGCAGGTGGTCGATGAAGTGGTGCTGCGTTTTGAATTTCCGGAGCGGCCGGGCGCGCTGTTCAACTTCCTCAGCAAGCTGGGCGGGCGCTGGAACATTTCGATGTTCCATTACCGCAACCACGGCGCGGCGGATGGTCGTGTGGTCGCGGGCCTGCAAGTGCCTCACGAGGAACGTCATCTGGTGCCGGCGGCGCTGGAAGAAATCGGCTACCCGTACTGGGACGAGAGCGACAACCCGGCCTATCAGCTGTTTCTTGGCTGAGGGGCTACGCTGATGGGCAGGTCATAAGGAAATCGAACAATGGAAACGTTAACTGCCCTGAAAATGGCCCACACCGCGGCGACGGCAATATTGTTGGGCTGTGCACTGGGCCTGGGGATATGGGTTTGGCGAACGCGGCGTAATGGCGATACGACTGCTGCGGCGCGCACGCTCCAGCGGCCACGAGTGTTCGTCTGGCTACTGATGGGCGTGGCGTTGCTGAGCATGCCGTTTACCGGCTGGTGGATGGTGCACCTGGTGGGCTGGCCGCTGGGGCAGACGTGGTTGCTGGGGTCCAGCGTGCTCTACACCGTGGCGGCGTTGGGCTGGTTCTGGTTGCTGGTGCGGCTGAACAGGCTGCGCACTGCGCCGGGAGGCAACGGCAGGTTCACCTTTGCACTGGCACTGTTCAGCTTTGTTTGTTTTGTCGCGATTGCGGGATTGATGGGCGCGAAGCCGGTTTAAGGCTTGGGCGAGTCGACCCCCATCGCGGGCAAGCCCGCGATGGCGATTTCAGTCGCGCAGACTGATCACCGGCCAGCCACGCTTCTCGGCCTCGGCTCGCAAGTTCGGATCCGGATCAACCGCCACCGGATTCGCCACCTGCTCCAGCAATGACAAGTCGTTCATCGAGTCGCTATAGAAGTAACTGTCTTCCAGCGAATGCCCGGTTTCTTCCAGCCAGCGACTCAGCCGCGTCACTTTGCCTTCACGGAAGCACGGGATGTCGGTGCTGCGCCCGGTATAACGGCCATCGACCATTTCACATTCGGTGGCGATCAGGGTTTCAACGCCCAAACGCTCGGCAATCGGACCGGTTACAAAGCGGTTGGTCGCGGTGATGATCACCAGCTTGTCACCCGCTTCACGATGCTGGGCCAGTAGATCGATCGCCTTGGGCAACACAATCGGCTCGATGCAGTCGCGCATGTAATCGAGGTGCCATTGATCCAGCGTGGCCATTTCGGTGCGGCCAAGGACTTCCAGGCAAAAGTTCAGGTAGGCGTCGTTATCCAGCTTGCCGGCCAGGTAATCCTGATAGAACTCATCGTTGCGTGCCTTGTAGGCAACGGCGTCGAGGAAGCCGCGTTCGCACAGGTAATCGCCCCAGGCGTGGTCACTGTCGCCGCCCAGAAGGGTGTTGTCCAAGTCGAATAAAGCCAGCCGCATTGCAGTTACTCGCTGAAAAGTCTGTAGAAAGGTGTCCAGAATACGGACTTTTCACAAGAGTGCACATAAGCTAAGCCGGCTCGTTGCTGCCTTCACAACCTTTGTGGAACAATGCGGCGACATGCGTTTGCGAGGTTGTTGCCGTGATCGACCCCGATGGTTTCCGCCCCAATGTCGGGATCATTCTCACGAATGATGCCGGACAGGTGCTATGGGCTCGCCGTATCAATCAAGATGCCTGGCAGTTTCCACAGGGTGGTATCAACCCCCAGGAGACGCCGGAAGACGCCTTGTACCGCGAGTTGAACGAAGAAGTGGGTCTGGAGCGTGAAGATGTTGAAATTCTCGCCTGCACCCGGGGCTGGTTGCGCTATCGTTTGCCGCAACGTCTGGTCCGTACCCACAGCCAACCGCTGTGCATCGGCCAGAAACAGAAATGGTTTCTCCTGCGCCTGATCTCCAACGAGCAGCGGGTGCGGATGGATTTGACCGGTAAACCGGAATTCGATGGCTGGCGCTGGGTCAGCTATTGGTATCCGTTGGGCCAGGTGGTGACATTCAAGCGCGAGGTGTATCGACGCGCTCTCAAAGAGCTTGCCCCGCGCCTTTTAGCGCGCGACTGACGACGGAGTTCGACCCCGAGCCATGCTCAATACGCTGCGCAAGATCGTCCAGGAAGTTAACTCCGCCAAGGATCTCAAGGCGGCGTTGGGGATTATTGTGTTGCGCGTCAAAGAGGCCATGGGCAGCCAGGTCTGCTCGGTCTACCTGCTTGACCCCGAGACCAACCGCTTCGTGCTGATGGCGACCGAGGGCTTGAACAAGCGCTCGATCGGCAAAGTCAGCATGGCACCCAACGAAGGTCTGGTCGGCCTGGTCGGCACGCGTGAAGAACCCCTTAACCTCGAAAACGCCGCGGATCACCCGCGCTACCGCTACTTCGCCGAGACCGGTGAAGAGCGCTACGCCTCATTCCTCGGGGCGCCGATCATTCACCACCGCCGCGTCGTCGGCGTGTTGGTCATTCAGCAAAAAGAACGCCGCCAGTTCGATGAGGGTGAAGAAGCCTTCCTCGTGACCATGAGCGCGCAGCTCGCCGGCGTTATCGCCCACGCCGAGGCCACCGGTTCGATTCGGGGGCTGGGCCGTCAGGGCAAAGGGATTCAGGAAGCCAAGTTCGTCGGTGTGCCGGGCTCGCCGGGTGCGGCGGTCGGTACGGCGGTGGTCATGTTGCCTCCGGCCGATCTGGATGTGGTGCCGGACAAGACCATCGTCGACATCGAAGCTGAACTCGGGCTGTTCAAGACCGCCATCGAAGGCGTGCGCGCCGACATGCGTGCGCTGTCGGCCAAATTGGCCACGCAGCTGCGCCCCGAAGAGCGGGCCTTGTTCGACGTGTATCTGATGATGCTCGACGACGCCGCGCTGGGCAACGAAGTGACCACTGTGATCAAGACCGGTCAGTGGGCCCAGGGCGCGCTGCGCCAGGTGGTCACCGATCATGTCAATCGTTTCGAATTGATGGACGACGCCTACCTGCGTGAGCGCGCCTCGGACGTCAAGGACCTCGGTCGCCGCTTGCTTGCCTACTTGCAGGAAGAGCGCCAGCAGACCCTGGTCTACCCCGACAACACCATTCTGATCAGCGAAGAGCTGACGCCGGCGATGCTCGGCGAGGTGCCGGAAGGCAAGCTGGCGGGCCTGGTGTCGGTACTTGGCTCCGGCAACTCCCACGTGGCAATCCTCGCGCGCGCCATGGGCATCCCGACGGTGATGGGCCTGGTCGACCTGCCGTATTCCAAGGTCGACGGCATTCAGATGATCGTCGACGGCTATCACGGTGAGGTCTACACCAACCCCAGCGAAGTACTGCGAAAGCAGTTCGCCGAAGTGGTCGAGGAAGAAAAACAACTGGCCCTCGGGCTGGATGCATTGCGCGACTTGCCGTGCGTGACCGTCGATGGCCACCGCATGCCGCTTTGGGTCAACACCGGCCTGCTGGCTGACGTGGCGCGGGCGCAGAAGCGCGGCGCCGAGGGTGTCGGTCTGTACCGCACCGAAGTGCCGTTCATGATCAACCAGCGGTTCCCGAGCGAAAAGGAGCAGTTGGCGATCTACCGCGAGCAACTCGCCGCGTTCCATCCGCAACCGGTGACCATGCGCAGCCTGGACATCGGCGGTGACAAATCGCTTTCTTACTTCCCGATCAAGGAAGACAACCCGTTCCTCGGCTGGCGCGGCATTCGCGTCACCCTCGACCACCCGGAAATCTTCCTGGTGCAGACCCGCGCGATGCTCAAGGCCAGCGAAGGCCTGAACAACCTGCGGATTCTGTTGCCGATGATCTCCGGCACCCATGAACTCGAAGAAGCCCTGCACCTGATTCACCGGGCCTGGGGTGAAGTCCGCGATGAAGGCTGCGACGTACCTATGCCGCCGATCGGCGTGATGATCGAGATCCCGGCGGCGGTGTATCAGACCAAGGAACTGGCACGGCAAGTGGATTTCCTGTCGGTCGGCTCCAACGACCTGACCCAGTACCTGCTGGCGGTGGACCGAAACAACCCGCGGGTAGCCGACCTCTACGACTACCTGCACCCGGCGGTGCTGCAAGCCCTTCAAAGCGTGGTGCGTGACGCCCATGCCGAAGGCAAGCCGGTGAGCATCTGCGGTGAAATGGCCGGTGATCCGGCGGCGGCGGTGTTGTTGATGGCGATGGGCTTTGACAGCCTGTCGATGAACGCCACCAACCTGCCGAAAGTGAAGTGGATGCTGCGTCAGATCAACCTGAGCAAGGCCAAGGAACTGCTCGCGGAGCTGATGACCATCGACAACCCGCAAGTGATCCACAGTTCGCTGCAGTTGGCGCTGAAGAACCTCGGATTGGCGCGGATGATCAATCCGGCGGCGATCAAGCCTCTCTGAAACACTGAGGACCCTTGTGGCGAGGGAGCTTGCTCCCCTGCTGGAGTGCGAAGCGCTCCCAATCTGGCCAATGTTTTCTTTCGGAAAACTTCATCTGCCATTTTGCGACTGCTACGCAGTCGAGCGGGAGCAAGCTCCCTCGCCACAATTTATTGTCAAATCCTGACCTCAACTTCCCCCAAATGCCCGCCATACGGCCCGAAACTCCGTTCAACCAGATGCCGCGTCCCGTCGGCATGAACAATCAACGCCGTACTCGCCCGCGTCCCGTAACTCTGGCTGGCAATAAACACACTCGATAACAGCGTCTCGGTCGCCAAACCCACCCCGGTGTCGGGCAGCTCCGCAAACGGCGCCACCTGCGCATCACTCAGCAACGCCAACAACGCCTCAGGCTGCGGATTATCCAGAACCGTCTCCAACGCTGCCCGCGCCTTGAGCAACTTCGGCCACGGCGTATCCAGTCCCGCATTCGATAAACCGTAAACGCCCGGCTGCAGCATCACTGCCTCAGTTCCCTGTGCGTTGTAATGCCACAGCTCGTTGGCGTTGCCGATAAGCAGGTTAAATCCGGCATATTCCAGCGAACGTCTGACAACGTCGGCCAAGTAATCATCAATCGGCATTTCGCCATTGAGAAATTGCGCGACGAGCTCACCCCGGGATTTCCGCGCGGGCGGTTGATGAGGGTCGCGGATATTGGTCAGGGCGGCGAAGCGCCCGTTAGCGCCGACACCGAGCCAGGTGCCACCGGCTTCCAGGTCGCGACCGGCGTGGACCTGCGGTGCTTCGGGCCACTGCGCCAGGGGCAGGCTGGGCCGGGCATAGAATTCGTCGCGGTTGGCCGCCACGATCAGCGGCTGGGCATGACCCGGGCGCCAGGCAAAGACAATCAGGCACATAAGGTGGTCCTTGTGTGTTTTTTGCCCACTCTACGCAGTCATGGTGCTGGTATCCATCGCCATCCAGTGGAGCCCAAGGCCATGCATCCGTTACCATGCCGCTCCGGTTTTGGGGTTGGGTGGGGAAACAGCATGGAATTTCTGCTCTATCTGGCGCTCGGCGCCTGTGCCGGAGTGCTCGCCGGGCTGTTTGGCGTGGGCGGTGGGATCATCATCGTTCCGGTGCTGGTGTTCAGTTTCACCCTGCAGGGCTTCGATGCGTCGATCCTGACTCACCTGGCGGTCGGCACCTCCCTGGCGACGATCATTTTCACCTCGGTCAACGCGGTGCGCGAACACCATCGCCGCGGTGCCGTGCGTTGGCCGATCTTTGCCTGGATGACCGTCGGCATTCTGCTGGGCGCCGGTTTCGGAGCGCTGACCGCCGAAGCGATCTCCGGGCCCAACCTGCAGAAAATCATCGGCGTGTTTGCCCTGATCATCGCCGTGCAGCTTATGCTGGACGTCAAACCCAAGGCCAGCCGAACGGTGCCGGGAAAAGTCGGTCTGACCCTGGCCGGCACCGTGATTGGCTGGGCCTCGGCGATTTTCGGGATTGGCGGCGGTTCGCTGACCGTGCCGTTCCTGACCTGGCGCAGTGTGCCGATGCAACAAGCGGTGGCGACGTCATCGGCGTGCGGCCTGCCCATTGCGCTGGCCAGTGCATTAAGTTTCATGATTCTGGGCTGGCACGATCCGTTGCTGCCGGCCCATAGTCTCGGTTTTATTTATTTGCCGGCGCTGCTGGGGATCGCCCTGACCAGTATGGTTTTCGCCCGTCTCGGTGCGCGATTGGCCCACAGGCTGTCGCCGAAGTTGCTGAAAAGACTGTTCGCCGCTTTGCTGTTCTGCGTAGGTTTGAGTTTCCTGATCTGACGCACCGCACAATCCTGGCTTAATCCTGAGGTGGCAGCGTCGCCCGGGAATTTTGAAGGTTTCAACTCTAACGAGGAGTCGCAATGCTGCCTTACCCGCAGATCGACCCGGTGGCCCTGGCCATCGGTCCGCTGAAAATCCACTGGTACGGCCTGATGTACCTGATCGGCATCGGCGGTGCGTGGCTGCTGGCGTCGCGCCGGCTCAACCGTTTCGACCCGACCTGGACCAAGGAGAAACTCTCCGACATGGTCTTCTGGATGTCGATGGGTGTGATCGTCGGCGGTCGCCTGGGCTATGTGCTGTTCTACGATCTGAGTGCTTATCTGGCCAACCCGACGCTGATTTTCGAAGTGTGGAAGGGCGGCATGTCGTTCCACGGCGGTTTCATCGGCGTGATGCTGGCGGCGTTGTGGTTCGGTAAAAAGAACAACAAGTCGTTCTTCCAACTGATGGACTTCGTCGCGCCAATGGTGCCGATCGGCCTGGGCGCCGGGCGTATCGGCAACTTCATCAATGCCGAATTGTGGGGCAAGGCGACCGACGTGCCGTGGGCGATGATCTTCCCGCCGTTCAGCGACCCGGCGCAGTTGCCGCGTCACCCGTCGCAGCTGTATCAGTTCGCGCTGGAAGGCGTGGCGCTGTTCCTGATCCTGTGGCTGTTCTCGCGTAAACCGCGGCCGACCATGGCGGTGTCCGGGATGTTCGCGCTGTTCTATGGCATTTTCCGCTTCATCGTCGAATTCGTCCGCGTGCCGGACGCGCAACTGGGCTATCTGGCCTGGAACTGGCTGACCATGGGCCAGGTGCTCTGCGTGCCGATGATCGTCGGCGGTCTGTTCCTGATCTGGCTGGCGTATCACCGCGCCCCGGCGACTCCAGCGGCAGCCGTATAAATTCGAATACCGGAGCGACGGCTCCGGTTTCAAGGACACAGGTAACTCATGAAGCAATATCTCGAACTGGTCGCCCACGTCATCAAGAACGGCACCAAACAAGCCAACCGCACTGGCGTGAACACCATCAGTTTTCCCGGCGCGATGCTGCGTTATGACCTGCAGGAAGGGTTCCCGGCGATCACCACGCGCAAGATGGCCTTCAAATCGGCCATCGGCGAGATGTGCGGCTTCCTGCGTGGAGTGAACAACGCTGCGGAATTTCGCGCGTTGGGCTGCAAGGTCTGGGACCAGAACGCCAACGAAAACGCGCAGTGGCTGGCCAACCCGTTCCGTCAGGGTGAGGACGACCTCGGCGAGATCTACGGCGTGCAATGGCGCAAATGGCCGGCGTACAAGCAGATCCCGATCAGCAATAAGGCTGCTATCGAGCAGACCCTGAGCCAGGGCTATCGTCAGATCGCCGAAGGTGAAGAAGACGGTCAGGCCTACGTGGTGCTGTACAAGGCGATCGACCAGATCCGTCAGTGCGTCGACACCATCATCAAGGACCCCGGCAGCCGCCGCATCCTGTTCCACGGCTGGAACGTTGCGCAGCTCGATGAAATGGCTCTGCCGCCGTGCCACTTGCTGTACCAGTTCCACCCGAATGTCGAGACCAGGGAAATCTCCCTGACGCTCTACATCCGCTCCAACGACCTGGGCCTGGGCACGCCGTTCAACCTCACCGAAGGTGCCGCGCTGCTGAGCCTGATCGGTCGCCTGACCGGCTACACGCCGCGCTGGTTCACCTATTTCATCGGTGATGCGCACGTCTACGAAAACCATCTGGACATGCTGAACGAACAGCTCAAGCGCGAGCCGTTCCCGATGCCGAAACTGGTGATCAGTGATCGTGTGCCGGAGTTCGCCAAGACGGGTGTTTATCAGCCGGAATGGCTGGAGTTGATCGAGCCGAGTGATTTTTCGCTCGAGGGTTACGAGCATCACGCCCCAATGACCGCGCCGATGGCGGTCTGACAATCTGCACGCCATACCCCTGTGGGAGCTAGCAGGCAGCTAGCTCCCACATTGGGTTTTGGGGTGTGCTTTTAGTGGCCGTGGCTTCGGCCCACATGCGACTGTTCAACCTCCGTCGCCACCACACCGCCACTCACTTCCAGCCGCTGCAAAATCCCGCACTGATCAATATCCGGCCCTTCGCCACAGCGTTGGCGCAGGTCGAGCAGTTGCGCCTGTAACGCCAGCAGCCCGTCGATCCGTGCTTTGACGTGATGAATATGTTCGTCGATCAGCGCATTCACGCTCTCACATTGATCCTGCGGGCTGTCGCGCAAGGCCAGCAGGCTGCGAATCTCCTCCAGCGTCATGTCGAGGGTGCGGCAGTTGCGGATGAAAGTCAGGCGCTCGGCATGGGCCTGGGTGTAGACGCGGTAGTTGCCGTCACTGCGGGCCGGCTCCGGCAGCAGGTTTTCGCGCTCGTAGTAGCGGATGGTTTCCACGGCGCAGTCGGTGAGTTTCGCCAGTTCTCCGATCTTCATGACGGCAATCTCCAAATGGGTGCTTGACCCTATAGTGGCTACAGGGTCTTTACTTGGCAACAGGCACCTTCATGGACGCAACCAATGAGCGATTCCCTTCACACCCACAAACCCGAGGCTGATCACGATCACGATCACGATCACGATCACAGCCACAAGCTGCAGCCTGTGCAGAAGCATGACCATGGCGGTCACGGGGATTCCTGCTGTTCTTCCAAAGCGGCGGCGCCGTCGCTGATCAAGCTCAGTGAAAACTCAACTGCCAACGCGCGGTTGAGCAGTTTCCGTATCGACGCGATGGACTGTCCGACCGAGCAGACGCTGATCCAGAACAAACTCGGCAAGCTCGCGGGTGTGCAGCAGCTCGAATTCAACCTGATCAACCGCGTGCTGGGCGTGACCCACGACCTGCCGAGCACCGCGCCGATCATCGACGCAATCAAGTCCCTCGGCATGCAGGCCGAGCCGCTGGAGCAGGGCGTCGAAGCGCCAGTTCCAGCGCCCGAGAAAAAGCCGTGGTGGCCATTGGCGTTGTCCGGCGTGACCGCGCTCGCCGCCGAAGTGATTCACTTCACCAGCGCGGCGCCCAATTGGGTCGTGGCGGTTATCGCGTTGATCTCGATCCTCAGCGCCGGTCTCAGCACCTACAAGAAGGGCTGGATCGCGCTGAAAAATCTCAACCTGAACATCAATGCATTGATGAGCATCGCGGTGACCGGCGCGATCCTGATCGGACAGTGGCCGGAAGCGGCGATGGTGATGTTCCTGTTCACCGTGGCCGAGTTGATCGAGGCCAAGTCCCTGGACCGCGCGCGTAACGCCATCAGCGGCTTGATGCAGATGACCCCGGAACAGGCCACGGTGTTGCAGGCCGATGGCAGCTGGATCTTGCAAGACGTGAAATCCATCGAGCCGGGCGCCCGGGTGCGGGTGCGGCCCGGTGAGCGGATTGGTCTGGACGGCGAAGTCATATCGGGCAGTTCGACCATCAATCAGGCGCCGATCACCGGGGAAAGCCTGCCGGTTGAGAAAACCATTGGCGACAAGGTGTTCGCCGGCACTATCAACCAGGCGGGATCTCTGGAGTTTTCCGTAACCGCCGCCGCAAACCATTCGACCCTGGCCCGGATCATCCACGCCGTGGAACAGGCGCAAGGCGCACGAGCACCGACCCAACGCTTCGTTGACCAGTTTTCGAAAATCTACACCCCCGCCGTGTTCATCTTTGCCCTCGCGGTGGCAGTGATTCCGCCGCTGTTCATGGGCGCAGTCTGGTTCGACTGGATCTACCGCGCGCTGGTGTTGCTGGTGGTCGCATGCCCCTGCGCACTGGTGATTTCCACCCCGGTGACCATCGTCAGCGGCCTCGCGGCGGCGGCGCGCAAAGGGATTTTGGTCAAGGGCGGCGTGTACCTGGAGGGTGGCTACAAGCTCGACTATCTGGCGCTGGACAAGACCGGCACGATCACCCACGGCAAGCCGGTTCAGACGGATTACCTGTCGCTTGATCCCACGGCCGATGCCTCGGCGCCGGCAATTGCAGCGGCGTTGGCCGGACGCTCGGACCACCCGGTGTCGTTGGCGATTGCTAACGCCGCAGTGGATAAAACCTCTGCGCCGCTCGTTGTGCATAACTTCGAAGCACTGGGCGGTCGCGGGGTACGCGGTGAGATCGACGGGAAGACTTACCACTTGGGCAACCACCGCCTGGTGGAAGAGCTGAACCTGTGCTCGCCAGAGCTGGAAGAAAAGCTGTTTGCACTGGAGAAACAGGGCAAGTCCGTGGTGCTGTTGCTCGACAACTCCGGTCCGCTGGCGCTGTTCGCCGTGGCCGATACGGTCAAGGAATCCAGCCGCGAGGCGATCCAGCAGCTGCACGATCTGGGCATCAAGACCCTGATGCTCACCGGCGACAACGTCCACACCGCCCAGGCGATTGCCGCGCAAGTCGGCATCGACGAGGCCAGGGGTGATCTGCTGCCGACCGACAAACTGCAAGCCATCGAAGCCCTTTATGCACAGGGTCATAACGTTGGCATGGTCGGCGACGGCATCAATGATGCTCCGGCACTGGCCCGGGCGGAAATCGGTTTTGCGATGGCCGCGGCCGGCACCGATACTGCCATCGAAACCGCCGATGTCGCCCTGATGGACGACGATCTGCGCAAGATTCCCACGTTCATACGTTTGTCGCGGCAGACGTCGAGCATCCTCAAACAGAACATCGCCCTCGCTTTGGTCATCAAGGCTATCTTTCTTGGGGTAACCTTCGCCGGGATCGCCACCATGTGGATGGCGGTGTTCGCCGACATGGGCGTGAGCCTGTTGGTGGTGTTCAACGGTTTGCGTCTGTTGCGCAAATAATCGATGAGGAGCGGGTGTGCTGAGTGCCGAGCTGAAGGCGTTTTACATGGTGGCCCGCCTGGGCAGCATTACCCTGGCGGCGAAAAAGCTCGGCCTGAGCCAGCCCACGGTCACCACGCAGATCCGCAATCTGGAAAGCCAGTACTCGGTCGAGCTGTTTTACCGTGGCGGCCGCCGCCTCAGCGTCAGCGATGAAGGTGCGCGGTTGCTGCCGATGGTCAAGGCGCTGTTGCAGCAGGAAGCCGACATCGAGTTTTTCCTGCGCAACAGCGGCCAGGTCCAGGGCACGTTGCGCATCGCCGCCACCGCTCCGTATTACATTCTCGATCTGGTGAAGACCTTTCGCGAGCGCTTGCCGCAAGTGGAAGTGTCGGTGGAAATCGGCAACTCGCAGCAGGTGCTGGAAGCCTTGGAGGATTACCGGGTCGATGTCGCCGCGTCCTCGCAACTGCTCGACGACGCGCGCCTGATTCGCCGGGTCCTTGGCAGCGATCCGCTGGTGTTGGCGGTGCATCGCCATCACCCGTTGGCGGTGCACGATCATGTGCCGCTCAGCGCGTTGGCCGGGCATACCTTATTGATGCGCGAGCCGGGCTCGACCACCCGGCGTCTGACCGAGGAGTTGCTGGCCACCGCCGGGGTGAGTTTCGGGCCGTTGCTGGAGATTGGTAGCCGTGAATCGATCCGCGAGGCGGTGCTGCGCAACATCGGGATCAGCATCATTGCCCGGCAGGAAGTGCCGCATGATCCGCAATTGCGTGTGCTGACCCTCGAGAACGCGCCGCAGATTCCGGAGTATTTGTACTGCCTCAAGGAGCGAAAGGGTGCGCGTCTGCCGGCAGCATTTCTCGGCCTGGCGCAGGAAATGGCCCCAGCATAAATCCCTGTGGCGAGGGAGCTTGCTCCCGCCGGGCTGCGAAGCGGCCTCCTTTCCCCTGAAAAGAAGGGGCCTGCTGCGCAATCCAACGGGAGCAAGCTCCCTCGCCACAGGTTATTCATTGCCTGTGCTATCCAACCCAAATCCCCGAATACCACTATCGGCCGTTTTTGCCTCACTGCCACATGACGGACGCATTGCCTCCTTAGGATGGCCTTCATCTGCTTGATGAGGCCTGTCCATGAACCACTCGATCGCAACTGCCCTGACCAATCCCGGCGCCCCGATGAGGGTGCGTGGCGTGCAGAAACGCTTCGGCGCCTTTACTGCGCTGGATAACGTTTCCCTCGACGTGGCGGCCGGTGAACTGGTGTGCCTGCTGGGCCCGTCGGGTTGTGGCAAAACCACGCTGTTGCGTTGCATCGCCGGTCTGGAGAAACAGGACAGCGGCGAGTTGTACCTCGGTGATCGCGACGTTTCCCACCTGGCACCGCAGGCTCGGGACTACGGCATTCTGTTCCAGTCCTACGCGCTGTTCCCCAATCTCACTGTCGAAGCCAACATTGCCTATGGCCTTGCCGGCAGCGGTCGCGATGAAGTGCGCAAGCGCGTCGGTCAGATGCTGGAGCTGGTCGGCCTGATCGGCAGTGAGAAAAAGTACCCCGGCCAATTGTCCGGCGGTCAGCAGCAACGTGTCGCACTGGCCCGCGCCCTGGCACCGGCGCCGTCGTTGTTGTTGCTGGACGAACCGATGTCGGCCCTCGACGCCCGGGTCCGCGAGCACTTGTGCACCGAACTGCGCCAACTTCAACGCAGCCTCGGCATCACCACCCTGATGGTCACGCACAATCAAGACGAGGCCATGCTGATGGCCGACCGCATCGCGGTGATGAACAACGGCAAGGTTGAGCAGTACGCCACGCCACAGGAAATCTACGATCGTCCGGCCACGCCGTTCGTGGCGGAGTTTGTCGGTCAGGGCAATTGGTTGCCATTCAGCCGCAGCAGCGACAGTCACGCCCAGGTCGGCGGGATGAGCCTGCGCCTGGCAGACGGCAGCGCCAAAACCGCCTCGGGCCGTTTGTTCTGTCGCCCCGAAGCGATCAACGTCAACCCGCTGGTGCATGAGGAAAACCTGTTCCCGGCCAAGGTTCGCGAAATCACCTTCCTCGGCAACCGCTGCCGAATGAGTTTCGAGCTCGATCAACTGCCGGGCCACGCCTTGCTCGCGGAACTGGCGCCGGAAGCCATGCCGCGACTCGGCGCCCAGCAGATCATGGTCGCCTTGCCGCCGCGCAGCCTGCAGGTGTTTGCCTGATGAGCGCGAACATCGCGCTGCCGATACCGCACAAGCAGGTTCGGCAGACCTCCCGCGCCGAGATCGGCGACCGGGTGTTCGTGGTCGGCGGCAAAGTCTTGTTGCTGGTGTTGCTAGGCATCGCCGTGTTGATGCCATTGCTGGCGATCTTCTGGCGTGGCTTCAGTCCGGAGGCCGGGCAGGGCGGTGGTCTGGTGGCTGCGCGTGAACTGGTCACCAGTGCGAATTTCCACTGGTTGCTCGGCAACAGCCTGAAGGTTTCCCTCAGCGTGGCGGCCATTGTCGTACCGCTGGCCTACCTGTTTGCCTACGCCCTGCAACGCACGTTGATACCGGGCAAAGGCCTCTGGCGTGGCCTGTCGTTGTTGCCATTGATGGCGCCTTCGATGTTGCCGGGGATTGCGCTGGTTTACCTGTTCGGCAACCAGGGCCTGTTGCGTGGTTTGCTCTCGGACAATATCTACGGCTTCTGGGGCATCGTTCTGGGTGAGGTGATCTACACCTTCCCACACGCCTTGATGATTTTGCTGTCGGCCCTGTCCCTGGCGGATGCGCGTCTCTTCGATGCCGCCTCCAGCATGGGCGCCAGTCCGGCCAAAGCCTTCCGCAGCATCACCTGGCCGGCCACGCGTCAGGCGGTGTTCGCGGCGTTCTGCCTGGTCTTCACCCTGACCATCACCGACTTCGGCGTGCCCGTGGTGGTCGGCGGCGATTATCAGGTGCTGGCGCTGGAAGCCTACAAAGCCGTGGTCGGCCAGCAACAGTTCGGTCGCGGTGCATTGATCGGCATGGTTCTGTTACTGCCGGCGCTGTTCAGCTTCGGTGTCGATGCCTGGTTGCGTCGGCGCCACGGCGACTCCATGAGCGGTCGGGCGCAGGTCTTTCAACCTGCACCATCGAAACTGCGCGACGGCTTCTATCTCGCCATCGTGCTGCTGATCTGCGCGGTATTGCTGCTGGTGTTCGGCATGGCGGTGTTCTCGTCGCTGGTGAAATTCTGGCCGTACAACCTGTCGCTGTCGCTCAACCATTACCAGTTCAACGACACGGCGGGCGGTGGCTGGCTGGCCTACGGCAACAGCGTGAAGATGGCCCTGTGCACGGCGTTGATCGGCAGTGCGTTGATCTTCACCGGCGCGTACCTGATGGAAAAAACCAAAGGCCAGCGCGGACTGAATCTGACATTGCGCATGCTCAGTTTCGTACCGATGGCGGTGCCAGGGCTGGTGCTGGGCCTGGGTTACGTCTTCTTCTTCAACCTCACCGACAACCCGCTGCATGTGCTTTACGGAACCATGACCCTGCTGGTGGTCTGCACCATTGCTCACTATTTGACCACCGCGCAAATGACCGCGACCACCGCGCTGCGCCAGCTCGACGCTGAGTTCGAAGCCGCCGCGCTGTCGCTCAAGGCGCCGCTGTATCGGCATTACTTGCGGGTCACCGTACCGATTTGCCTGCCGGCGCTGCTGGACATCGTGCGCTATCTGTTCGTCTCGGCCATGACCACCGTTTCGGCGGCGATCTTCCTCTACAGCCCCGACACCATTCTTGCTGCGGTGGCGGTGCTGAACATGGATGACGCCGGCAACGTCGGCGGCGCGGCGGCGATGTCGACCCTGATTCTGTTCACCTCGGCGGGCGTGTCCCTGCTGCTGGCCTGGGCCTCGCGCGGTTTGCTGCGCCGTTCCCAGGCGTGGCGCCAGACCGCACCCGGTCACTGATTTCCAATCCCGCAAACCTCAACTCAAACAGGAAAAGATCATGTTCAAGCCTATGGCCCTGGCCGCTGCTGTCCTCACCGCTTTCAGCCTGAACGCCTTCGCGGCGAAAACCGAGTTGACGGTGTACACCGCCCTCGAGGCCGAACAATTGAAGACCTACAAAGAAGCCTTCGAAAAAGCCAACCCGGACGTCGAGATCAAGTGGGTACGCGACTCCACCGGTATCATCACCGCCAAGCTGCTGGCCGAAAAAGCCCGGCCACAGGCTGACGCCGTCTGGGGTCTTGCCGCATCGAGCCTGGCGATCCTCGATCAGCAAGGCATGCTGCAAAGCTACGCGCCGAAAGACCTGGGCAAGATCGGCGGCAACTACCGCGACGCCGCCAACCCGCCAGCCTGGGTCGGCATGGACGTGTGGGCCGCAACCATTTGCTTCAACACCGTCGAAGCGGAAAAACAGGGTTTGACCAAACCCGTGAGCTGGCAGGACCTGACCAAGCCTGAGTACAAAGGCAAGATCGTCATGCCCAACCCGGCCTCGTCCGGCACCGGTTTCCTCGATGTCAGCGCCTGGCTGCAAACCTTCGGTGAGAAGCAGGGCTGGCAGTACATGGACGACCTGCACCAGAACATCGGCCAGTACGTTCACTCCGGCTCCAAGCCTTGCAAACTGGCAGCGGCGGGGGAGTTCCCGATTGGTATTTCCTTTGAATACCCGGCTGTTCAGTTGAAGCGCCAGGGCGCGCCGCTGGACATCATCCTGCCGAAAGAAGGCCTGGGCTGGGAAATTGAAGCGACGGCTGTGATCAAGGGCACACCGCATGAAGATGCGGCGAAGAAACTGGCTGACTTCTCGGCCAGTCCGGCGGCGATGGAGCTCTATAAAGAGAACTTCGCGGTGCTTGCGCAGCCGGGGATTGCCAAGCCGCAGACTGAATTGCCGGCGGATTACGAGCAGCGTTTGATCAAGAACGACTTTGCCTGGGCGTCGAAGAATCGCGACGAGATCCTGACCGAGTGGCGCAAGCGCTATGACGGCAAGTCCGAGAAAGTGGCTGCCAAGTAACTGACTCACATCCTGTGGCGAGGGAGCTTGCTCCCGCTGGACTGCGCAGCAGGCCCTTATTTTGGGGCCGCTTCGCGACCAGCGGGAGCAAGCTCCCTCGCCACAAAATCGGGATTATCTTAATGACACACCCCAACGACATGCTGATCGTAGGCGCCGGCATCCTCGGCCTGTCCCACGCCTACGCTGCCGCCAGGCGCGGCCTCAAGGTCACGGTTTTCGAACGCAGCGAAACCCCGCTCGGCGCCTCGGTGCGCAACTTCGGCCAGGCCCTCGTCACCGGCCAACCGCCAGGCCCGATGCTGGAACTGGCCAAGGCCAGCCGCGAGATCTGGGGACAATGGGCGCCACTGGCCGGCCTGCAGCTCAAGCGCAACGGCTCGTATCTGTTCGCCCGCACCGAGGCGGAGGAACACCTGCTGGAAGCTTTTTGCGCCGGACGAGCCGTGGAACACGGTTACCGCGTCGACCTGCTGCGCGGTGCTGCATTGCGCGATCTGTACGGCGGCCAGTTCAGCCATCATCGCGCCGCGTTGCATGGCATGGACGATCAACAACTGTATTCCCGCGAAGCGATACCGGCATTGATCGATTACCTGCGCCGCGAAATGAACGTCGAGTTTCACTTCTCCACCCTCGTGCGCGACATCGAACCGGGCCGTTTGCACAGCACCGCCGGCACCTTCAGCGCCGAGCAGATCATCATCTGCTCCGGCCATGATTATCAGACCTTGCTCGCCGAGCCGATGGCCGCGCTCAACCCGCAAATCTGCCGCCTGCAAATGCTCCGCGCCCGCCCGCAGATCAACCTCAACCTGCAACACGCACTGCTCACCGGTTTGAGTTGCGTGCACTACGGCGCCTTCGCCGATCTGCCGGAAGCGGCGGCGGTGCAGGCGCAGATCCTGCGTGAAGAGCCGCACCTGCACGAAAACGGTATTCACCTGCTGATCAGCCCGACGCCTTACGGCGAACTGATCATCGGCGACTCCCATCACTATGGCCGCGACCCCTCGCCATTCAACGCCGAGCAAGTGGACGACTGGATGATCGAACTGGCCGAGCAGACGTTGCGCTGCAAGGTACAAGTGGTCGAGCGCTGGCAGGGTGTCTATGGTTCACGCGGGCCAGGACCGTTTTCATTCCTGCGGCCGATGCCGGGCGTGAGCGTGGCGCTGATGCACACGGGCGTCGGCATGAGTGTCGGGCCGGCCATGGCAGAACGTAATGTCGCGACTGTATTGGGAGAGCGTTGATGGACCGCACTGAGCAAGTGATCGACGAGGTATTCGCGCTGTACGAGCGTTTTGGCGACAGTGATTACATCGGCGAGCCGGTATCGCAAATCGAGCACATGTCCCAGGCCGCACAACTGGCCATGGCCGAAGGCTTCGATGACGAAGTGGTGCTGGCGGCGTTCTTTCACGACATCGGACACATTTGCGCCGAGAGCGCCGAGAACATGGGTGGTTTCGGCGTGGTCAGCCATGAGCGGTTGGGTGCTGATTATCTGCGCCGCGCAGGCTTCAGCGAACGCATGGCGCGGCTGGTGGAATTCCACGTGCAAGCCAAGCGTTATCTGACACTCAAAGAGCCCGGGTACTACGATCGCTTGAGCGAAGCCAGCCGCCGGACCCTGGAATACCAGGGCGGGGTGATGACCGAGGCGGAGGCTGAAGCGTTCGAGCAGGACCCGTTGTGCGCCGTCAGTTTGCGCATGCGGCAGTGGGATGAGCTGGCCAAGGAGATGTGGGTGCCGGTGATTGATCTTGGCGTTTTGAAGGAAAAGGCCTTGCGCCTGTTGGCGGCTTAGGACATAGGCGCCGAGGCGCGATGAGGCCGGCCCAGACACTGTAGTTTTACAGCTGCTGCGCCAACACCTCAACCTGCTCCTGCCGCTCCGCCTGACTCAACTTCGCCTGCGGATTCAGTGATGACCACTGCGGATGCGCCCGAGCCTTGTTCAGGGCTTCGGGCAGTTTGCCTTCGCGCCAACTCTTGTCCTGTGGCGTGGCGACTTGAATGCTGTCCATCGCCGCGTGCCCACGTGCATTCAGCGCCTGAAGCAATTGCCGCTGACGCAATGCCAACAACCGCAACACGCTGTCATCGACCGTCAACTCTCGCTGACCCTTGATCTTGCCCAGCAACCGGCTGCCATAACTGCGTGCGGTTTGCAGCGCGCCGCCGGCAATCGCGCCGGCCAGTGCCGCCGCGCCGAGGGTCAAACCGCCGACCAGCAAATCCACCCCGGCCCCGGCCGCCGCCCCCGCCGCGATACCTCCGCCGACCCGCACGCCCAGTTGCTTGAGGGTTTCCGGATTGAACAGATCATCGCCCCAACGACCGTCGAGCAGCGGCAGATCACTGGCCGCCGCGTCCTGAGGGCGGAAGGCGAAGAGCTTGAGCAACGCTTCGACACAGCGCTGTTCCCGTTGCCGAACGGCTTTGCGCAGTTCGCTGATGGCTTGCTGTTCCTGTTCCGCATCGCTGACCACGCTGCGCCGACACGCTGCGCAATCGATCAACAATTCAGCAATCAGCCGCGCCGCGCTTTGTTGGCGGGCCAGGCGCTGGGCTTGCTGATCGGCGATCAGTCGTTCCAGTTGCTCGCGGGAGTTTTCCAGCAGCAGCGCGAGGCTTTCATAGAGCCGACGTTCGCCATCCTCCGGCGGCGCCACGCTGTCGAAACGCACCAGGGCGTGCAAGCCCAACCGTGCCAGCGCTTCGCGCCAGTCCGGTTCGCGGTGGTTGGCACTGCTGACGAAATTCAACACCGGCAGTAACGGTTTGCCGCAGCTGGCGAGCACTTCCAGTTCGTCGCGGTATTTGGCCAACACCGGTTCGCGGGCGTCGATCACATAGAGGCCGGCGTCGCAGGTGAGCAGTTGCCGCAGCACTTTGGCTTCTTGCTCGAAACGCTGCCGGGCTTCACTTCCTTCAAGAAAGCGCGCCAGCCGCGCCGGGCCGTCGAGGCGTTCACCGGGACGTTCCAGGCGTTCGAGGTAGTCGAGCAGGGCGATGGCGTCTTCCAGTCCCGGCGTGTCGAACAGGTCGAGCAAGGGCTCGCCGTCCACCGACAACCGCGCGCCTTCGACGTGTCGCGTGGTACTCGGGCGATGGGAGACTTCACCGAAACCGACGTCACGGGTCAACGTGCGCAGCAACGAGGTTTTGCCGACGTTGGTGTGGCCGACCACGGCGAGCTTCAACGGCGCTTTCCACGAATTAGTCATGACCGGTCTCCAGCCAGTTCAGCGGCGCGCAGTCGGCGAAGGGCAGATTCAGTTGTTGCAGCGCCACGTGCCAGTCGCCGAGGCGCTCGGCATCCAGCGCTTCGCCGGGCGGCGCTTGCAGCAACCAGACGCGGGTAGCGCTGGCGCTGCGGGCCAGTTCGGCGATCAAGGCGAGGCTGCCGCGATCCGGCGAGCGCCGTGGATCGCAGGCGATGGCCAGGCGGGCCGGAGGAAAACGGCTGAGCTGTTCGAGGAGTTTGTTACGCGATTCACGGCTGTCGAGGATGCCCGCGTCGCTCACGTTTTCAGGCAGTTGTGGCGGCCATGGGCGTTGATTGTCCAGCTCGATGGCCACCAGCAGTGCGCCATCGCTTTGCAGATCGCTGACAGCGCTTTCCACCCGATGAAGTTGCGCGGGCGCCGCGTCGCTGATGCCCAGGCGTTCGCTGGTGGGCATCAGGCGTTCGCGCAGTTGGGCGTAACCGGGCAGGTTCAGGTCCAGATGCAGGTTTGCGCGGCCGCTTTTCCAGCGCCACAGGCAGAACAACGCCAAGAGCAGGCGCGGCACAATGCCGTAAATCACCAGCACGCCAACCAGCCAGGTGGCCCAGGCCTGGCGGGCGCTTTCGATGTTCAGCGCGGCATCGCCACTGGCGCGGATCATCTCCATCGTTGGCACGTTGAACCCCAGCACGGCGGGCAGTGCACCCAGCGTTTGGGTCATGGTCACGAAGGTGTCGGTGCTGAGCAGGGTGGTTTCCCAGACGAAGCCATAACGCCGGGTCGCCATCAGCATCAGCAGAATCACCAGCGCGCTCAGCATCGCCAGCAACCACAAGCCATTGACCAGCACGCCGAGCGCCCAGCGATTGAGTTTTTGTCGTTGCAGCAGCAACAGCAGCGCGGGCGCCAGTTGCGCGGCTTTGGCGTCGCGGGCGAGTTTTTCGCTGAGCCACAACCACAAGCGTCCCAGCGTTGCGCCGTGTTCGCCGGCAAACACCAGGCCCATGGCCCAGCTCAGCAGCAGAATCAGGTTCAGCCCGAGCAGACTGCCCAAGGCCCAAAACACATTCACCGGTGTCTGACCGTCACCCATCGCGGCAAACGCCAGCCCGGCGCCACTGACCACGGCCAGCACGGCCATGACGATCAATGCCAGTCGTGCGCCTTGCAGCCAATGCCTGAGGGCTTCGGTCAGTCCATCGCGCTCGGCCAGCCACACGGCGCGGCGCGCAATCCTCGTCGGCAGATCGCCGCCGGCAGTGCGGGCCAGTCTGTTGGCTTCCAGGTCATCCAGAGGGCCGGCGTGTTCTTCACGCAGGCGGATGGTTTCTGTCAGCCATAGGTTATTCAGTTCAGTCACGCGGCATCCCGTCGCTCAATCGAGCTGTGAGCATAACCGCTGTGACGCTTATCGGGGTACGGGGGGCTCTGGTATCCTCGCCGGCATGACTAAATCACTCCCCCTCAGCCTGATCGCAGCCCTCGGTGAAAACCGCGTGATCGGCGTCGACAACAGCATGCCCTGGCACCTGCCGGGGGACTTCAAATACTTCAAGGCCACCACCTTGGGCAAGCCGATCATCATGGGGCGCAAGACCTGGGATTCCCTCGGTCGTCCGCTGCCGGGCCGGTTGAACATCGTGGTCAGCCGTCAGGCGGATCTGGTGCTGGAAGGCGCGGAAGTTTATCCGTCGCTGGAAGCTGCGGTGGTTCGCGCTGAAGAGTGGGCGAAGGAGCAGGGCGTCGATGAGTTGATGCTGATTGGCGGCGCGCAGTTGTATGCGCAAGGAATGGCTCAAGCGGATCGGTTGTACCTGACACGCGTGGCGTTGAGCCCGGAAGGGGATGCGTGGTTTCCAGAGTTTGATTTGACGCAGTGGAAGTTGGTGTCTAACACCCCGAATCCGGCCGTAGGCGACAAACCGGCGTACAACTTCGAAGTCTGGGAAAAGGCTTAAAAACATCGCCAGCAGGCTGGCTCCCACAGTGGGTTTGGGGTGAAACACAGATTGTGTGAACACCCAAAATCCCTGTGGGAGCCAGCCTGCTGGCGATGAGGCCAGTTCAGACGCTAAAGAATTTAAGCGTGAGCCAACGCCGAATGCTCATCCGCATCCAGCAGCGCTTTATCCGTCTGCTGCATGATCTGGCTGGTAATCGCCCCGGCCGTGATCGAACCGCTCACGTTCAACGCCGTACGCCCCATATCAATCAGCGGCTCAACCGAAATCAGCAACGCCACCAGTGACACCGGCAAGCCCATCGCCGGCAACACGATCAGCGCCGCGAACGTTGCGCCACCCCCCACACCGGCCACGCCGGCCGAGCTCAGCGTCACAATCGCCACCAGCGTCGCGATCCACAGCGGGTCCAGCGGGTTGATGCCCACGGTCGGCGCCACCATCACCGCCAACATTGCCGGGTACAGACCGGCGCAGCCATTCTGGCCAATAGTCGCGCCGAACGAAGCGGCGAAACTGGCGATGGACTGCGGAATGCCCAGGCGGCTGGTCTGCGCCTCAATGCTCAACGGAATCGTCGCTGCACTCGAACGGCTGGTGAAGGCAAACGTCAGCACCGGCCAGATCTTGCGGAAGAAGCGCAGCGGGTTGATCCCGGCCGCCGACACCAGCACGCCGTGGACCACAAACATCAGGCCCAGGCCGATGTAGGACACCACCACAAAACTGCCGAGCTTGATGATGTCTTGCAAGTTGGAACCGGCGACCACTTTGGTCATCAGGGCCAATACGCCGTACGGAGTCAGCTTCATCACCAGGCGCACCAGGCGCATCACCCAGGCTTGCAGGGTGTCGATGGCGTTGATCACTTTCTGACCTTTCTCGACATCATCCTTCAGCAATTGCAAAGCGGCGACGCCGAGGAACGCGGCGAAAATCACCACGCTGATGATCGACGTCGGCTTGGCCCGCGCCAGGTCAGCGAACGGGTTTTGCGGGATGAACGACAACAGCAACTGCGGCACATTCAGGTCGGCGACCTTGCCCGCGTAGTCGCTCTGAATGGTTTGCAGACGGGCCATTTCCTGCGTGCCGGCCACCAGGCCTTCAGCCGTGAGCCCGAACAGGTTGGTCAGGCCGATACCGATCAGCGCCGCGATGGCAGTGGTGAACAGCAGCGTGCCGATGGTCAGGAAGCTGATCTTGCCCAGCGACGAAGCATTGTGCAGGCGCGCCACGGCGCTGAGGATCGAGGCGAACACCAGCGGGATCACGATCATTTGCAGCAACTGCACGTAACCGTTGCCCACCAGATCGAACCAGCCGATCGACGCTTTGAGCACCGGATTGCCGGCACCGTAAATCGTGTGCAGTGCGACACCGAACACAACGCCCAACACCAAAGCGAGCAGGACTTTTTTAGCCAGGCTCCACGTCGTGTGGCGGGTTTGCGCGAGACCGAAGAGCAGGGCGAGGAACACCAGCAGGTTGAGAATCAGCGGCAGGTTCATTGGAACTCCCATTAGACATGTGCCAACTGCCTTCCGGGGCAGTTGCGAACCGGCAAGCCTAACAGCTTGATTTACAATGATTTAATACCAAAAAAGTCTGATAACTGTCGTTTTTGGAATAAGCGGATGTCGCTGTCAGGGATGCAGCTGACGCGAAAGGGACGCGAGCGGTCGCTGACAGACGAGGACTGTCACACGTATTTGTTAGCGTCGATATCTTTGAATCAGGGAGAACTGTCGATGAAGCTCGCGCCGAAATTTCTGCTCGCTGCACTTTGCCTTGGCCTCGCCGGCCAGGCGTTCGCCACGGACTTGAAGCATTGGCCCGCCGATCAGGCGAAGGCGCTGGACGCCATGATCGCGGCCAACGCCAACAAGGGTAACTACGCGGTGTTCGACATGGACAACACCAGTTACCGCTACGACCTCGAAGAGTCGTTGCTGCCGTACATGGAAAACAAGGGCCTGATCACCCGCGAGAAACTCGACCCCTCCCTGAAACTGATGCCGTTCAAGGACACTGCCGACCACAAGGAAAGCCTGTTCAGCTACTACTACCGCCTCTGTGAAGTCGACGACATGGTTTGCTACCCATGGGTCGCCCAGGTGTTCTCCGGTTTCACACTTAAAGAACTCAAAGGCTATGTCGACGAGTTGATGGCGTCCGGCAAACCGGTGCCCGCGACTTATTACGAAGGCGACGTGGTCAAGAACCTCGACGTCAACCCGCCGAAAATCTTCACCGGCCAGCAAGAGCTCTACAACAAACTGATGGAGAACGGCATCGAGGTCTACGTGATGACCGCCGCCTCCGAAGAGCTGGTGCGCATGGTCGCTGCCGATCCGAAGTACGGCTACAACGTCAAACCGCAGAATGTGATCGGGGTGAGCCTGCTGCTCAAGGATCAAAAGTCCGGCGAGCTGACCACCGCGCGCAAACAGATCACCGCCGGCAAGTATGACGAGAAGGCCAACCTCGGCCTCGAACTGACCCCGTATCTGTGGACTCCAGCGACCTGGATGGCCGGCAAGCACGCGGCGATCCTGACCTACATCGATGAGTGGAAAAAACCGGTACTGGTGGGCGGTGATACCCCAACCAGCGACGGTTACATGCTGTTCCACAGCGTCGACGTGGCTAAGGGCGGCATCCACTTGTGGGTCAACCGCAAGGACAAATACATGACCCAGATTAACGGCATGATGGCCAAAAACGCTGCGGCCCAGGCCAAGGAAGGATTGCCGGTGACGGCGGACAAGAACTGGGTGATCGTGACGCCGGCTGAAATCCAGTAGGACCGAGTCGCTCCAATCGCGGGCAAGCCCGCGATGGCGGTATCACAGTCACTGGTGTGCCTGTTGCCAAACCGGTTTCGAGAGCAAAAAAATGCCCCGCACTTGGCGGGGCATTTTTATTTCTGCGATTGACGCTTACAGCCCGTCAAGCATCGCCTTGTTACGCACAGCACCCTTGTCGGCGCTGGTCGCCAACAGGGCGTAGGCCTTCAGCGCGGTGGTCACCTTGCGTGGACGTTTTTCCACAGGCTTCCAGCCTTTCTGATCCTGTTCGGCACGGCGCCCGGCCATTTCTTCGTCGCTGATCAACAGGTTGATCGAGCGGTTCGGAATGTCGATCAGCACTTTGTCGCCGTCCTGCACCAGGCCAATCGCGCCACCGGCAGCCGCTTCCGGCGAAGCGTGGCCGATGGACAGGCCCGAAGTACCGCCGGAGAAACGACCGTCAGTCAGCAGGGCGCAGGCTTTGCCCAGGCCTTTGGATTTCAGGTAGGACGTCGGGTACAGCATTTCCTGCATGCCCGGGCCGCCTTTCGGGCCTTCGTAACGGATGATCACGATGTCGCCGGCTTTCACTTCGTCCGCGAGGATGCCGCGTACGGCGCTGTCCTGGCTTTCGAAGATCTTCGCGTTGCCTTCGAACACGTGGATCGACTCGTCGACGCCGGCGGTTTTCACCACGCAGCCGTCCAGCGCGATGTTGCCGTAGAGAACGGCCAGGCCGCCTTCTTTCGAGTAAGCGTGTTCGACACTGCGGATGCAGCCGTTTTCACGGTCGTCGTCCAGGGTTTCCCAACGGGTCGACTGGCTGAATGCGGTTTGTGTCGGGATGCCCGCCGGGCCGGCCTTGAAGAAGTGATGCACCGTTTCGTCGTCGGTCTGGGTGATGTCCCACTTGGCGATGCCTTCGGCCAGGGTCTTGCTGTGCACGGTCGGCAGGTCGGTGTGCAGCAGGCCGCCACGGGCCAGCGAGCCGAGGATGCTGAAGATCCCGCCAGCGCGGTGCACGTCTTCCATGTGGTACTTCTGGATGTTCGGCGCGACTTTGCACAGTTGCGGCACGTTGCGCGAGAGACGGTCGATATCGCGCAGGTCGAAAGCGATCTCGGCTTCCTGGGCGGCGGCCAGCAAGTGCAGGATGGTGTTGGTGGAACCGCCCATGGCGATGTCCAGGGTCATGGCGTTTTCGAACGCCTTGAAGTTGGCGATGTTGCGCGGCAATACCGACTCGTCGTTCTCACCGTAGTAACGCTTGCACAGCTCGACGATGGTGCGGCCAGCCTGCAGGAACAGTTGCTCGCGGTCGCTGTGGGTCGCCAGGGTCGAACCGTTGCCCGGCAAGGCCAGGCCCAGGGCTTCAACCAGGCAGTTCATCGAGTTGGCGGTGAACATGCCGGAGCACGAACCGCAGGTCGGGCAGGCGCTACGCTCGTACTCGGCGACTTTCTCGTCAGAAGCGCTGGAGTCGGCGGCGATCACCATGGCGTCGACCAGGTCGAGACCGTGGCTGGCCAGTTTGGTCTTGCCGGCTTCCATCGGGCCGCCGGAGACGAAGATCACCGGGATGTTCAGGCGCAGGGCAGCCATCAGCATGCCAGGGGTGATCTTGTCGCAGTTGGAGATGCAGACGATGGCGTCGGCGCAGTGGGCGTTGACCATGTATTCGACGGAGTCGGCGATGATCTCGCGGCTCGGCAGCGAATACAGCATGCCGTCGTGGCCCATTGCGATGCCGTCATCGACAGCGATGGTGTTGAATTCTTTCGCTACACCGCCGGCGCGTTCGATTTCGCGGGCGACCAGTTGGCCCAGGTCCTTGAGGTGGACGTGGCCCGGTACGAATTGGGTGAACGAGTTGGCAATGGCGATGATCGGCTTTTTGAAGTCGTCATCTTTCATCCCCGTGGCGCGCCACAGTGCGCGGGCACCGGCCATGTTGCGGCCGTGGGTGGATGTTTTCGAGCGGTAATCAGGCATGAAGCACTCCGGGCGGCTAATCAGGTATCAAAAGGGAAGTGAGCTTCTATTGACGTCTGGAACACTCAGAAATGGCCGTGTGTCCGGAAGTTGCCGATAACTTTGCGGGATCGCCGCGCGCTTCAGCTTGAGCTCATAAACCCGCCGGGGGATGACTGGCGATGAATGTCGCGATTCTACACGGCTGGCGTCAGGAGGGAATGCCGGGAAGCATTGATCCGGCAACCGTGGCGTGTGCGGGATGACGACCGGCGTTTATCAACTCGCGTTCAGCGCCAGATTGCGCTGCATGATCAGCGCGTTCAAACCAAGGCCTGCCGCGCTCAGGACCAGGAAACACAAGGCGAGTGCCATGGTGAGATCTGCGGACGCGAGATTGATCACCACACTGATCACCCCGCCGCAGAGGAAGATCATGACGCCGCCGACCGATGAGGACGTACCGGCATCCTGTGGATAAAGGGTCATGGCTTTGGAATTGGCGATAGGCCGGGCAATGGTGGTGCCGGCCGTGCAAATGAGCATGGGGATCAGCACCGCAGCGGCAGTGAGCCCGAACTGATTCGCCAGCCACAGCATGACCAACCCCGACAGTGCGATAAGCCCCAGGCCGATCACGATCTGCGAATTGGCCGGCAGACGCCGATGCAGCGCACTGGCGACTATCCCGCCGAATACATAGGCCACGCCGTACAGCAACAATGTCCAGGCAAATTCGTAGGGCGAGAGTGCCAGGCGTTCCATGAAAATGATCGGTGACATGACAATGAATGAAAAATGGCAGGCGAAGGCCAGGCCGGAAATAAGCCAGTAACCCATGAAGCGCAGGTCGGAACACAGCCGCCAATAGGCACTGAAAAAACGACCGGGCGCCGCATTCCGACTGCGTGGGCTCTCCTTGAGCAAGACGCCAGCCTTTATCCAGACAATCGCTGCCAACGCGATAAAGACATAGAAGCTGCCCTCCCAGCCCAGATGCATTTGCAGCCAGGTTCCGAGCAGCGGCGAGATGGAAATGAACACCCCCGCGGCGGTGGTCATCCAGATCCTGATTCGTTCCTGTTCCTTGCCGACGAACAGATCCTGGATCAGCGCCTGCGACAGCACAAAGGAACCGCAACCCACGGCCTGAATGACTCGAAACACCAGGAACCCGCTGTATTCGCTGGAAAGCAGGCAACCGGTTGCACCGACCACCGAGATGGCGATACCGGTCAGCAACAGGGTCTTGCGCCCCCACAAATCCGACAACGGTCCGACCAGCACCACCGATAGCGCAAGACCGATGGCGAACAGACTGACCGAAAGGGCAATGTCGGAGGCTGAGGTCTGGAAGTAGTCAGAGAGCGCGGGAAAGGACGGGAGTACGACGTCCAGCGGGAATACACCCAGTAGCGTCATCGTCATCAAAAGCAGGATGAGCGACGATTTTTTCGCGGTATGCGTGGAAGGGTTCATCAACAACGCTCTCGATCCGTGAGGGGGGCCGAGAGTTGACCTGATGGATATGGAAGTCAATGCATGAGGGCGCAGGAAACTTCCGAATCAGTTGTAGGAGCGAGCAAGCTCGCTCCTACAGTGTTTCGTGTTGTTAGCTGTTTGGCAGCAACCGGCAAGTAATGCTCTTGATGTAACGGGTTTCAGCAATCGCCGGGTGCACCGGATGGTCCGGACCCTGGCCACCACGCTCCAGCATCTGAATGTTGCGGTCCAGGTGGCGGGCGCTGGTCAGCAGGATGTTCTGCAGGTCGTCTTCCGGCAGGTGCATCGAGCACGAAGCGCTGACCAGGATGCCGTCCTTGCTGAGCAGGCGCATGGCTTGCTCGTTCAGGCGACGGTAGGCGCCTTCGCCGTTTTTCATGTCTTTCTTGCGTTTGATGAACGCCGGAGGGTCGGCCACGATCACGTCGAAACGTTCTTCGCTGGCTTTCAGCTCTTTCAGGGCTTCGAAAACGTCGCCTTCGATGCAGGTCATTTTCTCGGCAAAACCGTTCAGCGCAGCGTTACGTTCCACGCCATCGAGGGCGAAGGCCGACGCGTCGACGCAGAACACTTCACTGGCGCCGAAGGCGGCCGCTTGCACGCCCCAGCCGCCGATGTAGCTGTAGAGGTCGAGGACGCGTTTGCCTTTGGCGTAAGGGGCCAGGCGTGCGCGGTTCATGCGGTGGTCGTAGAACCAGCCGGTTTTCTGGCCCTGGATGACCGGCGCTTCGAATTTCACGCCGTTCTCTTCCAGCGCCACCCACTCCGGCACCAGGCCGAACACGGTTTCGACGTAGCGGTTGAGGCCTTCGGCGTCACGGGCGGCGGAGTCGTTCTTGAACAGAATGCCGCTTGGCTTGAGCACTTGGGTCAGCGCCGCGATCACGTCATCTTTATGCGCTTCCATGGTCGCCGAAGCGATCTGCACCACCAGGATGTCGCCGAAACGGTCGACCACCAGGCCTGGCAACAGGTCGGAGTCGCCGTAGACCAGGCGATAGAACGGCTTGTCGAACAGGCGATCACGCAGGGACAGGGCAACGTTCAGACGATGCACCAGCAACGATTTGTCCAGCGGCAACTTGATGTCGCGCGACAGCAGGCGGGCGCAGATCAGGTTGTTCGGGCTCATGGCGACGATGCCCAGCGGTTTGCCGCCGGCCGCTTCGAGGATCGCCTGGTCGCCGGCCTTGAAACCGTGCAAAGGGGTGGCGGCCACATCGATTTCGTTGCTGTAGACCCACAAGTGACCGTTTCGCAGGCGACGGTCGGCGTTGGCTTTGAGGCGCAGGCTAGGCAGGGACATGACGTCGCTCCGGAAAAAAGAGCGGGAGTATAGCGTGTTGCAGCGCTGCCAGGTTTGGAGGTGGACATGTGGCAAGGGAGCTTGCTCCCGCTGGACGGCGGAGCCGTCCCGAAAACGGCTGTTGCAGTACATCAGGCGGCTGCATTCGCTGGATTTACGTCTGCTTCGCAGCCGAGCGGGAGCAAGCTCCCTCGCCACAGGGAAATGCATTGCGCTCAGGAGACGGATTGGGAATTTTATGAAACTTCAGATGATGAGCCGACCATGGTGTCGGATCCAACTTTATAAAGGTTAGAATCGCCACCTGTCCCAGAGTGTGTACTTATGTCCCAAGAGCTGACCACCGAACAGATCCAACAGTCCCTGCAAGGCATCAGCGTGCCGGCCCAGCCGCAGATCATGGTGGATCTGCAGATGGAGCAGTACATGCCCGACCCGGATCTGGAGGTGATCGCCAAGCTGATCTCCCAGGACCCGGGCCTCTCTGGTTCCCTGCTGAAAATCGTCAACTCGCCGTATTACGGCTTGAGCAACAAGATCGCCTCGATCCAGCGTGCGGTGAATCTGCTGGGTAGCCGTTCGATCATCAACCTGATCAACGCGCAGTCGATCAAGGGCGAAATGAACGATGACACCATCGTCACCCTGAATCGATTCTGGGACACCGCTCAGGACGTGGCGATGACTTGCCTGACCCTGGCCAAGCGCATCGGCGTCCAGGCCGGCGATGAAGCGTACGCCTTGGGGTTGTTCCACGATTGCGGCGTGCCGCTGATGTTGCAGCGCTTCCCCAACTACATGACTGTTCTGGAAGAAGCCTACGCCAACGCCAGTGCTGAATGCCGCATAGTCGACACCGAAAACCGGGTGTTCAATACCAACCATGCGGTGGTCGGTTACTACACGGCCAAATCCTGGCGTCTGCCTGAGCACGTGAGCACGGCGATCGCCAACCACCACAATGCACTGGCGATTTTCAGCGATGAGTCTTCGCGCAACAGCCAGCTGAAAAACCTGCTGGCGATCCTGAAGATGGCCGAGCACATTTGTGCGTCCTACCGGGTACTGGGCAACCAGAACGATGACCACGAATGGAACAGCATTTCGGCGCTGGTGCTCGATTACGTCGGCCTTTCGGACTACGACTTCGAAACCCTCAAACAAACGATTCGCGACCTCGGCGCTCACCGCTGAGTGTGGTGAAAGCCTGATTCGAGAGCACCATGCCTGAACTGCCGGAAGTCGAAACCACCCGCCGCGGTATTGCACCGCACCTGGAAGGCCAGCGCGTCAGCCGGGTGATCGTGCGTGACCGTCGCCTGCGCTGGCCGATCCCTGAAGACCTGGATGTGCGCCTCTCCGGCCAGCGTATCGTGCTGGTGGAACGGCGCGCCAAGTACCTGCTGATCAATGCCGAAGTGGGCACGTTGATCAGTCATTTGGGGATGTCGGGCAATTTGCGTTTGGTGGAAGTCGGCATGCCGGCCGCCAAGCATGAGCATGTGGACATCGAACTGGAATCGGGCCTGGCCCTGCGTTATACCGACCCGCGACGGTTTGGCGCGATGCTCTGGAGCCTCGATCCGCTCAACCACGAACTGTTGATTCGCCTGGGGCCGGAGCCGTTGACCGACCTGTTCGACGGCGAGCGCTTGTTCCAGCAGTCCCGCGGGCGTTCGATGGCGGTCAAGCCGTTCATCATGGACAACGCGGTGGTGGTCGGCGTCGGCAATATCTACGCCACTGAAGCGTTGTTTGCGGCCGGTATCGACCCGCGCCGCGAGGCCAAGAGCATTTCCCGGGCGCGCTATCTGAAGCTGGCCATCGAGATCAAACGCATTCTGGCCGCCGCCATCGAGCGCGGCGGTACGACGTTGCGCGACTTTATCGGCGGCGACGGTCAGCCGGGTTACTTCCAGCAGGAACTGTTCGTGTACGGCCGTGGCAGTCAGCCATGCAAGGTGTGCGGGACAGAGCTGCGGGAAGTCAAGCTCGGGCAGCGTGCCAGCGTCTTTTGCCCGCGCTGTCAGAGCTGATATTTCCTACGGTCTATAGTCAGTGTTCTCACTGTTATAGGACCGCGCCATGAACCTGCTTCGAACCGCTGCCGTCGTTGTGTTGCTGAGCGTTGGTACGCCAGTGCTGGCGGCAAATACCGGCAGCGGTGATCCGCGCTACACCATCCAGAACCCTCCGGCCTACGCCATGCTCGGCGATTTGCTGATTGCCCGACCTTTGCTGGTCGCGGCAACAGTGATCGGCGCGGGGGCATTTGTGGTGTCGTTGCCGTTTACCGCACTGGGCGGCAATGTCGGCGATGCGGGGCAGGCGCTGGTGGTTGATCCGGCGAAGGCGGCGTTCGTGCGGTGCCTGGGGTGTATCGGGGAGGGGTTTGAGCAGCGGGAGTGAGGAAGGAAAAATCAAAAGATCGCAGCCTTCGGCAGCTCCTACAGGCGATCGCAAAGTATCTGTAGGCGCTGCCGAGGGCTGCGATCTTTTCAGGCTCTCAAGCCTTGCCGGTAATCTTCCGGTACTTCTCCATCAACTGCTCTTCAGTCTCCGGATGCGCCTCGTCCAGTGGAATGCAATCCACCGGGCAGACCTGCTGGCACTGAGGTTCGTCATAGTGGCCGACACACTGGGTGCACAGGTTCGGGTCGATCACGTAGATCTCTTCGCCCTGGGAGATGGCGGCGTTCGGGCACTCGGGTTCGCAGACGTCGCAATTGATGCAATCGTCGGTGATGATCAGGGACATGCTAACTCCAGCCGGGGCGCAAGGCCCGGGCGCAATAAACCAATGCGCGCAATTGTGCCGCATTGGCGGGCGCAGTGCACGCGGGCCGCGATAAAGTGAAAAGATCGCAGCCTGCGGCAGCTCCTACTTCTTGAAGCGTTCGGTCAGGGCGTCCGCCACCGCAGGGTGGACGAACTTGGTGATATCGCCGCCCAGGGCCGCGATTTCACGGACCAGCGTCGAGGAGATGAACGAATAACGCTCGGACGGCGTAAGAAACAGGCTTTCCACGTCCGGCGCCAGCTGACGGTTCATGTTGGCCAGCTGGAATTCGTATTCGAAGTCTGACACTGCGCGCAAACCACGCAGGAACACGTTGGCGTTCTTCTCTTTGGCGAAATGCGCCAACAGCGTCGAGAAGCCGACGACTTCAACGTTCGGCAGATGTTTAGTGACCTCGCGGGCCAGCTCCACACGCTGTTCCAGGGGAAACAACGGGTTTTTCTTCGGGCTGGCAGCGACGGCGATGATCACATGATCGAACAGGCGCGCGGCGCGTTCGACCAAGTCGCCATGGCCCTTGGTAATAGGGTCGAAGGTACCTGGGTACAACACTCGGTTCATCGCGTCGTCCTGGCGGGAGTCCGTTGGGGAGTCGGATGGTATCGCAGCCTTCCCGGTCGGCCAAGTCGCCTGTTGGGTAAGAAAGCACTATAGACGATGGGAATATTCGCTCTTTTCACGGGTTTTTCAAACGTTCGGCGAGCGAAGTCGCCAGTTGCGCCGTCAGCCCGTAGACCGACAATTGCGGGTTCGCGCCAATGCTGGTGGGGAACAGCGAGCCGTCGTGGATCGACAGGTTGCTCAGTTGATGGTGCCGGCCAAGGCTGTCGGTCACGGCATTTTTCGGGTCTTCACCCATGGCACAACCGCCCATCACATGGGCACTGCCCAGGCGAGTGCGATACAGCTCAAGGCTCAAACCGTCGATCAGCGTGCGTGCTTCGGCCAGGGTTTTCACGTAGCGCGCGTCGGCGTGCATCGGCATGACGGCGTTGGCGCCACCGGCGAACTGGATCTCGGCCATGCTGTGGAATGCGCGGCGCAAACCGTCCCAGGCGTAGGCTGAAACCTGGTAGTCGAGCACCGGCGTGTTGTCACCGCGCAGCTCGACACTGCCGCCGGGGCTGTCCGGGTGAAAACCATCGCGCAGCAGCGCCAGCATGGCGTGGGTATGGGGCAGGTTTTCCATGTGCCGGGCGTTTTCCTTGCCGAAACCGCCGAGCAGGGTGGCCGCCAGCGCCGGGTGCAGGGGTGGCACTTCGAGTTTGTAAGCCATCTTGCCGGTCGTGCCGTCCTGCCATTGGAAGTGGTCGGAGTAGATCGACTGCGGCGCGCCGTAGAACGGATTGATCACCTCGTCGAACAGCCCGGCGGACATGTTGACCAGATGCAGAAAGGTCCGTTTTCCCAGCCGCTTGTGCGGGTCTGGCGCATCCGAGCGCAACAGCAGCGCGGGGCTGTTGATCCCGCCGCCGGCCAGTACGTAATGCCGCGCCTTCACCGTGATCGTCTTGCCCGTGGGGGTGACGCAACTGTCGTCCATCGCCACGCACTGCAGGCTCGTGACTTTGCCGTCCTTGATCACCAGTTTTTCCGCGCGAGCCAGATAAATAAGTTCACCCCCCTTTTCCAGGGTCGCCGGAATCGTCGTCACCATCATCGATTGTTTGGCGTTGGTCGGGCAGCCCATGCCGCAATAACCGAGGTTCCAGCAACCACGCACGTTGCGCGGGATGACGTGCCAGGTGTAACCGAGTTTCTCGCAGCCCTTACGGATCACGTCATTGTTGGCGTTGGGCGGAACCATCCACGGCGCGACACCGAGACGCTGTTCCATTTTCTCGAACCATGGCGCCATCTCCGTGGGGCTGTGGCCTTTGACGTCGTGCTCCCTGGCCCAATGTTCGAGCGTCGGGTCCGGGGTGCGAAAGCTCGACGTCCAGTTGATCAGCGTAGTGCCGCCCACCGCCCGGCCTTGAAGGATGGTGATCGCCCCGTCCTTGCTCATGCGGCCGATGCCTTCCTGATAGAGGCTGGTATAGGCCTGGTCCTCGAGCAACTTGAAATCGCTGCTGGTCTTGAGCGGGCCTTCTTCGATCAGCAACACCTTGTAGCCGGCGGCGCTGAGGATTTCAGCCGTCGTCCCGCCACCGGCGCCGCTGCCGATGATCGCGACGTCCGCTTCGAGGGCCAGGTCTTCGGTCAGTTGCGAGCCGTCGTGGGTTTTCCAGCCGCGGGCCATGCCTTCGCGGAACGGATCGGGTACGGGCATGTTCGGGTTCTCTTATTGTTTTTGGAGGCTGTGGTGATGCGGCTGACGCCTTCGAGGGCAAGCCTCGGTCTCAAACCGTGGGAGGCCCGGGATACCCGCAATGCGCCCACGATTCCACCCGGCTGTACCACGCCATCATCACCAGTTGCAGCAACGAGCTGTGCCCCATGCGCAACAGGCTCAACGAGCTGTTTTCCCAGCGATCAAGAAAGTGCCTGATCTCGTCGGCGCTGGCGTTTTCCCAACTGCCCCAGATCCCGGTCAGTGGCCCACGAGTCACGGCCATCCCCAGCACATCGAACAACTGCCGGGTCAGCTTGAGCATTTCCGGCGACAGGTGATTCAGGCTGTTATCCAGGCTGTGCAAGGTCTGGTCTACCGCCCTCGGCAGGCTCCCGGCGACCACGGCCCCCTCGAGCATCACCGGAATCAACGCCCGCAAAAACAGCAGATCGCCGCTGCGCAGCATCGCGAAACCGTCAGCCGGAATGCTCGACGAACATCCGCTGAGGCTCGCGCCTAGCCCGGCCGTGGCCAGGAAAGCGCTCGCGCCGAGGCTGAACTTGAGCAGGCCGCGCCGTGACAGCGCGGGTGTATCGGACAGGCTTGGGCTCATTATTGTTATTACCCGAAGAATTTGATCGTTAGCGGATAAACAGCTTCTGGATCAGTTTCTGGATGGTTTTGCCGTACGGTGGGTAGATCAGCTTCGCCGCGTTGAAGCGCTGTTTGATCAGCACACCTTTGGCCTTGCTGAATGTCAGGAAGCCTTCATGGCCGTGGTAATGGCCCATGCCCGAGGCGCCGATGCCGCCGAACGGCATGTCGTCCTGGGCAACATGCAGCAACGTGTCGTTCAGGCACACGCCACCGGAATGGGTCTCGTGCAGGACGCGGTTTTGTTCGCGCTTGTCGTAGCCGAAGTAATACAGCGCCAACGGACGAGGTCGCTGGCTGATGTAGGCAAATGCTTCATCCAGGTCCTTGTACGGAACGATCGGCAGCAGAGGACCGAAGATTTCGTCCTGCATCACCATCATCTCGTCAGTGACGTTGAGCAGCAGGCTATGGCTCATGCGGCGCCCCTGACCCTGGTCGAACAACGGAATCAGCAGCGCGCCTTTGCTGGTGGCATCGCTGATGTAGCCATTGAGCCGGGCCAGTTGTCGGTCATTGATGATCGCGGTGTAGTCCGGGTTGTCAGCCAGGGTCGGGTAAAATCCGCGAACCGCCTGGCGATAGGCTTCGATGAAAGCGCCTACGCGGTCTTCCGGTACCAGCACGTAGTCCGGGGCCACGCAGGTTTGCCCGGCGTTGAGCGTCTTGCCGAAGGCGATGCGTTCGGCGGCATCTTTCAGTGGCACATCCCGGGAAACGATGGCCGGGGATTTTCCGCCCAGTTCCAGCGTCACTGGCGTCAGGTTCTCGGCGGCCGCGCGCATCACATGTTTGCCGATGCTGGTGGCGCCGGTGAACAGCAGGTGGTCGAAACGCAGGCGGGAGAACGCCACGCCGATATCGGCCTCGCCGAGCACCACGCACACCAGGTCTTCGGGAAAGATCCGGCCCAGCAAAGCCTTGAGCAGCAGGCCGGTGGCGGGGGTCGACTCGCTGAGTTTGAGCATCACCCGATTGCCCGCCGACAACGCACCCACCAAAGGGCCGATGGCCAGATACAGCGGGTAGTTCCAGGGCACGATCACTCCGACCACGCCCAGCGGCTGATAAACGACTTTGGCCGAGGCGGGCTGAAAGGCAACACCGACTTTGCGCCGTGACGGCTTCATCCAGCCCTTGAGGTGCTGACTGGCGTAGTGAATGCCGTGCAGGCTCGGCATCAGTTCGGCGAGCAGGGTTTCATCGGCGCTGCGGTGGCTGAAATCCTGGCTGATGGCGTCGATCAGCGCCTGGCGTTCAGTGCTCAACACATCCCGCAAAGCTTTGAGCCATTGCTGGCGCTGCGCCGCGGGGGGCATCGGGTTGGCGGCATAGGCTGCACGCTGGGCCTCGAACAGGGTTTGGAGTTCTTCCAGTGGCTGCTGCAGATTCTGGAGGTAGGCAATTTCAGCAGACATGGTCATCTCCGGATTTATTGTTGTGACGAGCTTTTTAGAGTCTATGCTCTAGAAAGTCAAATGACATCCTGGCGCAGCGATGTTTTATCCACGGGCGGATAGGTCGTAAGATGCCCGGCAACGCCCTCTGAATTAAAGCTCAAGCCATGGCCCCACGGATCAAAACCAGCGAGCGCATCGTGCAGAACAGCCTGGAGCTGTTCAATCAGCAGGGCGAGCGCAGCGTCAGCACCAACCACATTGCTGCCCACATGGAAATTTCCCCGGGCAACCTGTACTACCACTTCCCCAACAAGCAGGCGATCATCGCCGTATTGTTCAGTGAGTATGAAAGCCTGGTGGACAGCTTCCTGCGCCCGCCCCAAGGGCGCGCCGCGACGGTGGAGGACAAGCGTTACTACCTCCAGGAGTTGCTGGCAGCCATGTGGCGCTACCGGTTTTTGCACCGTGACCTCGAGCACTTGCTCGACAGCGATCCGGAACTGGCCGCCCGTTATCGGCGTTTTTCCCAGCGCTGCGTGATCCAGGGCACGGCGATCTACAAAGGGTTCGTCGAGGCCGGCATCTTGAAGATGGATCGGGTACAGATCGAATCCCTGACCCTCAACGCCTGGATCATCCTGACGTCCTGGGTGCGTTTCCTGTGCACCACGCGGGAGAACTCCAATCACCTGAGCGAACAGGCAATCAAGCGTGGGGTGTACCAGGTGCTGGTGCTGGAAGCCGGGTTTGTCACGGATCAGTCCCGCGATGCGGTCAACGCCTTGTTCGAGGAGTTTTACGTGCCGTTGGCGCAAGCCCTGGAAGAAGTACAGTAGGATCAGACATCGCCTAATCACTGGAGCCCGTTATGCCCATTGCGCAATTGATCAGCCCGCAAGCACTGGACCTGAAAAAGGAGCAGCTAGGGCTGGTGATTCTGGATTGTCGTTTTGCCCTCGAAGACCCGGATTACGGCCAGCGCAGCTATGCCGAAGGGCATATCGCCGGGTCGAGTTTTGCCGATCTTGAGCGCGACTTGAGCGGGGCAGTGGTCAAAGGAGTGACCGGGCGCCATCCGTTGCCCGAGCCTGGAGAGTTGATCGAGCGTTTGCAGGCCTGGGGCATCAACGCCGACAGCGAAGTGGTTTTGTATGACGATGGTCCCGGCGCCTATGCGGCGCGGGCCTGGTGGTTGCTGGCCTGGCTGGGCAAGCGCGACGGCGTGTTCATTCTCGATGGCGGGCTCAAGGCCTGGCACGCGGCGGGTTTGCCCCTGAGCCTCGATGCCTCTGGTGTTGAACGTGGCACCTTTAACGGGACGCCGGACAACGGGCTGATCCTGAGCGCCGAACAGCTTCAGCAACGTCTCGGCCAACCCGCGATGACCCTGCTCGATGCCCGGGCCTTGCCGCGTTTCAAGGGCGAAGTGGAACCGATCGACCCGATTGCCGGGCACATTCCCGGCGCGCAATGCGCGGCGTTCACCGGCAACCTTGGCAGCGACGGGCATTTCCTGCCGGCCGATCAGCTCAAGCAGCGGTTTGCCGAGAAACTGGGCAATCGTTCACCGAATGATCTGGTGGCGTACTGCGGCTCTGGCGTGACGGCGTGTCATAACCTGTTTGCGTTGTGCCTCGCGGGATATCCGTTGGGATCGTTGTATGCCGGGTCGTGGAGCGAGTGGATCAACGAACCTGCGCGGGGCGTCGCCACCGGCGAGTAAAGATCAGAAGATCGCAGCCTCCGGCAGCGCCTGCGCATTCCCACTGTAGGCGCTGCCGAAGGCTGCGATCTTTTTGTTTCTAAAGTCGGGCTCTGCGATACGCCCCCGGCCCCACCCCGTAAACCTGCTTGAACTGCCGATTCAGATGACTCTGGTCGGCAAATCCCAATTGCGTGGCCACTTCCAGTGGCAAATATCCACTCTGCAATAACCCTCGTGCCCTGGCGATGCGCTGCTGTATCAGCCAGGTGTGCGGTGGCATGCCAGTGGCGCGGCGGAACACCCGGGCGAAATGGAACGGCGACAGGTTCACCGCTGCCGCGAGTTCTTCCAGCGAAGGCGGCGCCGCCAATTGCGCCTGCAGGAGTTCCTTGGCCAGGGTCACCGCGCGGTGTTCCTTGCCGGGTTTGCCGGCGTCCGGGACAGCGGCGTGACGTTGCAGCAACGACAGCATCAACTCCCGCCAGACGGTCTGCTGTTGCAGGGCGGTTGACGGTGTTTCGAGCAGCCGGTGCAGTTGGCAGAAGCCCTTGACCAGATCCGGATCGCGATACAGCGTGGCGCCAAACGCCGGCAAGGTGTGGGTTGGCAGTTCCAGCTCGGTCAGCAGCGAGAGAATCTGCCCGCTGTCGGGATAAAACGCCCGATACAGCCAACCGTCTTCCGTGCCCTTGTGCCCAGTGTGCAATTCATCCGGATTGATCAACACCAGCGTGCCGCTGCCCGCCAGGTGTTCGGCGCCGCGATAGCGATAACGCTGAGCGCCGGCCATGATCATGCCGATCACGTAACCGTCATGCACATGCGGGGCGAAGCGGTGTTCGATGTAGCGCGCAGACAACAACTCGACCCCGGCCAACGGTGCCGTTTGCCAGAAATGGATCGACTCGCCCTGATCGGTATCCATCGATTTACCCGCGACCCACGGCGGCCAGCCACTGCGGGATGCGCCGTTCCAGGTAGTAACCCGGTTGCCGGAACGTGCCATCGACGAAGCCGACATGCCCGCCCCTGGCTTGCAGCTCGAACTGGGTGCAGGCGGACAATTCCTCGGCTGACGGCAGGCTGTGAGGGAACACGAACGGGTCGTCGGCGGCCTGAATGATCAGCGTCGGCGTGCGAATGTCCCCAAGGAAATAGCGGCTCGAGGCACGGCGATAGTAATCCTGTGCATCGGTGAAGCCATGCAGCGGCGCGGTGACCCGGCCATCGAAATCCCAGAAGGTGCGCATGTTTTCCAGCGAGCCCAGGGCGGCCAGCTTCGCCAGGCCATCCTCGCGCCCGTCATGCTGGAACTGCCGCTGCTTGTTCTTGATGTAGGCGACCATCTCGCGCATGAAGTGCGCCTGATACACCTTCGAGAAACCCTGGCCGATACGGTCGGCGCACTGATCGAGCCGAAACGGCACCGACACTGCCACGGCGCCGACCACGCCGCTGTCGCTGCCGGTCTCGCCCAAGTGTTTGAGCAAAACGTTGCCGCCGAGGGAATAACCGACCGCGTACAGCGGCGCGAGCGGTCGTTTGGCCCGCAGGTGTCTGATGGCTTCGGCGAGGTCTTCACTGGCACCGGAATGGTAGCTGCGTGGCAACAGATTCGGTTCCCCCGAGCAGCCGCGCCAGTTCAGCGCGACGCTGGCCCAGCCCTGGGCGCCCAGTGCTTTCTGCACGCCGGCCACGTAAGGTGAATTGGAGGAACCGGTCAGGCCGTGCAACACCAGCACCAGTGGCGTATCGGCGCGGTGCGGACCGTGCCAGTCCAGGTCAAGAAAATCACCGTCCTCGAGCCACAAGCGTTCGCGCTCGCGTTCGATGTGCGTGGTTTTGCGCCACAGCGGTCCCCACAAGGTTTGCAAGTGCGGGTTGCCAAGGCCGAAGGCGGGGGTGAAGCGTTCTGGCGGAAAAGACACGATGGCTCTCGATGCAGCGGTGCGCAACCTGTGCGCACCTTTTCAGGCCGGTGGGTTAACCGGCGATCTCTGCCATACGTTGCCACAACGAACAGTAGAGTCGCTCGGTTTTCTGCTTGCCGATGCTGCGAAAGTCGCCTGACAGATTGAGCAATTACCTGGCAGGTTTATCTGCAGGCTCCGGCAATGGCTTTTGCGGGACGGTCGGTCCTGCGCTGATGATGACCAATTTGTCCATGCTCAGGTGTTTGTTCAATGCGGTTTTGACCTGCGCTACGGTGAGGCGCTGGGACTGCTGCATGAAGTCGTCCAGATGATTCAACGGCAGGTTGTAAAAGCCGATAGACGCCAGTTTCGCGACGATGTGTGCGTTGCTCGCAGTGGACTGCGGGAAGCTGCCGGCCAACGCGCGTTTGGCATCAGCCAGTTCTTTTTCGGTCGGGCCGGTTTTAAGGTAGTCGGCGAGCACGTCCTGTACCAGTTTCAGCGTGCCTTCGCTTGTTTCGGCGCGGGTCTGCAGTTTGATCATGAACGGACCGCGCGCCTGCATCGGCGTGAAGGCTGAAACAACCCCGTACGTCAGGCCACGTTTTTCGCGGACTTCGCTCATCAGTCGAGTGCCGAAACCGCCGCCAAGGATCTGGTTGCCCATGAACAGTGCCGCGTAGTCTGGATTGTCATGGTCGATGCCCAGTTGTGCGAGCATCAGAATGGTCTGTTGCGATGGGAATTCGATGTGGCTTTTGCTGGCATTGGGTTCCATCGGCTGCGGGACTTTCGCCAGGGCCGGGCCTTCGGGCAGGGTCGCGGAGATCTTCGCGGCAATGGCTTCCGCTTCGGCACGGGACAAGTCACCCACCAACGAGATCACCACGTTGCCGGCCGCGTAGGCTTTTTCGTGGAACGCGCGCAGCTGGGTCGGGGTGATGGACGGAATGGCTTGCGCCGTGCCATCGCTGGCATGCGCGTACGGATGATCGCCATACAAGCGGTTCATCAACTCCAGGCTCGCCCGTTTGCCCGGGTCATGCTTCTGATCTTCGAAAGCGGCGAGGGTCTGATTGCGCAGGCGCGCATGCGCGTCGTCAGGGAAGGTTGGCTTGCCTACGACTTCGGCGAAGAGGGTCAGTGCCGGATCGCGTTTGTCCTTGGCGCTGAGGCTGCGCAGGGAGACTTGCGCCGTATCCAGATCAGTGCCGGGGGCATACTGTGCGCCCAGGCTTTCGAAACCCTGGGCAATAGCGTTGGCATCACTGCCGGCAACACCTTCGTTGAGCATCAAGTTTGTCAGCATGGCCAGGCCTGGAGTGTCTCCATCCCGGCTGCTGCCGGCAGCGAAGGTCAGACGCACGTCGAACATCGGTAACCCTCTGGCCTCGGCGAACAACACGTTGGCGCCTTCGGTGGTATTCCAGGTCTGCATGTCGAGCAGGCGATGACTTGGCGCCTTGCCGTCGAGCTCAGCCAGCGATTGCAGCATTTGGCTGGAGTTCTCCTTGTCTGGCACTTCGCCGTCGCCGGACTCATCCCCATCCTCTTTATTGGTCTCCATTGGCAGGATATGGGCGACGCTAAGCCGCTCGCGGGTGAAATACAGCGTGGCGGCTTTCTGGATGTCTTCTGGCGTTACGCTTTCCAGCTCGGCCAGTTCGGTGTCCATCCATTTCCACGACAGTCCGAACGTTTCCAGTCGGCCGATAGCGCTGGCCTGGCGGGTGATCGAGTCGCGCTCGTAAACCAGCCCGGCGATGACTTGTGCGCGTACGCGTCCCAGTTCTTCAGTGGTCGGCGGCGTGGTTTTCAGCTGGTCCAGCAGCCTCCACAAACCGGCTTCGGCCTGGGCGATGGTTTTGTTTTTATGGCTGTTGGGTGTTGCCGACAGGAGAAACAGGCTGTCGCCCCGGGTGTAGGCGCTATAGCTCGACGTACCGTCGGACACCAGCTCTTCATCGCGTTGCAGTTGCGTCGGGATGCGCGCGCTGTGGCCATCGCCGAGCAAGGCCGAAATCAGGCGCAAGGCATGCACTGAACGCTTGTCTTTGGCGGTCGCGATACTCGGCACGTTGAAGGCCAGCATCAGGCTGGGCAATTGCGTCTTCACGTGCAGAGTCATCTGGCGCTCACCGGGCCTGGCCAGTTCCAGCGGTCTTTTCGCGGCCGGCACATCGCGTTTGGCGATCGGGCCGAAGTAGCGCTGGGCCTGGGCTTTCACTTCGTCCGCGGTCACGTCGCCGACCACCACCAGCGTGGCGTTGTTCGGCGCATACCAGGACTCATACCAGTGACGCAATTCTTCGACCTTCATCCGGTCGAGGTCAGCCATCCAGCCGATGGTCGGCGTGTGGTAACCGCTGGCCGGGTAGGCCATGGCCTTGAAGCGTTCGTAGGCCTTGGCCATTGGTTTGTCGTCGGTGGTCTGACGGCGTTCTTCCTTGATGACTTCGATTTCCCGGGCAAATTCGTCGGCCGGCAGAAGCAGATTGGCCATGCGGTCCGCTTCCAGTTCGAAGGCCACGCCCAGACGATCACGAGCCAGCGTTTGGTAGTACGCGGTGAAGTCGTTACCGGTGACGGCGTTGAATTGGATACCGAGCTCGCGCAGCAGTGGCAGGATTTTGCCCGGGCCGACTTTTTTGCTGCCCTTGAACATCATGTGTTCCAGCGCGTGGGACAGGCCGGTCTGACCCGGAGGTTCGTAGCTGGCGCCGACCTTGTACCAGACCTGGGAGGCGACCACCGGTGCCCGATGATCCTCGCGCACAATGACCTTGAGGCCATTATCGAGTGTGAACTCGGTAGTCGAACTGGAAGTTGTCTCGTTAGTTAATACTTTCATTCCGTTAATAGTCCTTTGCGTCCATGCGAGTTGTTTCGCAAGTTCACAATGAACTAAAGGAAAAGAATCAGGCAAACCGGGTATGTTGCTGTTTGAGAAAGCGGGAGGGCGCCCTGGACGGACGGTTTGCCGTCCAGGTGATTACTTTAAGAAGACACTTCAGTGCTTCGCTGCCACAGCGAGTAGTAGACGCGCCCGGATTTCTGCTCGCGGTGCAGGCGCCAGTTCGCCGGCAAACCAAGCGTCGAAGGGGCGGTTTCGCTCTCGGTGTACACCCAGGCGTCGTTCGCCAGCCATTGGCGCTCTTCCAGCAGAGTGCAGACGGTGGGCAACAGGTTCTGGTTGAACGGCGGATCGAGGAACACCAGGTCGTAAGCCACTGCTGGCTGGGTTTCCAGGTAGCGCAGGGCATCGGCCGTCTGGATCTGGCCGGTGGTGCAGCGCAGGGTGCCCAGATGTTCCTTGATGCTTGAGACGGCGATGTTGCTGGCGTCCAGCGCCTGGCCCATCGCCGCGCCACGGGACAGCGCCTCTAGGAACAGCGCGCCGCTGCCGGCGAACGGGTCAAAGACCTTGGCCCCGGGCACATAAGGTGCAAGCCAGTTGAACAAGGTTTCACGCACTCGGTCTGGCGTGGGGCGCAGGCCGGGTGCATCGGGGAAGCTCAGCTTTCGGCTGCCCCATTCACCGCCGATGATGCGCAGTTGATTCACGCCGTTGTGCACGTTGTGAACAGGTTTTTTAGGACGAGTGGCCATTAATGCTCCGGAACCCCGAGCGGCTGCTCGGCAGGTTTATCAGTAGGGGCCGGTAACGGCTTTTGCGGCACGGTCGGGCCAGCGCTGACGATGACCATTTTGTCCGTGCTCAGGTGTTTGTTCAGTGCCGTTTTGACTTGCTCGACGGTCAGGCTTTGGGACTGCTGCATGAAGTCCTCCAGATAGCTCAACGGCAGGTTGTAGAACCCCATCGCGCCGAGCTGGCCGACGATATCCGCGTTGCTGGCGGTGGACAGCGGGAAGCTGCCGGCCAGTTCACGCTTGGCGTCGTCGAGTTCTTTCTCGGTCGGTCCGGTTTTAAGGTAGTCGGCGAGCACATCCTGCACCAGTTTCAGCGTGCCTTCACTCATCTCGGCACGGGTCTGCAGATTGATCATGAACGGGCCGCGCGCCTGCATCGGGGTAAAGCCCGAATACACGCCGTACGTCAGGCCGCGCTTCTCGCGCACTTCGCTCATCAAACGGGTGCCAAAGCCACCGCCGCCGAGGATCTGGTTGCCCATGGACAGCGCGGCGTAATCCGGGTCGTCACGGTCGATGCCCAGTTGCGCGAGCATCAGGTTGGTCTGCTTGGACGGGAACTCGATGTGGCCGATGCTGGCTTTTGGCTCGTCCGGTTGCGGCAGTTTCGCCAGGGCAGGGCCTTTCGGCAGCGCGCCGGAGACTTGCGCAGCCATCGCCTCGGCTTCGGCGCGGGACAGGTCGCCCACCAGCGCAATCACCACATTGCCGGCGGCGTAGGCTTTCTCATGGAACGCCTTCAACTGAGCCAGGGTAATGGCTGGAACGGTTTTCGCCGTGCCATCGCTGGAATGCGCGTAAGGGTGGTCGCCGTACAGGCGGTTCATCAGCTCGATGCTGGCGAGTTTGCCGGGGTTCTGTTTCTGGTATTCGAAGCCGGCGAGCATCTGGTTCTTGATGCGCGCAAACGAATCGGCGGGGAAGGTCGGTTTGCCGACGACTTCGGAGAACAGTTTCAGTGCGGGCTCGCGTTTGTCCGCGGCGCTGAGGCTGCGCAACGAGGCCAGTGCCATGTCCTTGAACGCGCCGTTGCCGAAGTCGGCACCCAGGCCTTCAAAGCCCTGGGCAATGGCGCCAACATCTTTGCCGGCCACGCCTTCGTTGAGCATTGCGTTGGTCAGCACGGCCAGGCCCGGCGCATCGCCGTCCTGGCTGCTGCCGGCGGCGAAGATCAGGCGCATGTCGAACATCGGCAACTCGCGGGCCTCGACGAACAGCACCTTGGCGCCTTCGGCCGTGTTCCAGGTCTGCACGTCCAGCGTGCGGCGACTCGGCGCCTTGCCGTCGAGTTCGGCCAGCGATTGCAGCTTCTGGCTGGACTTGGCCTTGTCGAGGGCTTCGCTGGCGATGGATTCGTCAGTCTTCGAGAAATAGAAGGCCGCGGAGCCGATCAGGGCAACAGCAATCAGTCCAATCAGGGCCAGACGTGGTTTTTTACGCTCACTCATGAGTCGTCTCCAGTGGCAGGACATGGGCGACGCTGAGACGTTCGCGGGTGAAATACAGCTTGGCGGCTTTCTGGATGTCCTCTGGCGTAACGCTTTCCAGTTCGGCCAGTTCGGTGTCCATCAGCTTCCACGACAGGCCGACCGTTTCCAGTTGGCCGATGGCGGTCGCCTGGCTGGTGATCGAGTCACGTTCGTAAACCAGGCCGGCAATCACCTGGGCCCGCACGCGCTCCAGTTCTTCGGCCGATGGCGCGGTGGTTTTCAGCTGTTCGAGCAGCTTCCACAACCCGGCTTCGGCCTGGGCCATGGTTTTGTTCTTCTGGGTGTTCGGCGTTGCCGAAAGCGTGAACAGGCTGTCGCCGCGGGTGTAGGCGTCGTAGCTCGACGAGCCGCCGGACACCAGCTCTTCGCCGCGTTCCAGTTGTGTCGGGATGCGTCCGCTGTAGCCGCCGTCGAGCAGGGCCGAGATCAGGCGCAAGGCGTTGACTGAACGCTTGTCTTGAGCGGTGGCGATGCTCGGTACGTTGAAGCCCAGCATCAGGCTCGGCAATTGCGTCTGCACATGCAGGGTGATCTGCCGCTCGCCGGGTTCGGCCAGTTCCATCGGGATTTTCGCAGGCGGCACATCACGCTTGGCGATCGGACCGAAATAGCGCTGGGCCAGGGTTTTGACCTCTTCCGGGGTCACGTCGCCGACCACCACCAGCGTGGCGTTGTTCGGCACGTACCAGGATTGGTACCAGTGGCGCAGCTCTTCGACTTTCATGCGGTCGAGGTCCGCCATCCAGCCGATGGTCGGCGTGTGATAGCCGCTGGCCGGGTAGGCCATGGCCTTGAAGCGTTCGTAGGCCTTGGACATCGGCTTGTCGTCAGTGCGCAAGCGGCGTTCTTCTTTGATGACTTCGATTTCGCGGGCGAATTCGTCAGCCGGCAGGCGCAGGCTGGCCATGCGGTCCGCTTCGAGTTCGAAGGCCACGCCCAGGCGGTCGCGGGCCAGCACTTGATAGTAGGCAGTGAAGTCGTCGCTGGTGAACGCGTTCTCTTCCGCGCCGAGGTCGCGCAGGATCAGCGAGGCCTCGCCGGGGCCGACTTTCTCGCTGCCCTTGAACATCATGTGTTCCAGCGCATGGGACAAGCCGGTTTGCCCCGGTGTCTCGTAGCTTGAACCGACCTTGTACCAGACTTGGGAAACCACCACCGGCGCACGATGGTCTTCACGCACGACGACCTTCAGGCCATTGTCGAGGGTGAATTCGTGGGTGGGTTGCGGATCGGCAGCGAGGGCTGAAAGTGGCAGACAAACTGTGCTGAGCAGCAGGCCTGCAGCGCGGCGGGCTAGAGCATTCATTCGTTTTTTAAACCTGTTGAGCTGCCCGCTTGGTCTTAGCGTCGGCGGGCGAGAGGGTGCTAGGATACTGATCCGTTTTACTGGCGGCCACGCCTATCAGGCCATTGCGTTTGATCAGGTTGTATGGGTTTGCGGCAGAAGGCTACGTTTTATCAGCTAAACTCCACCTTTTCGCCGATTTTGCCGCATCAGTCTTTCGTGAAATCGTTTTTGTAAGGCGCCATTTGCACCTCTACAAAATGTTGCGCGTGAACAAGCGGGGTCAATCGCAGTCTGTTCTGCATCGAATATTTACTTGCCGAGGCGCCCTTTGGCGCGTCGCTACCGTGAGATAGCCGTCCTCCATGTTTGGTTCCAACGACGACAAGAAAGCCCCAGCTGCGGCTGGCGAGAAGAAAAGCCTGTTCGGATGGCTGCGCAAAAAGCCGCAGGAAACCGTCGTCGAACAGCCACAGCCACTCCCTGAGCCAGCCCCGGCGCCTGTAATAGAAGAAGAGCTGGCGCCGATTGTCCTGCCGAATGCCGAACCGGTGCTGCAACCGATGGCTGAGGCGCAAGCTGAGGTCGTGGCCGAACAGCCGCTGACACCAGCCGCCGAGCCGTGGCTGACATTGCCGGTGGCGGAAGAGCCGGTGGCTTTGGTCGAAGACGAATTGGCGCCGCACATTACGCCGCCGATTCCAGCGCCGACTGCGTTCGCGCCTGAGCCGATTCAGGCTCCGGTGGTTGAACCGACTCTTGAGCCGGTTGTTGTGGCCGCGCCTGCGCCGGTTGTTCCGGAGCCTGTGATTCCAGCCTTCGTCGCTCCAGCCGCTCCGGTTGTTCCTATTGTTCCAGCGCCAGAGCCCGCACCGGTCGTCGCTCCCGTGGCCGCCGCGCCGGTCGTGCCGGTCGAGACACCCGCCGAGCCAGCGCGCACCGAAGAAACCAAGGCCGGTTTCTTCGCTCGCCTCAAGCAAGGCCTGTCCAAGACCAGCGCCAGCATCGGCGAAGGCATGGCCAGCCTGTTCCTCGGCAAGAAGATCATCGATGACGAGCTGCTCGAAGACATCGAAACCCGTTTGCTGACGGCCGACGTCGGCGTTGAAGCCACTTCGGTCATCATCCAGCGCCTGACCCAAAAGGTTGCGCGTAAAGAGCTGGCGGATGCCGACGCTCTCTACAAGTCCCTGCAGGCTGAACTGGCGGCAATGCTCAAGCCGGTCGAGCAGCCGCTGAAAATCACTTCGCAAAACAAACCGTTCGTGATTCTGGTCGTCGGTGTCAACGGCGCCGGCAAGACCACCACCATCGGCAAACTGGCGAAGAAACTGCAACTCGAAGGCAAGAAAGTCATGCTCGCGGCGGGTGATACCTTCCGTGCCGCGGCGGTCGAGCAATTGCAGGTCTGGGGCGAGCGCAACAAGATTCCGGTGATCGCCCAGCACACTGGCGCCGACTCGGCTTCGGTGATCTTCGACGCCGTGCAGGCGGCCAAGGCTCGTGGCATTGACGTGTTGATCGCCGACACCGCCGGTCGTCTGCACACCAAAGACAATTTGATGGAAGAGTTGAAGAAGGTTCGCCGGGTGATCGGCAAGCTCGACGCCGACGCACCGCACGAGGTGCTGCTGGTGCTCGATGCCGGCACCGGTCAGAACGCGATCAACCAGGCCAAGCAATTCAACCAGACCGTCGAACTGACCGGCCTGGCGCTGACCAAGCTCGACGGCACCGCCAAGGGCGGGGTGATTTTCGCCCTGGCCAAGCAGTTTGGCCTGCCGATTCGCTACATCGGCGTCGGTGAAGGCATCGATGACTTGCGCACTTTTGAAGCAGAACCCTTTGTCCAGGCATTGTTTGCCGAGCGGGAGCGTTCATGATTCGTTTCGAACAGGTCGGTAAACGCTACCCGAACGGTCACGTCGGCTTGCATGAGCTGAGCTTTCGAGTCCGTCGGGGCGAGTTCTTGTTTGTGACCGGCCACTCCGGCGCTGGTAAAAGCACCTTGTTGCGGCTGCTGCTGGCGATGGAGCGTCCGACCACCGGCAAGTTGCTGCTGGCCGGCCAGGACCTCGGCACCATCAGCAATGCGCAAATTCCCTTCCTGCGCCGGCAGATTGGCGTGGTGTTCCAGAATCACCAGTTGCTGTTCGATCGCACCGTGTTCAATAACGTCGCGCTGCCACTGCAGATCCTCGGTCTTTCCAAGGCCGAGATCGCCAAGCGTGTGGATTCGGCCCTGGAGCGGGTGGCGCTGTCGGATAAAACCGATCTGTACCCCGGCGACCTGTCCACCGGCCAGCAGCAACGCGTCGGCATCGCCCGCGCCATCGTCCACCGGCCGGCGCTGCTGTTGGCGGATGAGCCGACCGGTAACCTCGATCCGCGTCTGGCGGCCGAGATCATGGGCGTGTTCGAAGACATCAACCGCTTGGGCACCAGCGTGCTGATCGCCAGTCACGACCTGGCCCTGATCGCTCGCATGCGTCATCGCATGTTGACCCTGCAACGCGGCCGACTGATCGGCGACGGGGAGGCCGGCGTATGAGTGCGACACGCAGCCCTAAGGTTTCCGAGCGCGTGGCGCCGAAAGCCGCCGACCCGCAACCGCAGAAGAAAAAACGCGACGATGACGACGGCCCGGACTTTGCCACGCTGTTCCGCGCCTGGGTCGAAAGCCATCGCGCCAGTCTGCTGGACAGTTTGCGTCGCCTGGGCAAGCAGCCCATCGGTAGTTTCTTCACCTGCATGGTGATGGCGGTGGCCCTGAGTTTGCCGATGGGCCTGTCACTTTTGCTAAGCAACGTCGAGCGTCTCGGCGGTTCCTGGCAGCGTGCGGCGCAGATTTCCCTGTACCTGCAACTTGAGGCCAGCCCGGCTGAAGGCGAGTCGTTGCGCGACCAGATCAAAGGCATTCCCGGCGTCGCCGATGCTGAATATGTCGGCCGTGATCAAGCGCTGGAAGAGTTTCAGCAGCAGTCCGGACTGGGCGAGGCGCTGAAGGAGTTGCCGGAAAACCCCTTGCCAGGCGTGGTACTGGTGACGCCGAACGAAGTCGACAAGCCTGCGCTTGAAGCATTACGACAAAAACTTTCCGAGCTGCCGAAGGTACAACAGGCACAACTTGATCTAGTCTGGGTCGAGCGTCTGGCAGCTATCCTGAAGCTGGGCGACCGTTTTGTCTTCGGTCTGACCGTGCTTCTGGTTTCTGCATTACTTTTGGTGATAGGCAATACCATTCGTCTTCATATTGAAAACCGCCGCACAGAGATAGAAGTGATTAAACTCGTCGGCGGCACTGACAGTTATGTGCGCCGGCCCTTTCTGTATATGGGCGCGCTGTATGGCTTCGGTGCGGGGTTGCTTTCCTGGGGTGTATTGGCGTTCGGCCTGAACTGGCTGAACGACGCGGTAGTCGGGCTGGCGGGTTTGTACGGCAGTGATTTCGCGCTGGCCGGAGTGCCGGTTGCCGACGGTCTGTCGCTCTTGCTTGGCGCGGTGCTGTTAGGGTATATCGGTGCATGGATTGCAGTCGCACGCCACCTGAGGGAGCTTGCGCCTAAGTAGTATCATTTTGCTCGTATTGACCTTTCAGCGTTTATGGGTTCAGGGAACTTGTTCTTCGGTTTCCGGTCAATTTTCGCAGTGCTGAACTGCACGAGTTTGTAAGTCGGAGGTTTTTTCGTATGACCAATTCTTTGCAACCTGCATATGCTCTGGTCCCGGGTGCGAACCTGGAGGCCTACGTGCACACCGTCAACAGCATTCCATTGCTGACGCCGGAGCAGGAGCGTGAACTGGCCGAGAGTCTCTATTATGAGCAGGATTTGGGGGCGGCTCGGCAGATGGTGCTCGCCCACCTGCGTTTTGTCGTACATATCGCCCGTAGCTATTCCGGCTACGGCCTGGCTCAGGCTGACCTGATCCAGGAAGGCAACGTCGGCCTGATGAAGGCCGTGAAGCGCTTCAACCCGGAAATGGGTGTGCGTCTGGTTTCGTTCGCTGTGCACTGGATCAAGGCGGAAATCCACGAGTTCATCCTGCGCAACTGGCGCATCGTGAAAGTCGCGACCACCAAGGCCCAGCGCAAGCTCTTCTTCAACCTGCGCAGCCAGAAGAAACGTCTGGCGTGGCTGAACAACGAGGAAGTCCACCGTGTGGCGGAAAGCCTTGGTGTAGAGCCGCGGGAAGTGCGCGAGATGGAAAGTCGCCTGACCGGCCATGACATGGCTTTCGACCCGGCCGCAGAAGCGGACGACGACAGTGCTTTCCAGTCGCCGGCCAACTATCTGGAAGACCACCGGTACGACCCGGCCCGTCAACTGGAAGATGCCGACTGGAGCGACAACTCCAACCACAACCTGCACGAAGCGCTGGAAGTGCTGGACGACCGCAGCCGTGACATTCTTTATCAGCGCTGGTTGGCTGAAGAGAAAGCCACGCTGCACGACCTGGCGCAGAAGTACAACGTGTCGGCCGAGCGTATTCGTCAGCTTGAGAAGAGCGCGATGAACAAGCTCAAGTTGTCGATCGCTGCGTAACCTGCGAGAAGGCAATAAAAAACGCCTCGATCATTGATCGGGGCGTTTTTTTTTGCCCATTTATCCGGCTGGCGCCGGCCCCTGTGGGAGTGAGCCTGCTCGCGATGGCGTCAGGTCAGTCGGTACAGATGTTGAATAATCTACCGCTATCGCGAGCAGGCTCGCTCACACAGGGGATTTGCGGTGTTATTGGGACCAAGGCGCCCGGCGTGAATCGTTGAGCCCCAGCAGATAGCTATCACCACCTAGCTGACTCATCTGCTGCCGAATCCACCCAGCCCGCCGCGCAACATAATTGGTCGGATGACTCGCGCTCCACACCCTTGGATTGGGTAGAACGGCAGCCAGCAAACTCGCTTGCTGGCGCGACAAAGAACGAGCGCCAACACCAAAGTGATGCCTGGCCGCCGCTTCCGCGCCAAACACGCCGTCATCCCACTCGACGCTGTTCAAGTAAACCTCAAGAATCCGCTGCTTGGGCCAAAACACCTCGATCAACCCGGTAAACCAGGCTTCCAGCCCTTTGCGCAACCAACTGCGCCCGGACCACAAAAACAGGTTTTTCGAGACTTGCTGGCTCAATGTACTGGCGCCGCGCACCGAACCGCCCAGCTCGTTGTGGGCCAGTGCGGCCCGGATCGCACCCAGGTCAAAACCCCAATGCTCCGGGAATTTCTGATCTTCGCCGGCAATCACTGCGACTTTAAGGTCGTCAGATATTTCATCCCAGGGTTTCCAGGTGCGTTGCAGGTCAATCGGCTCCCCGTCGATCCAGGATTCGATCTTGCGCTCGACCATCAGCGCCGTACCCGGTGGCGGCACCACGCGAAAAATCAGAACCAGCAATACGCTGCCACCCGCGAACCAGAGCAGGGCCTTCGTGAATCGTCGTAAAAATAAACGCAGCATAGAGATGGCTTGGCCGAACCCGTTGAGCGGGCCATTATACAGACCCTGTTGATCGAGTCTGACTGGAGTTCTTCATGCTGCGTGGCTTTCTGATGCTGGCCGCTTTTTTCGGCTTCACTGGCGTTGCCCTTGGCGCGTTCGCCGCCCATGGCCTGAAAAACCGGCTGACGCCTGAATACCTGGCGATCTTCCACACTGGCGTCACCTACCAACTGGTGCACACCCTGGCTCTGTTGGGTATAGCGTTGCTGGCCACACAGGTTCAGGGGCGCTTGATCACATGGGCTGGCGCTTCGTTTGCCATCGGTATTCTGCTGTTTTCCGGCAGCCTGTACCTGTTGACCCTGACCGGCATCAGCAAGCTCGGGATCATCACACCCTTCGGCGGCCTGGCATTTCTGGTCGGCTGGCTCTGCCTGGGCCTTGCCGCCTGGCGGTTGAGCTGACCGGGCGGTCCATTTCATGACGAATGGCTTGGGTCGCCAAGACTGATCGGGCTAGAATGCCTGCCCCTAAAAATGATGGCGGCATTCGGCATGCGCATTCAGTTGAACGGCGAATCCCTTGAACTGCCCGACGGTGAAACCGTTGCGGCCCTGCTGACCCGTCTGGATCTGACCGGACGCCGGGTGGCGGTCGAACTCAATCTGGATATCGTCCCGCGCAGCCAGCACGCAGAAACCACGCTGAACGACGGCGATTCCGTCGAAGTGGTGCACGCCATCGGCGGCGGCTAGTCGCCCGGCCCCTAAGGGCACAGAATTCTGCAAGAACCTCACCCCTACAGAGGATTTCCCATGAGCATCGTTCGTAGCGACAAGCCCTTCGTCCTGGCCGGTCGTACTTACCAGTCGCGTTTGCTGGTAGGCACCGGCAAGTACCGCGACATGGAAGAAACCCGCCTGGCCATCGAGGCCTCGGGTGCCGAGATCGTCACCTTCGCCGTGCGCCGTACCAACCTCGGCCAGAATGCGGGCGAACCGAACCTGCTCGAAGTCCTGTCGCCGGATCGTTACACCTTCCTGCCGAACACCGCCGGTTGCTTCGACGCTACCGAGGCAGTGCGCACCTGCCGCCTGGCCCGTGAGCTGCTCGGCGGTCACAACCTGGTGAAGCTGGAAGTGCTGGCGGACCAGAAAACCCTGTTCCCCAACGTCATCGAAACCCTCAAGGCCGCCGAAGTGCTGGTCAAGGAAGGTTTCGACGTGATGGTGTACACCAGTGATGACCCGATCATTGCCCGTCAACTGGCGGAAATCGGCGTTATCGCGGTCATGCCGCTGGCCGGTCTGATCGGCACGGGCCTGGGGATCTGCAACCCGTACAACCTGCAGATCATCCTCGAAGAAGCCAAGATTCCGGTGTTGGTGGATGCCGGTGTCGGTACGGCTTCCGACGCCACCATCGCCATGGAACTGGGGTGTGAAGCGGTGCTGATGAACTCGGCCATCGCCCATGCCCAGCAGCCGATCATGATGGCTGAAGCCATGAAACACGCCATCGTCGCGGGCCGCCTGGCCTACCTCGCCGGCCGCATGCCGAAAAAACTCTATGCCAGCGCCTCCTCGCCGCTGGATGGTCTGATCAAGTAAGAGCCATTGATGACTGAATCAAACGACACGCCAATCCAGACGGAAGAAGGCGACGAGCGCCAACACCGCCGCATCAAGAGTTTCGTGATGCGCGCCGGGCGCATGACCGAAGGCCAGCAAAAAGGCCTGGATCAAGGCACGCCGCTGTTTGTGCTGCCATTGGCCGACGCGCCGGTGGATTACGACCAGGTGTTCGGCCGCTCGGCACCGCGCTCGCTGGAAATCGGTTTCGGCATGGGCCATTCGCTGCTGGAAATGGCCGCGGCCTCGCCGGAACAGGATTTCATTGGCGTGGAAGTGCACCGCCCGGGTGTCGGCGCGCTGCTCAATGGCGTGCTGACTCAGGGCCTGACCAACCTGCGGGTCTACGATTGCGACGCGATCGAAGTGCTCAACCGTTGCATCGCCGACAACAGCCTCGATCGCCTGATGCTGTTTTTCCCCGACCCGTGGCACAAGAGCCGGCACCACAAGCGCCGTATCGTTCAGGCGTCGTTCGCTGAACTGGTGCGCAGCAAGTTGAAGGTCGGCGGTATTCTGCACATGGCCACCGACTGGGAGCCGTACGCCGAATACATGCTGGAAGTGATGAGCGTTGCGCCGGGTTATCGCAACCTGGCGGAAGACGGCAAGTGCGTTCCGCGCCCGGCCGAGCGCCCGATCACCAAGTTCGAACGCCGCGGCGAACGTCTTGGGCATGGCGTGTGGGACCTGAAGTTCGAGAAGCAGTCCTAAGCCCTACGCAATACAAACTGTGGGAGCGAGACCGGCAAGCCGGTCTCGCTCCCACAGTTGTTTTCGGTTGTAGCTGAAGTCAGCGGCGGTCTGCGACGACGCCGATGAGCACCAATACCACCAACAACACCGGCGCCAGGCTGTAGTTGTTGAACTGGCTCAGGCCTTTGATGATCCACGGCGTGGCGTAGATCAGCGCGAGACCGCTGCCGACCATGCATACCAAGGCCATCAGCGGGACGCGCAAGGCGCCGGCGATGCTGCCCAGGCGTTGATCGACCCAGCCTTTGATGTCCGCGCCGAACAGCACCAGCAAACAGCCCACCAGCGCCAGCGAGATTTCCGACAGGTTGCTGCGGCTCCAGCGGGAGACGGTGGCGAGCAGGTCGAGTATCAAATCCATTCGTTTTCCCTTAAGGCTGAAATCAGCTCAGAAATTTCTGCAGCAAGTCATTGAGGAACAGTTGCCCGCGCTCGGTGGCCGCCAGACGTGACGGTTCGACCTGCAACAAGCCGCTTTGTTCGGCCTCGAGGCGGCCTTCGGCGAAGCTTTCCAGACTCAGCCCGGTACGCTCCGGGTACAGTCGCGATTCGACGCCCTCGGTCAGGCGCAAGGCGTTCATCAGGAACTCGAACGGCATTTCATCATTGGTCAGTGCCTTCTCGCCAGCCTTGAAGCTTTTCGCCGGGTTCAGGTAGTCCTTCGGCAGGCGCGTCTTCCAGGTGCGCACAATGCGCCCGTCCGGGTGACTGAGCTTGCCGTGAGCGCCGGCGCCGATGCCGATGAAGTCGCCAAAACTCCAGTAGTTGAGGTTGTGCCGCGCCGGACGACCGGGCTGGGCATAGGCGGAGACTTCGTATTGCACGTAACCGTGTTCGGCGAGCAGCGCCTGACCGGCTTCCTGAATATCCCACAGCATGTCGTCTTCCGGCAGCGTCGGCGGCTGGTTCCAGAACACCGTGTTCGGCTCCAGCGTCAGTTGATACCAGGACAAGTGGGTCGGTTTCAGGGCGATGGCCTGACGAAGGTCGCTCAGGGCGTCGTCCAGCGACTGATCCGGCAAACCGTGCATCAGGTCCAGGTTGAAGTTATCGAACCCGGCCTCGCGGGCCATGCCGGCGGCACGTACCGCTTCATCGCCATTGTGAATCCGCCCCAGTGCCTTGAGTTTCTCTTCCTGAAAGCTCTGGATGCCGATCGACAAGCGATTGATGCCCAATGCGCGGTAGGCGATGAACTTTTCTTGCTCGAACGTCCCCGGATTGGCCTCCAGGGTGATTTCGATGTCGCTGGCAAACGGGATGCGCTGCTCGACGCCCTTGAGCAATCGGCCCAAGGCTTCGGCGCTGAACAGGCTCGGCGTGCCGCCACCAAAGAAGATCGAGCTCAATTCACGGCCGTAAACGGCGTGCAGATCCTGATCGAGGTCAGCGAGTAGCGCGTCGACGTACTCATCCTCCGGCAGCACCGGGCTGGCGGTGTGGGAGTTGAAGTCGCAATAAGGGCATTTGCGCACACACCACGGGATGTGGATGTACAACGCCAGGGGAGGCAACACAGGCAAGGCCGCCCGAGGCGATTGTGCGGCGCCGCCGAAAATCAGCGGCGACGCGGATGATTCATGGGTCATATCAGGCCTAGACGCTGGCGCAGCAGATCCATTGCACGGGCGCGGTGGCTGATGAGGTTCTTTTCGTTCGGGCTTAGCTCGGCGCTGGAGCAATCGCGCGACGGCACCCAGAACAGCGGGTCGTAGCCAAATCCGTGATCACCGCTGGCTTGGGTCAGGATGCGGCCATGCCACAGACCTTCACAAAGGATCGGCAATGGATCGTCGGCGTGACGCACCAGCGCCAGGACGCAGACGAACTGCGCGCCGCGCTCGGCTTCCGGCACGTCTTTCAGGGCATCGAGCAGTTTGGCGTTGTTCGCCGCATCGCCCTGGCCGTCGGCATAACGGGCCGAGTAGATCCCCGGCGCACCGCCGAGGAAATCCACCGCCAGCCCCGAGTCGTCGGCCAGTGCCGGCAGGCCGGAAATGCGCGCGGCATTACGGGCCTTGAGGATGGCGTTCTCGACGAACGACAGGCCGGTTTCTTCAGGCTCGACGCTGCTGAACTCGCCGATCGAGCGCAGTTGCACCGAGCCGCCAAGCATGGCCTGGAGTTCCTTGAGTTTGCCGGCGTTGTGGCTGGCCAGTACGAGTTGCGTGAAGTTGATCATTCGCCGGGGAAAAGCTCTTGGTTGAAATTGATGGTGTTGATTTTGTCACCGTTCTGCACCTTGATCTCGAAGGTGCGGACTTCCTGCTGATCGACCGGGAACTGGGCGATGTAGTAGATCGCGCCTTGTTCGGTGATCTGTTTGAATTTCAGTGGCACGGACTGGCTGGTCAGGTCTTTGACCGTGCCGCTCACTTGAGCCATCTGCGGCTTGCCATCCTTGAGCACCGAAACGTTGATCACGCCTTGATTCTTGCTGCGGGTGAGCTCCGCGGCCTTGGCGATGTCCGGTGTCAGGAAGGTGGAGTTGAAGGTGTTGTAATGCACCGTCAAATCACCGAACTTTTCCTGACGGTCACCTTTGATGGCATCGGCAGCCATGGCGGTGACGCTCAGGCAGGCAGTGAGTACAAACAGCGCTAGACGACCCATTATCGTTCTCCTTGGAATGTCGTGGTTCAGACCGCGACCTTGTGGTCTTGCAGCCCGGGGCTGCTGACGCGGTAGATACCGATCTCACCTAACAGATTAGGCCATAGCTTACTGGCCCACCCGTGCCGATGCTGTTGATCCACGGCAAGCCGATCAATGACCTTCGCGTCACGTTCGCGACACAATGCTTCAAAGTCTTCGAAGGTGCAGAAGTGGATGTTCGGCGTGTTGTACCAGGTGTACGGCAGAAACTCGGACACCGGCATCCGGCCCTTGCTCGCCAGGTACCAGCGGCAGCGCCAGTGACCGAAGTTGGGGAAGGTGATGATGCACTGGCGACCGACGCGCAGCATTTCGTCGAGGATCTTGTCCGGGTAGTGCACGGCTTGCAGCGCCTGGGTCATGACCACGATGTCGAAACTGTTGCTGGCAAAGTTGCCCAGGCCCTTGTCCAGGTCCTGCTCGATCACGTTGATGCCCTTGGCCACGCACTCGGCGATGTTGTCCGGGTCATTTTCCAGGCCGTAGCCGGTGACTTGCTTGTTGTCCCGCAGCCACGTCAGCAGCTCGCCGTCACCGCAACCGAGGTCGAGCACGCGGCTGCCGGCGGGGATCCATTCCTGGATGATTTCCAGATCAGCTCTCATGGCTTTCTCACAACGTAATGCGGTTCATGTAATTGCTGAACGCCTGCAAGTAGCGCGGGATCGGAATCAGGAAGGCGTCGTGGCCTTGCGGAGCGTCGATCTCGAGGTAGCAAACGTCTTTCTTGGCCGCCATCAATGCGTCCACCAGTTCCCGCGAGCGGGCAGGGGAGAAGCGCCAGTCGGTGGTGAAGGACATCACGCAGAACTTGGCCGAGGCGCCGGCGAAGGTTTTCGCCAGGTCATCGTCGAAGTTCGCCGCCGGGTCGAAGTAATCCAGCGCCTTGGTCATCAGCAGGTAAGTGTTGGCATCGAAACGCCCGGAGAACTCCTCGCCCTGATAACGCAGGTAGCTTTCAACCTGGAACTCGACGCTGTGGAAGTCGTAGTTGAGCTTTTCGCTCTTGAGGCCACGGCCGAATTTCTCGCCCATTGAATCGTCGGACAGGTAGGTGATGTGCCCGACCATCCGCGCCAGCATCAAGCCGCGCTTGGGGATCACGCCCGCTTCCTGGAACGAGCCGCCGTGGAAGTCAGGGTCGGTGAGGATCGCCTGGCGTGCGACTTCGTTGAAAGCGATGTTCTGCGCCGACAGCTTCGGTGCCGAGGCGATGGCCAGGCAGTGACGAATGCGATCGGGGTACGTGATGCTCCACTGCATGGCCTGCATGCCGCCGAGGCTGCCGCCAATCACGGCGGCCCATTGGCTGATGCCGAGTCGGTCTGCCAGGCGCGCCTGGCTGTGCACCCAGTCTTCCACGGTCAGCACCGGGAAATCGGCGCCGAACGGCTTGCCGGTTTCCGGGTTGACGCTGCTCGGGCCGGTGGAGCCGTTGCAGCCGCCGAGATTGTTCAGGCTGACCACGAAGAACTTGTTGGTGTCGATCGGCTTGCCGGGACCGATGCAGCTGTCCCACCAACCGGGCTTGCGGTCGTCGGCGCTGTGGAAACCCGCCGCGTGATGGTGGCCCGACAATGCGTGGCAGATCAGCACGGCGTTGCTCGCCGTGGCGTTCAGCGTGCCGTAGGTTTCGTAGATCAGGTCATACGCCGGAAGCGAACGGCCGCAGGCCAGGGCCAGGGGTTCGCTGAAGTGCGCCACTTGCGGCGTCACCAGACCAACAGAATCGGGGGGAAAGGCAGTTGGCATCGACCCTGCTCTCGTTGAAATGAGGCGTAAGTCTAAAGACCGGTGGGGTTAGCGGCAAGCAAAGGCCGGGCCTGATTTTTCCCCCGTAAGACCGAGGCGCGGCCATCGCGGGCAAGCCGCGCCTCGGTCAACCTGTCGGGCGCGCCAGATCCGGCAACTCCGGCAGCTTCTTCGGCGAACAGATCCGCACCCGTTTTTGCCGGTTCAACTCGCCGCTGATCAAGCTCACCTGGCTCTTGGACACTCCGAACGCCTTGGCCAGAAACGCTATCAGGTACGCGTTGGCCTTGCCTTCAACCGGCGGCGCCGTCAGGCGAATCTTCAATCGATCCCCGTGCAACCCGCAGAAATCATCGCTGCGGGCTGCCGGTTGCAGATGACACTCCAGAATCAGGTCGTCACCGTCCCAGCGAAAGTAGCTCACCGGGTCAGATCAGCAGACGCAGGATTTCCGGCATCATCGTCATCGCGGCGAGGTTGTTGATCACCAGCATGTCGATCAGCTTCAGCACCATGAACGCCAGGATCGGCGAGATATCCAGGCCGCCAAGGTTGGGCAGGATCTTGCGGAACGGCGCCAGGGCCGGTTCGCAGATCTGGTTCACCAGCTCGGCACCAGGGTTGTGGCTGCCCGGTGCGACCCACGACAGGATCACGCTGATGATCAGCGCGAAGAAGAAAATTTTCAGGAACAGCGCGGTCACGCCAATCAGCGACCAGATCAGTAGCTGCAGCGGGTTGCCGGTGGTGCCGTAGGTCAGCAGCAGGGTGAGGGCCATCAGCGCCAGTTGCACGAGGATCGCCAGCACCAGCGAGGACATGTCCAGGCCGAACATGCTCGGGATAATCCGGCGCAGCGGCTTGAGCAATGGCTGAGTGGCCTTGACGGCGAACTGGCACAGCGGGTTGTAGAAGTTCGCCCGCACCAGTTGCAGCACAAAGCGCAGCAGCACGATCAGCAGGTACAGGCTGCCGAGGGTTTGCAGCACGTAGACCGCTGCAGTGTTCAATCCAATCATGTAAGGCTCCTTATTGACCCAATTGTTCGGCCATCTCGGCCGAGCGGTGCGCAGCGGCGCCGAGTGCTTTTTCTACCAGGGCTTCGAAGCCACCAGCCTGGAACGATTTGATTGCAGCTTCTGTGGTGCCGGCAGGCGAAGTCACGCGACGGCGCAGTTCTGCAGCGTCGACATCGCTGGCAACTGCCATGTGCGCGGCGCCCAGCGCGGTTTGCAGGGTCAGTTGCGCGGCGATGTCCGCCGGCAGGCCCAGCTTCACGCCGGCAGCGGTCATGGCTTCGATCAGCAGGAAGAAGTACGCGGGGCCCGAGCCGGACACGGCAGTGACGGCGTCCAGTTGCTGTTCTTCGTTCAACCACAAGGCGATACCGACGGCCGACAGCAGCTCTTGCGCCTGCTGACGTTGCTCTGAGGTCACTTCGGCAGTGGCGAACAAACCGCTCACGCCCTGGCGCAGCAGCGCCGGAGTGTTGGGCATGCAGCGCACGATCGGTTGGGCGCCGAGCCAGTTGTTCATGCTGGCGCAGGTGATGCCGGCGGCGATGGACACCACCAGTTGATTCGGTTTCAAGCTTGGGCGAATCGCTTCGCACACGGCTTTCATCGCCTGGGGTTTGACCGCCAGCACGACCACGTCCGCGCCTTGAATGGCCTCGGCGTTGTCAGCGAATACTTCAATGCCTTGTTCGGCGTTCACTTTGGCGCGGGTTTCAGCACCCGGATCGCTGGCGCGGATCTGCGCGGCGTCCAGACCTTTGGCGCGCAGGCCGCCAATCAGGCTGGCGGCCATGTTGCCGGCACCGATAAAGGCAATACGAGTCTTGCTCATGTCAGGTCCTTATAAAGAGTGGTGTCAGCCATTGTTCAAGGCTGGCTGTAGTCGCGGGCACCAAACAGGGCCGTTCCGATGCGGACCCAGGTGGCGCCTTGGGCGATGGCCGACTCGAGGTCGTGGCTCATGCCCATGGAAAGTGTGTCGAGCGGCAGGTTCAGGCTGGCTTGCAGGCTTTGCACGGCAGAAAAAGCAGCGTCCTGGGCGGCGCGATCTTCAGTCGGCTCGGGAATCGCCATCAACCCGCGAAGCTTCAGGCGCGGCAGTTCGCTGATGGCGTGGGCCAGGGCGGGCAGGTCGGTCGGGGTGCAGCCGGATTTGCTGGCTTCACCGCTGACGTTGACCTGGATGCAGATGTTCAATGGTGGCAGATCGGCAGGACGTTGTTCGGACAGGCGTTGTGCAATTTTCAAACGATCCACGGAATGCACCCAGTCGAAATGCTCGGCGATAGCGCGAGTCTTGTTCGATTGAATGGGGCCGATGAAGTGCCAGATCAAGGGCAGGTCGGTCAATTCGAGCTGTTTGCCCAAGGCTTCCTGCAAGTAGTTCTCGCCAAAGTCGCGCAGGCCGGCGGCGTGGGCTTCACGCACGGCGTCAGCGGGCTTGGTCTTGCTCACGGCCAATAGCTGGACGCTGTGCTCGTCACGGTGGGCGGCAAGGGCGGCAGCCCGGATGCGTGAACTAACCAGTGCAATGTTGTCTGCTATCGTGGACATTCAAGAGGCGCCAGCGGTCTGAGGTTGGCGGCATTCTACTGGAATTGAGGAGTGCTATGGATATCACTGAACTGCTGGCGTTCAGCGCCAAACAAGGCGCGTCCGACTTGCACCTGTCGGCAGGCTTGCCCCCGATGATTCGCGTCGACGGCGATGTGCGGCGCATCAACCTGCCGGCTCTGGACCACAAGGAGGTGCACGAGCTGATCTACGACATCATGAACGACCTGCAGCGGGTGGACTTCGAGAAGCATCTGGAAACCGACTTCTCATTCGAAGTCCCCGGCGTGGCGCGTTTTCGGGTCAATGCCTTCAACCAGAATCGTGGTGCAGGCGCCGTATTCCGGACCATTCCGTCCAAGGTCCTGAGCATGGAGGACCTGGGCATGGGGGAAGTGTTTCGCAAGATTACCGAAGCGCCCCGAGGCCTGGTGCTGGTGACCGGACCGACCGGTTCCGGCAAGTCCACCACTTTGGCGGCGATGATCGATCACCTGAACAACCATCGCCATCACCACATTCTGACCATCGAAGACCCGATCGAATTTGTCCACGAATCGCGCAAATGCCTGATCAATCAGCGTGAAGTCCATCGCGATACCCGCAGTTTCGCCACGGCGTTGCGTTCGGCGCTGCGGGAAGACCCGGATGTGATCCTGGTGGGGGAGATGCGGGATCTGGAGACCATTCGTCTGGCGCTGACCGCTGCCGAGACCGGTCACCTGGTGTTCGGCACGCTGCACACCACGTCGGCGGCGAAAACCATCGACCGGGTGGTGGATGTGTTTCCGGGGGACGAGAAGTCGATGGTGCGTTCGATGCTGTCCGAATCATTGCTGGCGGTGGTGTCGCAAACGCTGGTGAAGAAGATCGGCGGGGGCCGCATCGCGGCGCACGAGATCATGCTGGGGACATCGGCGATCCGTAACCTGATCCGCGAGGACAAAGTGGCGCAGATGTACTCGTCGATTCAGACCGGCGGGAATCTGGGGATGCAGACGCTGGATATGTGCTTGAAGGATCTGGTGACCAAAGGCTTTATCAGTCGCGAGCACGCGCGGGAGAAGGCGCGGTCGCCGGATAATTTCTGAGGCTCAAAAGCAAAAGATCGCAGGCTGCGATCTTTTGATCTTGTTTCAAATCAGCGCTGAACAACCTGCAGAGTGTTCTTCTCTTTCGGCAGAACCCGCTTGGCAACCACGTAGTGGCTTTCCCAGTACGGTTTCTTCAAGGTGTCGATGGTCACCGACTTGCCGCGGCGTGGCGCATGGATGAAGCGGTCGTTGCCCAAGTAGATGGCAACATGGTTGACCCGACGGCTCTTGATGTTGAAGAAAATCAGGTCGCCCGGCTTCAGATCCTTGCGATCGACTTTCTCGCCATGACCGCTGGCCATGGCGTTCGAGGTGCGCGGCAGGTCGAACGTGGCGTCGTTGAACGCATATTTCACCAGGCCGCTGCAATCGAACCCTTTGCTTGGGCTGCTGCCGCCCCAACGGTAAGGTGTACCGAGGACGTTCACGGCGCGGCTCAGCACATTGCTGCTTTCCTTGGTCGCCATTGGCGGGACAAGGCTGCTTTTGCTGGCCAGCTGCGGGGCGCGTTTTACGGCTTGTTTGTTTTTGCTCGAAGGAGCAGAAGCATGGGATTTGGGGGTGTAACCATTAACGTTAGGAAGACGTTGCTCACGATTGGTGGCGTGGGCGGCCAGTGGCATCAAAAGGCAAATGGTTAGCCATGTCTTGAAAAATGGACGCATTAGGCAAGGCTCATATTGGTTAGCGCGCAACTTTATAACAGCTTTTTTGGGCCTTCCGAGGCCGTTGGTCGATTCAAACGGCGTGCAACGGAACCAAATAAGCGTTAAATGGACGCAATTGTCGGACAGAACTCAGTTGCTACAGGGGTTTGACGGCAGACAAGGTAGCACCTGCCATACGTCGGCTACTCGTAAAAAAGTCACAAAGATTTAAAGAATATTTATCTATCGTGTGAATTGAGGTCATCCATGAACACCTATCAACACCCCGTTCCGCATCAGGACACCCACAGCAAAGTGATCGGATACCTGCTGTGGATTTTCGGTTTTACCGGGGCGCACCGCTTCTATTACGGCAAGCCGGTGACCGGGACGATCTGGTTTTTCACCTTCGGTTTGCTGGGCATTGGCTGGCTGATCGACATCTTCCTGATCCCGGCGATGGACCGTGAAGCAGACCTGCGTTTCACCGCGGGGCCGATCGAGTACAACGTTGCGTGGATACTGCTGACGTTTCTCGGTGTGTTCGGCGTACACCGCATGTATCAAGGGAAGTGGATCAGCGGGTTGCTGTACCTGGTGACGGGCGGGTTGTTCTTTCTGGGGGTCTTGTATGACTTCTGGACGCTGAATGATCAGGTGTCGGTTCGCAACGCTCAGAATCGCGGCACTTTCCAGTAAGTCATCGCCAGCAGGCTGGCTCCCACGGCGGATTTGTGTTGTTCACAGATCCTGTGTGGGAGCGAGTCCTGCTAGCGATTGGGACAACCGGGTATCAAGCCTGGTGGCTGATCCGTCCGTCCACCAGGGTGTAACGCACCACGCCAGGCAGGCTATGCCCAATGAACGGGCAATTCTCACCCTTGGACAACCAGGTTTCACCGGCCACGGTCGAAGCCGTCGGGTCAAACAGCACGATATCCGCCGCGCCACCCACTGCCAGCTTGCCTGCCGGCAGGCGCAAGGCTTCTGCAGGACCGGCGCTCAAACGTGCCAGTAATGTCGGCAGATCCAGCAAACCATCCTCCACCAGCGTCATCGCCAGCGGCAGCAACAGTTCAACACTGCTGATCCCCGGTTCGGTCGCACCGAACGGCGCCAGTTTGGCGTCCCGCTCATGTGGCTGGTGATGGCTGGAAATGGCCGAGACCACCCCTGACTTCACCGCTTCACGCAGGCCGTCGCGGTCGGCGCGGGTGCGCAGCGGCGGCTGGACGTGATAGAGACTGCTGAAATCGATCAGCGCTTCATCGGTCAGTATCAGCTGATACAGCGCGACATCGGCCGTCACCGGCAACCCTCGGGCCTGAGCCTGAGCGATCAGGGCCACGCCGCGAGCACTGGTCAGCTGGCTGAAGTGCGCACGCACGCCGCTTTGCTCGACCAGCAGCAGATCTCGGGCCAATGCCACGGTTTCGGCGGTTTCCGGAATGCCCGGCAAACCGAGGAAACTGGCGGTCGGGCCTTCATGCGCCAAGCCGCCTTCGGCCAGATCATGGTCCTGGGAGTTGAATATCACCGTCAGGTCGAAGGTCGCCGCGTACTCCAGCGCACGGCACAGCGTGCGGGTGTTGCGGAAGCTTTCCAGGCCGTTGCCGAACGCCACGCATCCTGCATCGCGCAACGCAACCAGCTCTGCCAGTTGCTCACCGTCCAGACCCTTGCTCAGCGCGCCGATCGGGAAGACTTTGGTGTTGCCGGCTTCGCGGGCGCGGTCGAGGATCAGTTCGGCCACGGCCGAGGTGTCCAGTACCGGTTTGGTTTTCGGCGGGCAGCACAGGCTGGTCACACCACCGGCCGCGGCCGCGCGGGTTTCACTGACGATCGAACCTTTGCGGCTGTAACCCGGCTCGCGCAGGGCGACGTTGAGGTCAACCAGGCCAGGAGCGGCCACCAGGCCTTGGGCATCAAGGGTGTCGACGGCGACGAAACCGGCCGGTGCGGCGCCAATGGCGACGATCTTGCAGGCTTCGATGTGGATATCAGTCACTTGATCCAGCCCGCTGACTGGATCGATCACGCGGGCGCCGAGAATGCTGAGCTTCACTGGGCGTTCTCCTGCTCGAATTGGCGCTGGGCAGTCTGCCCGCTCATGGCCATGGACAACACAGCCATACGAATGGCGATACCGTAGGTCACCTGGTTGAGAATCACCGAATGCGGGCCGTCGGCCACCGCCGATTCGATTTCAACGCCGCGGTTGATCGGCCCCGGGTGCATGACGATGCAGTCCGGCTTGGCGCCGGCCAGGCGCGCGGTGGTCAGGCCGAACAGGCGGTAGAACTCGCCTTCGCTCGGCAGCAGGCCGCCGGCCATGCGCTCGCGTTGCAGGCGCAACATGATCACCACATCGACGTCTTTCAGGCCTTCGGCCATGTCGGTGTAGACCTTCACGCCGTACTGCTCGATGCCGATCGGCAGCAGGGTTTTCGGCGCGATCACGCGAATGTCCGGGCAACCGAGGGTTTTCAGCGCCAGCATGTTCGAGCGCGCGACCCGGGAGTGCAGGATGTCGCCGACGATGGCCACCGAAAGGTTTTCGAAACCGCCCTTGTGGCGACGGATCGTCAGCATGTCGAGCATGCCCTGGGTCGGGTGGGCGTGACGGCCGTCGCCGCCGTTGATGATCGCCACTTGCGGGCACACGTGTTCGGCGATGAAGTGCGCGGCACCGGAATCACCGTGACGCACGACGAACATGTCGGCGGCCATGGCTTCCAGGTTGCGCAGGGTGTCGAGCAGGGTTTCGCCCTTGCTCGCCGACGATGTCGACACGTTCAACGTGATCACGTCTGCCGACAACCGTTGGGCCGCCAGTTCGAAGGTCGTGCGGGTGCGTGTGGAGTTCTCGAAGAACACGTTGCACACGGTCTTGCCGCGCAGCAGCGGGACCTTCTTCACGGCCCGGGCGCCGACTTCGAGGAACGAGTCCGCGGTGTCGAGGATCTCCGTCAGCAGTTCGCGGCGCAAACCGTCGAGCGAGAGGAAGTGGCGCAGCTGGCCCTGATCATTGAGCTGCAGCGGGCGCTTGGTTTCTAGAGGCGTCATCGCGAGGGGGACTCTCAATAGGGCGAATTAAAGGGCGAGGTCTTGCAGTTCAAGCTTGAGTTCCGGGCCGGACAGCTTCACGCGCTCGTGGGCCGCCAGCGACAGGGTCGCGCCCACGACGTTCGGGCGGATCGGCAGCTCGCCGGCGTCCAGGTCCAGCAGACACACCAGCGTCACGCTGGCCGGGCGGCCATAGTCGAAGAGTTCGTTCATTGCGGCGCGGATGGTGCGGCCGCTCATCAGCACGTCGTCGATCAGCACCAGGTCCTGGCCTTCGATCTCGAACGGCAGGGCCGAGGGGCGCACTTGCGGGTGCAGGCCGTTCTGGCTGAAATCGTCGCGGTAGAAGGACACGTCCAGCGTACCGAGCGGCGCATCGCTGCCCAGTTCCTCGAGCAACGCCTGGGCGACCCAGACGCCACCGGTACGAATACCGATGTAGCGCGGTTCGCTGATGCCACGGTGTTCCAGATGGGCCTTGAGACGGATCGCCATCTGGCTGATCAGTTCGGCGGGATTGGGCAGGCTCATGGTTGCTCCTTCTTGGGCCCGGGCCGGGCGGTGCTGGAGGTGGCTCCGGGTTGTCGCTATAGAGAGTCGCTTGTTACGGCTCTTCAGGATTCGAACAGTGCAGTGTTTTCGTCGAGCCAGCCTTGCAGCAGCAGGGCGGCGGCGATGGCGTCGACCGGGTTGTCGCGGTAACTGCCTTTTTGCCCGCCACGATCACGTCGTTCGCCCTTGGCTTCAAACGTGGTCAGGCGTTCATCGTGGGTATAGAAGGGCAGGTTGTAGCGGCCGTTGAGGCGGCGGGCGAACTTCTCGGCGCGCAGGCACATGTCGCTCGGCGTGCCGTCCATGTTCAGTGGCAGGCCGACGACGACTGCATCGGGCTTCCACTCTTTAATGAGGGCTTCGACCTGGTTCCAGTCGGGAACACCGTTTTGCGCCTTCAAGGTGCACAGTTCGCGGGCCTGGCCGGTAATCACCTGGCCGACCGCCACGCCGATCTGTTTGGTGCCGTAGTCGAACCCCAGGATCAGGCGCAGGGCCATCAGGCGTGCCCCGCCTGGCTGGTGAGCAGGCTAAGGTTGACGCCGAGGTGTTTGGCCGCCGCTTCGAGGCGCAGTTCGCTGCTGGTGTTGAACAGGATGTCGGCGTCGAACGGGCAGGTGAGCCAGGCGTTCTGCGCCAGTTCGGCTTCAAGCTGCCCGGCTTCCCAGCCGGCATAACCCAGGGTGATCACACTCTTGGCCGGGCCGACACCATCGGCGATGGCGAACAGCACATCCTGGGACGTGGAGAGGGACAGGTCGCCTTCCAGATCAACGGTCGCCTGAAACTTCTTGCCCGACGGGTGCAGGACAAAACCGCGATCGGTCTGCACCGGGCCGCCGATGAAAATCGGCACATGCTGGCAGAGCATCGGCGGTTCGACATCGGGGCGCAATTGCTCGAGGATATCGGCCAGGTTCAGGTCTTGCGGACGGTTGACCACCAACCCCATGGCACCATTGGCCGTGTGCTCGACGATGTAGGTCAAGGTGTGCGCAAAGTTCGGGTCGGCCATGTGAGGCATGGCGATCAGGAAGTGATGCTTGAGGTAGCTGGGGCTGACGTTCTTCATGAGCGCTAGTGTGGCGTTGGAGGGACGAACTGACAAGCTGGGGATGCGTAGGAAATGGTGATTGAAGCCGCCGCAGAACCCTGTGGCGAGGGAGCTTGCTCCCGTTCGGCTGCGCAGCAGTCGTGATCTGATTGTTGCGGTGTGTCAGGAAATACAAGGCCTGCAGGTTTTGGGGCTGCTTCGCTGCCCAGCGGGAGCAAGCTCCCTCGCCACAGGGTCAACACTGGGCAGAAAATCCCCAATCAGTTACTGGACAACCGGTCCCCGCGGGCAAACTTCCACGTCCTGATGATTTCCAGCCGATCGATGTCCGACAAATCCCCGGTAAACGGCGAAAACGGCGCCGCCAGCCTAACGATCCGTTGCGCCGCCTGATCCAGCAGCGGTTGCCCGGACGATTCCAGCACCAGCACTTCGTACAGCGAACCGTCGCGGTTGATCGAAACCATCAACCGCAAATTGCCGTAGATCTGCTTGCGCCGCGCTTCGTCGGGGTAATTGAGGTTGCCGATGCGTTCGACCTTCTTGCGCCATTCGTCCTTGTACCAGGCGCCCTTGTCTTTCATGGTCGAAGCGGCGCTCAGGCGGTGGATGCGCGGGCGCTTGGCGTACAGCTGTTGTTCATTGGCCAGTTCCGCTTCCAGGCTGGCGATGTCGCTGGACAGCTGTTCACTGTCGAACGTCGGCGCTGCGACAGCGGGCTTGGTCACGGGCTTGGGTTCTTCGGTCTTGGCCGCGGCTTTTTTCGGTTTCGGTGCGACGGTGGTCACGGCAGCCTTGGGCGGCGCTTGCACTTCAGGCTTGGCGGCCGGCGGTGGCGTGACTTTCTGCACCTTGTTGTCCTGGAATGGCGCGACCTCGGTGGTCTTGGGGATCGCCTTTTTATCCAGGGTGCCGCTGCCTTCCTGATTTTCCTGGGCGAGGAAATCAGCCTTCGTCGGCTTCTTTTCGCTCTTGAAGGTGGCGAGGGTGATTTCCAGGGTTTTGCTGATTTGCTTGGGTTCGACCATCGTGAAGCCGACGCCCAACAGCAAGGCCAGGTGAATCAGCGCCGCGAGAAACAGGGTAAATCCGAGGCGATCGGCCGGGCGCACACCACGGTGGGCGAGTTCTGCAGGCAGATCGGACGGAAGTGTCATGACAAGAAAACCAACATCGCGTTTTTCACAGGCCGCGCATGATAACGCAATGTTGGTTCGATCTTGGCTGTTCTATATCAACGGGCCTTGAGCTTCTGATCGATGGCATCCATCAGCATCCCGCCGATGTCGGTGCCGAACGCATTATCAATCTCGCGAATGCAGGTCGGGCTGGTGACGTTGATCTCCGTCAGGTGCTCGCCAATCACATCCAGGCCCACGAACAGCAGGCCTTTCTCGCGCAGGGTCGGACCGACTTGCGCGGCGATCCAGCGGTCTTTCTCGGTCAGCGGACGGGCTTCGCCACGACCACCGGCCGCGAGGTTGCCACGGGTTTCGCCGGCCGCCGGAATCCGTGCCAGGCAATAATCCACCGGCTCGCCGTCGATCATCAGGATTCGCTTGTCGCCGTCGACGATCGCCGGCAGGTAACCCTGGATCATGATCTGCTGCTTGCCGTGCAAGGTCAGGGTTTCGAGAATCACCGACAGGTTCGGGTGGCCGGCGGTGTGACGGAAGATCGAAGAACCGCCCATGCCGTCCAACGGCTTGAGGATGACGTCGCCGTGATGATCGGCGAATTCGCGCAGCACGTCCGGGCGACGGCTGACGATGGTCGGCGGCGTGCACTGCGGGAACAGCGTGGCGAACAGTTTTTCATTGCAGTCACGCAGGCTCTGCGGCTTGTTGACCACCAGCACGCCGGCGCGCTCGGCCTGCTCCAGCAGGTAAGTGGAGTAGACGAACTCCATGTCGAACGGCGGATCCTTGCGCATCAGGATCACGTCCAGATCGCTCAGCAACGCGTCGGTCTCGGCTTCCAGTTCGAACCATTTTTCCGGGTTGGCGAAGACTTTCAGCGGCCGCATCCGCGCCCGCGCTTCACCTTCGGCCTGATACAAATCGCCCTGTTCCATATAGAACAGTTCCCAGCCGCGCTTCTGTGCGGCCAGCAGCATGGCCAGCGAGCTATCCTTTTTATAGGAGATGCTGGCGATAGGGTCCATGACAATCCCGACGCGAACGCTCATGGGTTTTTCCTCGAAATGGGGTGGTCCGAAAGGACACGAAAAAGTGGCGTCAGAGTGGCGCCGAGTGTGTTCCCGGTCAAGGAAAAACCACCGCGCCAGTCCCCCGATAGATTGCATTTGGAGACTGTGCTAAAAAGGCTGCCATATCGTTCTGGCCCTTAAACATCAAGGGTTTCGAGCCTCCGGTTATCGGAAACGGACAAATTGATTCGCAAAGGCGACGGTAGAGCATTTTATGGACCAGCATTCCAGCGCCTTGAAGGTCATGGTGATCGACGATTCGAAGACGATTCGCCGCACCGCCGAAACGCTGCTGAAGAACGTGGGGTGTGAGGTCATCACGGCCGTCGACGGTTTCGATGCCCTGGCCAAGATTGCCGACAATCATCCCGGCATCATTTTCGTCGACATCATGATGCCGCGCCTGGATGGCTATCAGACCTGCGCTTTAATCAAGAACAACAGTGCGTTCAAGTCCACGCCAGTGATCATGCTGTCGTCCAAGGACGGGTTGTTCGACAAGGCCAAGGGACGCATCGTCGGTTCCGACCAGTTTTTGACCAAGCCTTTCAGCAAGGAAGAACTGCTGAACGCGATCCAGGCCCATGTACCGGGCTTCGCCGCCGTTTTGCCGCAGTAGGACACGCACAGTGACGCTCGGCCAGCGGGCCCGGCGTCGACAAGAAGAATGGGGACAACCATGGCACGAATTCTGATCGTCGATGATTCGCCGACTGAAATGTACAAACTGACCGGCATGCTGGAAAAGCACGGTCATGAAGTATTGAAAGCCGAAAACGGCGCCGACGGCGTAGCACTTGCCCGTCAGGAAAAACCCGACGCGGTGCTGATGGACATCGTCATGCCCGGCCTCAACGGTTTCCAGGCGACCCGCCAACTGACCAAAGACCCGGAAACCGGGCACATCCCGGTGATCATCATCACCACCAAGGACCAGGAAACCGACAAGGTCTGGGGCACGCGCCAGGGCGCCAAGGACTACCTGACCAAGCCGGTCGACGAAGAAACCCTGATCAAGACCCTGAACAACGTACTGGCCGGTTGATCGTCCGGCCATGACCGAGTCGCTGACGGCTTTCGAATTGCTGCTGCAGATCGACCAGCGCTGTCGTCTGCTGGCGGCGGATCTGCCCTCCCAGCCGACCCGGCAGGACAACTGGAGCGGCATCGGTTTTCGCCTGGGCGAGCACTGGTACGTCGCCCCCATGGGCGAGGTCAGCGAAGTCCTGCACGAACCACGGTTCACGCAACTGCCGGGGGTCAAGCCCTGGGTCAAGGGCGTGGCCAACCTGCGCGGGCGCTTGCTGCCGATGATGGATTTGTGCGCCTTCTTTTCGGATAAAGAGCTCGGCCACGAGTTGTCGGCGGCGCGCAAACAGCGGCGGGTACTGGTGGTGGAGCATCACGACGTGTTTGCCGGGTTGATGGTCGATGAGGTTTTCGGCCTTCAGCACTTTGCCCAGGACAGCCTGGAGCCGGTAGAGGCGTTGAATGGCCCGATTGCACCGTTCATCAAGGGTCGGTTTCGGCGTGAGCAGAATTGGCAGGTGTTCAGCCCGTTTGCGCTGGCGCGATCGCAAAGCTTCATGCATGTAGCGCTGTAAACCCGGACCCTGTGGGCGCCGGGCTATGTGGTGAGCCACAAAAGCTCGCTCCCACAGGGGATTTATGGTGGGTTCTAACGGTGCGATAACAGGCGAGGACCGATGATAAAAGCAAAAACAGGCAAGCCAGAAGGGTCGCGCAGCCGATCGCAGATCATCGCGCTGTTCATCGCGTTGATTGTTTTCATCATGCTGCTGTTCGCCAACTTCGCTTACCTCAACACTCAAGCCACGTACGATAAACAGTACATCGGCCACGCCGGCGAGCTGCGCGTGCTGTCCCAGCGTATTGCCAAGAACGCCACGGAAGCCGCAGCCGGCAAGGCTGCCGCGTTCAAGTTGCTCAGCGATGCGCGCAACGATTTCGCCCAGCGCTGGGGTTATCTGAAGAAAGGCGACCCGTCTACCGGCCTGCCGCCAGCGCCGTCCACCGTGCGCCCGGAAATGCGCGCCGTGCAACTGGACTGGGAGCGTCTGCTGAAAAACACCGACGCCATCCTGTCCAGCGAACAGACGGTGCTGTCGCTGCATCAAGTCGCCGCCACCCTCGCTGAAACCGTGCCGCAATTGCAGGTCGAGTACGAAAAAGTCGTCGAAATCCTTCTGCAACGGGGTGCGCCGGCCGCTCAGGTCGCGATGGCCCAGCGTCAGTCACTGTTGGCCGAGCGGATTCTCGGCGCAGTCAACACCGTGCTGTCTGGCGATGAAAGTTCGCAACAGGCCGCCGACGCTTTCGGTCGCGACGCCGCGCGTTTCGGCCAGGTGCTCACGGGCATGCTTCAGGGCAATCCGGCATTGAAGGTCAGCCAGGTCGAAGACCGAGATGCCCGTGCCCGACTGGTCGAGATTTCCGAGTTGTTCGAATTCGTCTCCGGTTCGGTGGATGAAATCCTCGAAACATCGCCAGAACTGTTCAAGGTTCGCGAATCGGCCACCAACATTTTTTCCTTGTCACAAACCCTGCTAGACGAAGCTTCACACCTGGCCAGCGGTTTCGAAAACCTCGCCGGCGGGCGTAACACCGACGAAATCGGTGGCTACGTGCTGGGCCTGCTGGCGCTGATGTCGATCATCCTCATCGGTCTGGTAATGGTTCGCGAAACCAACCGTCAGCTACGGGAAACCGCCGAGAAGAACGAACGCAACCAGAACGCAATCATGCGGCTGCTGGACGAGATCGAAGACCTGGCCGACGGTGACCTGACCGTGACGGCATCGGTGACCGAGGACTTCACCGGGACCATCGCCGATTCGATCAACTATTCCGTGGATCAGCTACGGGATCTGGTGGCAACCATCAACCTCACCGCCGGCCAGGTCGCCGCCGCCGTGCAGGAAACCCAAGCCACCGCCATGCACCTGGCACAGGCCTCGGAACATCAGGCGCAACAGATCAGCGAAGCCTCCACCGCGATCAACGACATGGCGCAGTCCATCGACCAGGTCTCGGCCAACGCCGCCGAATCTTCGGCAGTTGCCGAGCGCTCCGTGGAAATTGCCAACAAGGGCAATGAAGTGGTGCACAACACCATCCACGGCATGGACAACATCCGCGAGCAGATTCAGGACACCGCCAAACGCATCAAACGCCTGGGCGAGTCTTCGCAGGAAATCGGCGACATTGTCAGCCTGATTGATGACATTGCCGACCAGACCAACATCCTCGCGCTCAACGCGGCCATCCAGGCCTCCATGGCCGGTGACGCCGGGCGCGGTTTTGCGGTGGTTGCCGACGAAGTGCAACGGCTGGCCGAACGCTCGTCCGCCGCGACCCGGCAGATCGAAACCCTGGTGCGGGCGATCCAGGCCGACACCAACGAAGCGGTCATTTCCATGGAGCAGACCACCACCGAGGTCGTGCGTGGCGCGCGTCTGGCGCAGGATGCCGGTGTGGCCCTGGAAGAAATCGAAGGCGTATCGAAAACCCTCGCGGCGCTGATCCAGAGCATCTCCAACGCCGCCCAGCAACAGACGTCTTCGGCCGGACAGATTTCCCTGACGATGAACGTGATCCAGCAGATCACCACGCAAACGTCGTCCGGCTCCACGGCCACGGCCGAAAGCATCGGCAACCTGGCGAAAATGGCCAGCCAGCTGCGGCGCTCGGTGTCGGGTTTCACCTTGCCGGCCGCCAAGGCGCAAACTGTGGATAAAGTGTGAAGTGCCCACGGGCGTTCGAACGATGAACGGAGCAGTTATGGGTGATCGGCACGACTATGTGGCCCTGGAGTGGGTCAAAGGCGAGATTGCCGAAACGCTGAAAGTGGCTCACCAGGCGATTGAAACGTTGCTTGATGACCCTCAGGCGACGCACGCCCTCAGTGAATGTCTGGCGTGTATCCATCAGGTTCACGGCAGTTTGCAGATGGTAGAGTTTTACGGCGCGGCACTGCTCGCCGAAGAAATGGAGCAACTGGCCGCTGCCTTGCAACAGAACCGCGTCAGCCATCGCGACGAGGCCATTCACCTGTTGCTGCAAGCAATCGGTCAGTTGCCGATCTATCTCGACCGCGTACAAGGCGCGCGCCGCGACCTGCCGCTGGTGGTGCTGCCACTGATCAACGATCTGCGCAGCGCCCGCGGCGAAAGCCTGTTGTCGGAAACCAGCCTGTTCACTCCGCAGTTGCCGGAGCTGCCACCGCTGAATGAACAATCACTGGCGCGGCTGGAACCGGCGGACCTGCCAAACGTGTTGCGCAAATTGCGCCAGATGTTGCAGATGGCCCTGGTCGGGTTGCTGCGCGAGCAGGATGACGACACCCACCTCGGTTACCTGGCCAAGGTGTTTTCACGCCTCGAGGGGTTGTGTGGCAACGCGCCCCTCAGCCCGTTGTGGCAAGTCGCTTCGGCGCTGGTCGAAGGCATGCGCGGCGGTTCGATCGCCAACAGCCCGGCCCTGCGCAGCCTGTTCAAGGACGCCGACAAAGAGCTCAAGCGCCTGCTCGAGCAGGGCATGTCCGCGATCAATCAGCCGGCACCGCCGGAGTTGCTCAAGAGTTTGCTGTTCTACATTGCCAAGGCCGAACACCCCACCGGGCAGATGCTGACCATGAAAGATCGCTACGGATTGGACGACGCGTTGCCTGACAGCGCGATGGTCGACGAAGAACGGGCGCGGCTGGCGGGTCCTGACCGCGATGCCATGCGCTCGGTACTGGCGGCGCTGTGTGAAGAACTGGTTCGGGTCAAGGAGCGCCTGGACCTGTTCGTGCGCAGCGACCGTCAGCACACCTCGGACCTCGAAAGCCTGCTCGCACCGCTGCGACAGATCGCGGACACCTTGGCGGTGCTCGGTTTCGGCCAGCCGCGCAAGGTCATCATCGATCAACTGGCGGTGGTGCTGAGCCTTGCTCAAGGCCAACGCGAACCCAACGACGCGATCCTCATGGACGTCGCCGGGGCCTTGCTCTACGTCGAGGCGACGCTGGCCGGCATGGTCGGCACCGTGGAGCCGGAAAGTAGCCAGGAAGACAGCCGTCTGCCGACCACCGACCTGACGCAGATCCACCAGATCGTAATCAAGGAAGCGCGCATCTGCCTGCAGCAGGCCAAGGATATGATTGTCGATTACATCGACGCCGATTGGGACCGCCAGCATTTGCTACCGTTGCCGGACTTGCTGACCCAGGTGCGCGGTGCGCTGGCGATGATTCCGCTGAGCCGGGCCGCGAGCCTGATCGACGCCTGCAATCATTTCATCCGTGAGCATTTGCTGCTGGAACAGGGCCAGCCTGACTGGCAGGAACTGGACAGCCTGGCCGACGTCATCACCAGCCTCGAGTATTACCTTGAGCGCCTCAGCGACGATCCCGAAGCGGCCGGCGAACAGTTGCTCGACGTCGCGGAAAAAAGCCTCGCGTCACTGGGTGTCTTCCCCAGCGAGCAGCATGTACCGGTGCTTGAAGACGTGCTCAGCCCGAGCGAAGCGCAGGTCATGCAGGACTTGCAGGAACTGGATGATCCGGAAGTCGTCCAGACCCTGGCCGATGTGCTGGCCAACCCGGTCTCTGCGGTGAACCCGCCCGCGCTGAACACCCCTGGCAGCCTGTTGCCGCCGCCGGTGGGCGAAGCGCCGGTGGACGACGAGTTGCGCGAAGTCTTCCTTGAAGAAACCGATGAAGTCCTGGACATCCTTCGCGAATACCTGCCGCGCTGGTTGGCCTATCCCGACAACACAGCAGCCTTGAGCGAGTTGCGCCGAGCCTTCCACACGCTCAAGGGCAGTGGCCGGATGGTTCGCGCCTTGGTCCTGGGTGAATTGGCGTGGGCTGTGGAAAACCTGCTCAACCGTGTGCTGGAGCACAGCGTTGAGCCGGGCCAGGCCGTGCAACAACTGCTCGGCGACGTGTTGAACCTGCTGCCGGAACTGGTGGCCGAATTTGCCGACAATGCCCAGCGTCAGCGCAACGATGTCGACCAATTGGCCGCCCGCGCACATGCCCTCGCCAAGGGTGACGAGCCTTTGTCCGATGAAGACGTGCAGGACGTCGCGGCCCTCGATCCGCTGTTGCTGGAGATCTTCCGCAACGAGGCCGAAACCCATCTGGCCACCCTCAATCGCTTCCTCGAACAGGCCGCCGAACACGTGCCGTTGCAGGCCAGCGACGAATTGCAGCGAGCGCTGCACACCCTCAAGGGCAGCGCCTCGATGGCCGGCGTCCTGCCGATCGCCGAGCTGGCGACACCGCTGGATCACCTGGCCCGCGAGTACAAGGCGCACCTCATCGCCCTGGACCTCGACGAAGTCGAACTGCTGCTGGAAGCCGAAGGCGTGTTCCGCCTCGGGCTGCGTCAGCTCAAGGTCGATCCGCTGGCCGAGATTCCCGGTGCCCGTTCATTGATCGAGAGAACCCAGACGCTGCTGGCCGAGCGTCTGGAAGCGCTGTTGAGCACGCCGAGCACGGCGCTTCGAACCAAGCGCGATCCGCAGTTGATCAACAACTTCCTGGCCCAGGGCATGGACATCCTGCTGGATGCCGAAAGCCTGTTGCAGCGCTGGCAGCAACACCCCGGCGAACGTCAGGAACTCAGTGCACTGCTGGATGAATTGACCACCCTTGGCGAAGGGGCACACCTGGCGGATCTGCATCCGGTGGATGAGTTGTGCGAAGCCTTGCTGGATCTCTACGGTGCCGTGGAAGAAAGCAGCCTGGCGGTCAGCGACCGGTTTTTCCACGAGGCGCAAAGTGCTCACGAAGCGCTGATCAACATGCTCGACGAACTGGCAGCCGGCCAGGAAGTCAGCCCGCAACCGGAGCGCATCCGCGCCTTGCGCGGTTTGCTCGACGAGAGCCTCGACCCGTCGGCCATGGGCCTGATTCGCAGTGACGGCAGCCGCACCCTGAGCATTCGCGAACTGGGCAGCGTTACCGCCGAACTTGAAAACACAGTACCCCCTGTGGGAGCGAGCCTGCTCGCGATGGACGTCAACGATGACGCATTATTGCAGGATAAACGCGGCGCCTATGAATCCATCGCGAGCAGGCTCGCTCCCACAAAGGATCATGAGCTAGACGATGAGATTGTTTCGATCTTCCTCGAAGAGGCGGTGGACATCCTCGAAAGCGCCGGCCAGGCCCTGCAGCGCTGGCTGAACGACCCGGAAAACGCCGCGCCGCTGTTGTCCTTGCAGCGGGATATGCACACGCTCAAGGGGGGCGCGCGGATGGCCGAGGTCGAACCGGTCGGTGACCTCGCCCATGAGTTGGAAAACCTTTACGAAGGCCTTGTCGATCGCCGTTACAGCCACAGCGAGGCGTTGGCGCACCTGCTGCAACAAAGCCATGAGCGGCTGGCTCAGTTGCTTGAGCAATTACAGCACCAGAAACCGCTGGGTGATCCGGGCGAGCTGATCGACGCCATCCGCGAGTTCCGCCAAGGCAACGCCAACGCGCCTGAAACCGTCGAGGCTGCGCGAGCCGAGGATTCGCCAGGGCATGATCCTGAACTGTTGGAAATCTTTCTCGAGGAAGGTTTCGACATCATCGAAAACTCCGGCGCGGCGTTGGTGCGCTGGCAGGCAGAACCTTCCAATCGCCAGGAAATGGAAACCCTGCTGCGCGACCTGCACACCCTCAAGGGCGGTGCACGGATGGTGGAAATCGGCCCGATCGGCGACCTCGCCCATGAACTGGAATTTCTCTACGAAGGTTTGTCCGCCGGTACGCTGAAACCGACGGCAGCGCTGTTCGGGTTGTTGCAAAGCAGCCATGACCGACTGGCGCAGATGCTCGACGCCACCCGCGCCGGTCAACCGTTGCCGCCCGCTGATCGACTGATCGATGCGATCCGCAATTTCAGCCATCCGGAGGTGCCGGAAGCACCGGTTGCCGCAACGGTTGCACCCAAGGTCGAGCCACTTGCGCCACAAGTCGATGCCGGTGCCGACATGGTCAAGGTCTCGGCAGAATTGCTCGACGACCTGGTCAACCTGGCCGGGGAAACCTCGATCTTCCGTGGCCGCATCGAACAACAGGTCAACGATGCGCGCGTGGCGTTGAACGAGATGGAAACCACCATCGAGCGCATGCGTGATCAACTGCGCCGGCTCGATACCGAAACCCAGGGGCGGATTCTCAGCCGTCAGCAAGTCGACGCCGAGCGTTCGGATTACGAAGAATTCGACCCGCTGGAGATGGATCGTCACTCGCAGTTGCAGCAACTGTCGCGGGCGCTGTTCGAGTCCGCTTCTGACTTGCTCGACCTCAAGGAAACCCTCGACCGGCGCAACCAGGACGCGGAGAACCTGCTGCAACAGCAGGGCCGCATCAACACCGAATTGCAGGAAGGCCTGATGCGTACGCGCATGGTGCCGTTCGAGCGGATGTTGCCGCGTTTGAAACGCATCGTTCGCCAGGTTTCCAGCGAACTGGGCAAGGACGTGGAATTCATCGTCGGCAACGCCGAAGGCGAGATGGATCGCAACGTCCTCGAACGCATGGCCGCGCCGCTGGAACACATGCTGCGCAACGCCGTCGACCATGGCCTGGAATCCGCGGAGGTGCGCATCGCGGCCGGTAAACCGGCGCAAGGGCGGATCACCCTCGACCTGTCGCGCGAAGGCGGCGACATCATTTTCGACATCCGCGACGACGGCGCCGGTGTGCCATTGGACGCGGTACGGCGCAAGGCAATCAAGCGCGGTTTGCTGGCCCCGGACAGCGATATCAGCGACCGCGACGTGCTGCAATTCATCCTGCAACCGGGGTTCTCCACGGCGGAAAAAATCACCCAGATTTCCGGGCGTGGTGTGGGCATGGACGTGGTCCACGAAGAGGTGCGACAGCTGGGCGGCAGCATGAGCATCGACTCTGTGCCGGGGCAGGGCGTGCATTTCCGCATTCGGCTGCCGTTCACCGTGTCGGTCAACCGGGCGCTGATGGTGCAGTGCGGTGAGGACCAATATGCGATCCCGCTGAACACCATCGACGGTATCGTGCGGGTGCTGCCCAACGAACTCGAAGGGCATTACCGGCTCGATCCGCCGACCTACAAATACGCCGGGCAGCACTATGAACTGTGCTACCTCGGCGAACTGCTGAAAACCAGCACCCGCCCGAAACTGCTGGGCCAAAGCCTGCCGTTGCCGGTGTTGCTGGTGCAATGCAACGAACGGCACATCGCGGTGCAGGTCGATGCCATGGCCGGTACCCGGGAAATCGTGGTGAAAAGCCTCGGCCCGCAGTTTGCGGCGGTGCAGGGGTTGTCCGGGGCGACGATCCTCGGCGATGGCCGGGTGGTGCTGATTCTCGATCTGCTGGCGCCGATCCGCGCGATGCAGGCGCGGGTGCCGCAACAACCGCTGAGGCAGGACGCAGAATCCGAGCCGCACAAGCCGTTGCTGGTGTTGGTGGTCGACGACTCAGTCACCGTGCGCAAGGTCACCAGCCGTTTGCTCGAACGCCACGGCATGAACGTACTGACGGCCAAGGATGGCGTCGATGCCATGTTGCTGCTCGAAGAACACATGCCGGACCTGATGCTGCTGGACATTGAAATGCCGCGCATGGACGGTTTCGAAGTGGCGACCCAAGTGCGTGCGGACGAACGTTTGCAGCACTTGCCGATCATCATGATCACCTCGCGCACCGGCCAGAAACACCGCGACCGCGCCATGGCCATCGGCGTCAACGACTACCTCGGCAAGCCGTACCAGGAATCGGTGCTGCTCGAAAGCATCGCGCTGTGGAGCAAAACCCATGCTTGAACACCGCACCAGCAACCTCACCGGGCTGCTGCTGCCCCTGGCTGACCGCAATCTGATTTTGCCCAACGTGGCGATTGCAGAGCTGATCGACTATCAAGCGGGAGCGTTCGATCTCGATTCGCCGCCGTGGTATCTGGGGCGGGTAACGTGGCGGGACCGGCAGATTCCGTTGCTGAGTTTCGAGTCGGCCTGCGGGCAGAAAATCGTCATCGGCGAACGGGCGCGAATTGTGATTCTCAATGCGCTGGGGGGGCGGCCGGAGCTGAAATTCATGGCGTTGCTGGTGCAGGGGATTCCGCGGTCTTACAAGCTCGATAGCCAATTGAGCTATGTGGATGTGCCGCTGTGTGCGCTGGAGCAGGCGGCAGTGCAAGTGGGTGATCAAGTGGCCAAGGTGCCGGACTTGCTGGCGCTGGAGGAGTTGCTTGTGAGTGCCGGGCTCGCCTGATCGGCCCCTGTGGCGAGGGAGCTTGCTCCCGCTGGGGCGCGAAGCGGCCCCAAGACCTGCGACCGAGGTAAATCAGGTATACCGCGTGCAATGTTTTACGACTGCTTCGCAGCCGAGCGGGAGCAAGCTCCCTCGCCACAAGGGGAGTGTTCGTTACGGTGACCGTAACGATCCGTCTCTCTGCTTGATTGATGCCCCCCACCCAACACTCCTAAGGTGACCCCCACGACAGCGAACCCGTGGAGTGGTCATGACAACAACAATATCCCCCGACTCGCGATGGACGCGGCGGCGCAGCGAAAAGCAGCGGCGCCTCGAGTTGGTCAAGGGCCTGGCCGACGGTGTGGTCCTGCCCACCGACAACATCGTGGCGGCGCTCGAAGCGTTGATCCTGCCTGGCGACCGTGTGGTGCTGGAGGGCAACAACCAGAAGCAGGCGGATTTCCTTTCGCGCTCACTGGCAAAAGCCGATCCGACAAAGCTGCATGACCTGCACATGATCATGCCCAGCGTCGGACGCTCCGAACACCTGGACCTGTTTGAACGCGGCATCGCCCGCAAGCTCGACTTTTCCTTTGCCGGCACCCAGAGTCTGCGCATCAGCCAGTTGCTGGAAGACGGCCTGCTGGAAATCGGCGCGATCCACACCTACATCGAGCTCTACGCACGGTTGGTGGTGGACCTGATTCCCAACGTCGTGCTCTCCGCCGGTTTCATGGCCGACCGCGCCGGCAACATCTACACCGGCCCCAGCACCGAAGACACGCCGGCGCTGATCGAGCCGGCGGCGTTCAGCGACGGCATCGTCATCGTTCAGGTCAATCAGTTGGTGGACGACGTTACTGACTTGCCACGCGTCGACATCCCCGCCTCCTGGGTCGATTTCGTGGTGGTGGCCGACAAGCCGTTCTACATCGAACCGCTGTTCACCCGCGACCCCCGGCATATCAAGCCTGTGCACGTGCTGATGGCGATGATGGCGATCCGCGGGATCTACGAAAAACACAACGTCCAGTCGCTGAACCACGGCATCGGCTTCAACACCGCCGCCATCGAATTGATCCTGCCGACCTACGGCGAATCCCTCGGCCTCAAAGGCAAGATCTGCCGCAACTGGACGCTCAATCCGCATCCAACCCTGATTCCTGCCATCGAAAGCGGCTGGGTCGAAAGCGTGCATTGTTTCGGCACCGAACTGGGCATGGAAAACTACATCGCCGCGCGGCCGGACGTGTTCTTCACCGGTCGCGACGGCTCGCTGCGATCCAACCGAATGTTCAGCCAACTGGCCGGGCAATACGCGGTCGACCTGTTCATCGGTGCGACTCTGCAAGTCGATGGCGACGGCCATTCTTCCACCGTGACTCGTGGTCGCCTCGCCGGTTTCGGTGGTGCGCCAAACATGGGCCACGACCCGCGCGGTCGCCGACATGGCACTCCGGCCTGGCTCGACATGCGCCACGGTGACGCGCCGGAGCCCTTGCTCGAACGCGGCAAAAAACTCGTGGTGCAAATGGTCGAGACCTTCCAGGAAGGTGGCAAACCGACCTTCGTCGAAACCCTCGATGCGATTGAAGTGGCGAAGAAAAGCGGCATGCCGCTGGCGCCGATCATGATCTACGGCGACGACGTCACTCACCTGCTGACCGAAGAGGGCATCGCCTATCTGTACAAGGCGCGTTCGCTGGAAGAGCGTCAGGCGATGATCGCCGCTGTCGCTGGCGTGACCGTGATCGGCTTGCGTCACAACCCGAAAGACACCGCCCGCATGCGCCGTGAAGGCTTGATCGCCTTGCCCGAAGACCTCGGCATCCGTCGCACCGACGCCACCCGCGAATTGCTCGCCGCCAAAAGCGTGGCGGATCTGGTCGAGTGGTCCGGTGGCCTCTACAACCCGCCCGCCAAATTCAGGAGCTGGTAATGCACGCCTTCAACCTGCAACCGAAAACCTTAACCCTGGCCGAGCGGCTGGCGGACCTGGCGGTGGATGCGCTGATCGACGAAGCGGATTTGTCGCCGAAACCGGCGCTGGTCGATCGTCGTGGCAACGGCGCGCATACCGATTTGCACCTTGGGCTGATGCACGCTTCGGCGTTGTCGTTGTGGCCAGCGTTCAAGGAAATGGCGCAAGCGGCTATCGAAATTGGCGAAGTGGGTTTGCCGCTGCGTGAGGCCCTCGGCCGAGTTGGCCGGGAAGGGGAGCAAACGATGCTCGCCACCACCAATGGGGTGAATACCCACCGTGGCGCGATTTGGGCGTTGGGATTGCTGGCCGCGGCGGCGGCGCTTGAACCTGAGTCCAGGGGCCCAGGCTCGGTCACGTTGCGCGCCGCTCGCCTCGCGCTGTTCGACGATCGTTACGCTCCAAGGCCTCTGAGCCACGGTGCCCAAGTCGCCCGACGTTACGGCGCGCGCGGTGCCCGTGAAGAGGCGCAACTGGGCTTTCCTTCAGTGCTGCAACGCGCACTGCCGCAACTCAAAATCAGCCGCGCCGCCGGCCATGGTGAACAGAACGCCCGGCTCGATGCGTTGCTGGCGATCATGACTCAACTGAGCGACACCTGCGTGCTCTACCGCGCCGGCGAACACGGCCTGCACACCATGCAACTCGGCGCCCAGGCGGTACTCGATGCCGGCGGCAGCGCCAGCCTCGCCGGTCGTCGCCGTCTGCACGAACTGGACGAACAATTAATCGCATTGAATGCGTCGCCCGGCGGTGCAGCGGATTTACTCGCCGCCTGCCTGTTTATCGATCGCATCGAGTCCGGAGCTTTCTGATGGAAACCTTATCCTTTGAATTCCCCGCCGGGCAGCCGCCACGTGGCCGCACCCTGGTGGGTTGTGTCGGCTCTGGCGATCTGGAAGTGCTGATCGAACCGGGTCAGGCCGGCAAGCTGACCATCAAGGTGCAGACCTCGGTCAATGGCGCCGAACAACGCTGGCAGCATCTGTTTGCGCGGATGTTCGACGGCCAGGTCCCGCCAGCGATGGCCATCGATATCCACGACTTCGGCGCAACCCCCGGCGTGGTGCGCTTGCGTCTGGAACAAGGCTTTGAGGAGATCGGCCATGACTGACAGCGCAGACCTCCTGCATAAACACAGTTTCGTCGAACTCGGTGCGCGGCAACGGGCGAAAGCCTTGCTCGATGCCGGCACCTTCCGCGAATTGCTCGACCCGTTCCAACGGATCATGTCGCCGTGGTTGTCGCGTCAGGGCGTGGTGCCGCAAGCCGATGACGGCGTGGTGATTGCCAAGGGCAGCATCGGCGGTATGCCGGTGGTTATCGCGGCGATCGAAGGCGCGTTTCAGGGCGGCAGCCTCGGCGAAGTCGGCGGGGCGAAGATTGCCGGCGCGCTGGAACTGGCTGCCGAAGACAACCGCAACGGGATTCCGACCCGCGCCGTGTTGTTGCTGGAAACGGGCGGCGTGCGGTTGCAGGAAGCCAACCTCGGGCTGGCGGCGATTGCCGATATTCATGCGGCGATCGTCGATTTACGCCAGTACCAACCCGTTGTCGGCGTCGTGGCCGGCAGCGTGGGCTGCTTTGGCGGGATGTCGATTGCCGCCGGGTTGTGCAGCTATTTGCTGGTGACCCAGGAAGCGCGTCTTGGCCTGAACGGTCCACAAGTGATCGAACAGGAAGCGGGGCTTGAGGAGTACGACTCCCGCGACCGTCCTTTCATCTGGAGCCTGACCGGCGGCGAGCAACGTTTTGCCAGCGGTCTGGCGGATCGTTTTGTGGCTGACGACGTGGCGCAGATTCAGCAGCAGGTCAGTGAGTTGCTTGAACAAGGCCTGCCAGCGCAACAACGCAGTCGTCAGGCCGATCTGTTCCTGCAACGGCTGGCCCGTCTGGACGCCACGCCGCAAATCGATCCGGCGACGGTTCGCGATCTGTATCAAGGAGAGCGCTCATGAATTCGTATTCCCTGAGAGGTTTGAGCTGGTTCAATGCCTTGAGTGCGGGCGCGACACCAGTCGAAGGTTTGCCTGCTTCGTTGAAGGTGGCCGACGGTGTGTTGGGTGATCAGTCGGTTCGGTTCATTGCGGTGGTGGCGGATCCCGACAACCGCTTTGTCCGCGCTCGCAACGGCGAGGTGGGTTTGCTGGAAGGCTGGGGTTTGGCCAGGGCGGTGGATGAAGTCATCACGGCTGACGTTGATAAACCGCACAAGCGCGCCGTGATCGCGATCATCGATGTGCCGAGTCAGGCCTACGGTCGGCGCGAAGAAGCACTCGGCATTCATCAGGCACTGGCCGCTGCGGCAGACAGTTATGCCCGTGCCCGATTGGCTGGCCACGCGGTGATCGGTTTGCTGGTGGGCAAGGCAATGTCCGGGGCATTCCTGGCCCATGGGTATCAGGCCAATCGGTTGATCGCGCTGCGTGATCCAGGCGTTATGGTGCATGCGATGGGCAAGGCTTCGGCGGCGCGGGTGACCTTGCGCAGCGTCGAAGAGCTGGAAGCGCTGGCTGCCAGCGTGCCACCGATGGCGTATGACATCGACAGCTACGCCAGTCTGGGTTTGCTTTGGGAAACCTTGTCGGTTGAACAGATCGAGCAGCCGACGGCCGCCGATCTGGCGCGTGTGACTGAGTGCCTGGGCCTGGCGATTGGCGATGTCGCCGCAAGCGGTCGCGATTTGAGCGGCCGCTTGGGTGCGAGCAATCGCGCGGCCTCGAGCAACGTTCGCCAACTGCTGAGAGAGCAGTGGTGAATACCTTTCTGGCCCACGACCTGCTCTGGGGCATGACCCCAGAGCAGCTGCCGGTGGACGCGCCTGCGTGGGTGGTCGAGTCGATCAGCGCGGGTCAGCCGGTGGTGGTTCGGCGTGCGTTGAGTGCGCCGGATTTCATCGCGGTCGGGGTGCGTGGGCGGTTACGTGAACAGCGCTTTGCAACAGTGATGTCGATCGATACGATTTCGCGTCGCGTCACACCCGAAGCACTTTGTCATGTCTCGATTGACCGGGATTTGCCGGCAGTCCACGCCCTCACTCAGCTGCGGCCACTGCTGGATGATTATGGTTGGGCGTGGGGCGTCAGCGGCAGCGCCGGGTTTGAATTGGCCAGCGGTTTTCAGGCCTTGCATGAGCGCAGCGATCTCGACTTGATCCTGCGCACGCCGCAACCGCTCGACCGATTGAAAGCGCAGGCGCTGGTGAAGATTCTGGACGCGGCTGTGTGCCAAGTGGACATGCAGTTGCAAACGCCTTTCGGCGCCGTCGCCCTGCGCGAATGGGCCGGTCCTGCCCGTCGGGTTTTGCTGAAAAACGCCCGCGAGGCCTGCCTGGTCATTGATCCGTGGGAGCAAGCAGCGTGAGCAGTTTGCTGGTGTTCCCCGGCCAGGGCGCGCAGCAGCCGGGCATGCTCCATCGTTTGCCTCGCGAAACGGTGAACGAGGCGAGTAACGTGCTCGGTGAAGAGGCGTTGCTGCTGGATTCTGCCGAAGCGTTGAAGTCGACACGGGCGGTTCAGCTTTGCCTGTTGATCGCGGGTGTCGCCGCGTCGCGCCAGTTATCCATGGCGCCGGATTACGTGGCGGGATTGTCCATTGGCGCCTATCCGGCGGCTGTGGTGGCGGGTGCCTTGGGTTTCAGCGATGCGTTGCATCTGGTCAGCCTGCGCGGTGAACTGATGCAGCAGGCTTATCCACAGGGCTACGGCATGACCGCGATCATCGGCCTCGATTTGTCCACAGTGGAAGGCTTGCTGGCGCAGGTTCACAGCGTCGACACGCCGGTTTACCTGGCCAACATCAATGCCGATAACCAGGTGGTGATTGCCGGCAGCGACGGCGCGATGAAAGCCGTCGCCGAGCTGGCAAAAGGTCGCGGTGCAGGCCTGGCCAAACGACTCGCCGTCAGTGTGCCGTCGCATTGCCCACTGTTGGATGCGCCCGCTAAAACGCTGGCGGATGCATTCGCCAAGGTGTCGCTGAAAACGCCGGCTCTGGGTTACCTCAGTGGCAGTCGCGCCCGGCCAATCATCAATGCCGAAGCCTTGCGCGATGACCTCGCTTTTAACATGTGCCGCGTCGTCGATTGGCGTGGCACCGTGCAAAGCGCCTACGAGCGCGGCGTACGTCTGCAGATTGAACTGCCGCCCGGCGCGGTGCTGACCGGGCTGGCGCGCCGGGTGTTCGAGCAGGGCACCGTGATTGCCTTCGACGGTGCTCGCCTCGATACCTTGCAGGCGCTGTTGCGTGAGGAGGGAAGCCGCCAACCCTAGACCATCGACTCAAGCCTTCGAACAACAAAAACAACATTCGACGATGCACTTTGAGGACAACAACAATGATTATTTACGGTGTGGCGTTTCTCGCCTTTTGTACCCTGGTGGGTATTTTTGTCGGTGAACTGCTCGGCAAGCTGATTGGTGTACCGGCCAACGTTGGCGGTGTAGGTATTGCGATGCTGCTGTTGATCGGCCTCGGCAGTTACCTGAATAAAAGTGGTTGGTTCAAAGGCAAGACAGAGCAGGGCGTGGAGTTCTGGAGCGCAATTTATATCCCGATCGTCGTCGCCATGGCGGCACAACAAAACGTCTATGGCGCACTCAAGGGTGGGCCGATGGCGATCCTGGCGGGGACGGCAGCGGTGGTTATCGCCTTTGCCTTGGTGCCGGTGCTGGTACGCATCGGCAACAAGGAACCCGCCTCGGTCATTCCTCCGAAGACGGTAGGGTGATCGCCATGTACGAATCGATGATGAAGGTAATTACCGGTTACGGCCTGATCAGCGGCTTTCTGATTGTCGGCGTGACCATGTGGGTGTCCTACTGGATTTCCAATACATTCACCAAAGGTCGCCTGCACGGCTCGGCCATCGCCATTCTGCTGGGGTTGTTGTTGTCTTATATCGGGGGCGCGCTGACCGGTGGCCAGAAAGGCGTGGTGGACATTCCGTTGTTGTCGGGCATCGGCCTGCTGGGCGGCGCCATGTTGCGTGATTTCGCGATTGTCGCCACGGCGTTCGGTGTCAGTGTCGATGAGCTCAAGCGTGCCGGTTTTGTCGGTGTGCTGGCGTTGTTCGTCGGCGTCGGAACATCGTTCATAGCCGGTGTCGCGGTGGCGATGGCGTTCGGTTACACCGATGCGGTGAGCTTGACTACCATCGGTGCTGGCGCGGTGACGTACATCGTCGGACCGGTGACCGGGGCAGCGATTGGTGCGAGTTCCGAGGTCATGGCGCTGTCGATTGCGGCGGGGCTGATCAAAGCCATCCTGGTGATGGTGATGACGCCGTTCGTGGCCCCGATGATCGGGCTGAACAACCCGCGCAGTGCGGTGATTTTCGGCGGATTGATGGGCACCTCCAGCGGTGTGGCCGGCGGTTTGGCCGCCACGGATCCGAAACTGGTGCCGTATGGTTGCCTGACGGCGGCGTTCTACACCGCCCTAGGCTGTTTACTTGGGCCGTCGCTGTTGTATCTGATCATGCGCGGGTTGATGGGCTGACATTTTCGGACGCCTTCGCGAGCAAGCCTGCTCTCACATTGGAATGCATTCTCCTGTGGGGGCGGGCTTGCTCGCGAAGGCCGCGCCGCGGTTTCAAATCTGGCGATTGGCATACATCCGACACTCCGCCAACAACGCCAGCAGATTCGGATCGCGCTCCTTGGCTTTCAAAAACACTACGCCGATGTGCTGCTGCAACCGATACTTTTCCTGCAACGGAATCAGCTTCACACGGTTCTCATACACCGCCGCAATCCGCCCCGGCAGCAACGCATAACCCACCCCGGAACTGACCATGCTCAGCAGGGTGAAAATGTCGTTGACCTGCATCGCCACCTTCGGCTCGAACCCCGCTTGCTTGAACACCCGATTGCCATCCTGGTGCGTGGCGAAGCCTTGGGTCAGGGTGATGAACGTCTCGTCGCGGACCTCGGCCAGATCCACTTCGGTGCGTTGGGCAAACTTCGAGTCTGCCGGGGTCGCCAGGAAGATGTCATCGGAAAACAACGGAATCTGCTCGCAATCCGGGTCGTTCACGCTGTCGTCCAAAGACACCAGGATCGCATCGACTTCCATGTTCTTGAGTTTGTACAACAGATCGAAATTCGAACCGAGGATCAAGTCGATGTTGAGTTCGCTGCGGCGGATTTTCAAACCCATGATCAGTTGCGGCACGGTCTTTACCGTCAGCGAATACAGCGAGCCCAACTTGAAGCGTTCAGCGGAAAATCCAGCGGCTTCGCGGGTCAGGCGCACGGTTTCGACCACGTCCTGAATCAGCTTCTGCGCTCGCTCTTCCAGCACATAAGCGCTTTCCAGCGGCGTCAGGTTGCGCCCTTCATGTTTGAACAGCGGACAACGCAGGGCGCTTTCCAGGGAATGGATCGCCCGATGCACGCTGACGTTGCTGGTTTGCAACTCGGCGGCGGCGCGAGCCAGATTGCCGGAGCGCATGAAGGCGAGGAACACCTCGAGTTTTTTCAGGGTCAACTCTTCGTCTATCAGCATGGGCCGGACTCTTATTCGAATGGCTCGATTGTGCACGTATGTGGGTTCTTGGGGGATTTGTGTTTTGAAACATTGCGCTTTTAACCTTCAGGCGTGAGCCTTACGCGAAGTTGCAACGAATCTTGAGGTGAGCAACACATGTATCACGGGGAACGATTGAACGCCTGGACGCATTTGGTCGGTGCGGTGGCAGCGATGGTCGGGGTGGTGTGGATGCTGGTGATTGCCAGCATGGACGGCAGCCCGTGGAAGATTGTCAGCGTGGCGATTTACGGATTTACCTTGATGGTGCTTTACAGCGCATCGACCGTTTACCACAGCGTGCGCGGGCGCAAGAAAGCGATCATGCAGAAGGTCGATCACTTTTCGATCTATCTGTTGATCGCCGGCAGTTACACGCCGTTCTGCCTGGTAACCCTGCGCGGGCCGTGGGGCTGGACCTTGTTCGGGATTGTGTGGGGGCTGGCGTTGATCGGCATCCTGCAGGAGATCAAGCCGCGTTCGGAAGCGCGGATTCTGTCGATCGTGATTTACGCGGTGATGGGCTGGATCGTGCTGGTGGCGGTGAAGCCTTTGCTGGCGGCGCTGGGCAGCACAGGTTTTGCCTGGCTGGCATCGGGCGGCGTGTTGTACACCGTGGGCATTATCTTTTTTGCGCTGGACAGTCGTTTGCGCCATGCCCACGGGATCTGGCATCTGTTCGTGATCGCCGGGAGTCTGCTGCACTTCGTGGCGATTATGTTTTATGTCTTGTAGATCGCACCGCAGCTATATGAAAAACCTGTGGGAGCGAGCCTGCTCGCGAAAGCGCCAGGTCAGTCGACATCATCGCTGACTGATCCACCGCATTCGCGAGCAGGCATGCTCCCTCAGTGGCACAGGCGGTCCAGTTGTGCCTGCGCCCGTCGGCTGAACACCTGCAACAGGTCGCTCAAGGTATGGGGCGGCGGTTCGTCGGCGCGAGTCACCGCATACAACGTGATCGGTAACGCGGGTGCCAGAGGTCGAATCGCCGTGGTGGCGGGGGACGCGCCTAGCGCGGTAAACGGATCGATCACCGCCAGCCCGGCACCGGATTCAACCATCGCCCGCGCCAGCGAATAGGTCTGCACGGCGATGCGAACCCGTGGTGGCGGCTCGACCGCCTCAAGGTAGCTGTCGAGCCTGGCCGCCAGCGGGTCGGCGCTGGACAGGCCAATCAGCGGCGCACCGGCCAGTTCGATCAATGGCAACGGTTGGCCCAAGGCGTCGTCGGTCCAATAGCCCAACGGCGCCAGCGCCACCAACACCCCGCAGGCCAGGGGCTGCGCCTTCAGGCCCGGATGATCCGGAGGTTGCAACGTCAGCGCGACATCCACTTCGCGCATCAACAAATTCTGCATCAACTCACGGCTGTGGGCGCTCGACAGCTCGCAGACAATGTCCGGGTAGCGTTGCGTCCACTCGTTGATGGCCGGCGGCAGCAGCGACAAGGCCAGCGCCGGGATCGCGCCGATCCTCACGCTGTGACCCGGCTCGCGACGCAGGCTCTGGGCCAGACGTCGCACGCCTTGCAGGCTTTCGGTGACCTTGTCGACTTCGCGCTCAAGCTCCAGCGCTTCGGGCGTGGCCTGCAATTTACCGCGCACCCGCAGAAATAACGGGAAGCCCAGTTGCTGCTCGGCGTGTTGCAGCACTTTGCTCACCGCCGGCTGCGACACGTGCAGCAACTGCGCGGCGCCACTGACCGAACCGGTCTGGCGAATGGCCTGGAAAATCTCGATGTGTCGCAGTCGCATGGCAAGTCCATAACCTTTGTTTATGGGTCAGGCATCTTTATGCATTGTTCAAGGTCTGTCACCTGGTCCTAACCTGAAGCCTGTTTCAACAACGGTTAAGGACAGACATGGCTCAGCGGGTTTGCATCATCGGTGGCGGCGTCATCGGCCTGACGACGGCTTACGCACTGGTTCGCGACGGCATCGACGTGACGCTGATCGAAGCCCGGGATTCGCTGGGCAGCGAGACCAGTTTCGCCAACGGCGGCCAGTTGTCCTACCGTTACGTCGCGCCTCTGGCCGATGCCGGTGTGCCGTTGCAGGCGCTTGGCTGGATGCTGCGCGGTGACTCGCCGCTGAAGTTGCGTCCGCGCCTGGACCCGGCGCAATGGCGTTGGATGGCGTCCTTCCTGGCGGCGTGCCGTCGTTCTGTGAATCAGCGCAACGGCGCGCACCTGCTGCGTCTGGCGCTGCTGAGCCAGTCCACGCTGCAAGGCTGGCGGGACGAAGACCGTCTCGACGGCTTCGCCTGGCGGCGCAACGGCAAACTGGTGACGTTTCGTGAAGCCGCGAGTTTTGAGCATGCGCGCCATGGCCTGGCCGATCCGCAACAGCAGCACGTGCTGTCGCGTGCCGAATGCGCACAGTTGGAGCCTGCGCTTGCCGAGGCGCCGTTTGTGGGCGCGATTTATACGCCCGACGAAGAAGTCGCCGATTGCCATGCTTTCTGCCAGCAACTGCTGGCTCGGCTCCAGGCGTCGGGGCGTTGCGAGTTTTTGCTGGGACGCAAGGTCACCGGCATTCGCCACGCGGATGGCGCGGTGCAGGCTGTAGAAATGGGTTCGCACGTGCTGCCGGTCGAGCAACTGGTGATCGCCGCCGGTCATCGCAGTCCGGCGCTGGCGCTGCCCGGCATGCACCTGCCGCTGTATCCGCTCAAGGGCTACAGCCTGACCTTGCCCGTGCGCACCGAACATCGCGCGCCGGAGCTGAGCATCACCGATTACAACCGCAAGATCGTTTATGCCCGCATCGGTGATCAACTGCGCGTGGCGGCGATGGTCGACATCGTCGGTTTCGACCCGGCGCTCGACCCCAAACGTCTGGCGCTGATCAAGCGCCAGGCGCAGGAAACCTTACCCAATGCCGGCGATTACACCGCCGCCATCGAATGGGCCGGCATGCGCCCGGCCACCCCCAGCGGCGTACCGTTGATCGGGGCCACGGCGTATCGCAACCTGTGGCTCAACCTGGGCCATGGCGCCCTGGGTTTTACCCTGGCTTGCGGCAGCGCCCGGTTGCTCAGCGAGTTGATCGCCCGGCGCGCACCCTCGATTGAAATGCAGGGCCTCGCCCCCCGCGTCGCCTGACTTGAAAAGGAAAAACCGATGAGCATCAACCGTATCAACAGCAACAGCCGGCTCTCTGGCGCGGTGATCTTTGGCGATCTGGTGTTTCTCTCGGGACAGGTTCCGGGTGACAGCCTCGACGTCACTGGCCAAACCGCCGAGGTGCTGGCGAAGATTGATGCGTTGCTGGCCGAAGCTGACAGCGACAAGGATCATCTGCTCAACGCGACCATTTACCTGAACGACATTGGCCGCGACTTTGCCGCCATGAATGAGGTCTGGTCGCAGTGGCTGTCACCGGGCAAAGCGCCAACCCGCACGACTTTGCAGGCGCAACTGGCCCGTCCCGAGGTCCTGGTAGAAATCACCGTGATCGCAGCGCGCCGCTAATCACTCAACCCACAACGGAGAATAACAATGCAAAAAAACACGTTGATCGGCTGTACCCTCGGTCTGCTGCTCGCCAGTCAGGTCCAGGCCAACGAAACGCCACTGACCGGTACGCTGAACAAGGTTGCCAATGCCAAGAGCATCACGCTGGGCTATCGCGACGCGTCGGTGCCGTTCTCCTACGTGGGTGATCACACGGGGCAGCCGATGGGCTATTCGGTGGACCTGGCGAGCAAGATTGTCGAGCGCATCAAGCAAAAGCTTGAACTGCCGGATCTGCAGGTGAAGTACAACCTGGTGACCTCGCAAACGCGCATTCCGCTGGTGCAGAACGGCACGGTCGACCTTGAGTGCGGCTCCACCGGCGTGACCGCCGAGCGCATGCAGCAAGTGGCGTTTTCCTACGGGTTTATCTACGTGAAGGGTCAGTTGCTCACGGCGAAGGACAGCGGCATCAAGAGTTTCGCTGACCTGCGCGGCAAGAACGTCGTGACCACCGCGGGCACAACGAATGAACGGTTTCTGAAGAGCTACAACGTCGATCACAAGATCGATATGTTCGTGATCAGCGCCAAGGACCATGGCGAGGCTTTCCAGATGCTGCAGTCGGGTCGGGCGGCGGCGTTCTATATGGACGACGCGCTGCTCTATGGTGAACGAGCGAAGGCCCGCGATCCGCATAAGTGGGTGGTGGTGGGTGAGGAGCAGTCGCGGGAAATCTACAGCTGCATGGTGCGCAAGGATGATCCGCAGTTCCTGGCACTGGTCAACTCCACACTGGCCGACCTGTACAGCTCAGGGGAAATCAACGGCATCTACAACCGCTGGTTCCAACAGCCGATCCCGCCCAAAGGCTTGAACCTGGAATTCCCGATGACCAGCGAGCTGAAAGCCATCATCGCCAAACCGGTGAGTGATCCGGTGCAGTAGTTGCGGACAGATCGTTCCCACGTGGAGCGTGGGAACGATCAGAACCTAGAAGTCGCCCCACAGTTGTTGCGCCACCGCTAACGCCACGACGGGTGCGGTTTCGGTGCGCAATACGCGAGGACCGAGGCGGGCGGCGTGAAAACCGCCAGCCTTGGCCTGCTCGACTTCAGCGTCGGACAACCCGCCCTCAGGCCCGATCAGAAACGCCAAGGTTGTCGGTTTGGCATGACTCACCAACGGCTCAGCCACCGGATGCAGCACCAGTTTCAACTCAGCCTCGGTCTGCTTCAACCAGTCCGCCAGCAACAGCGGCGGATGAATCACCGGCACCCGTGAACGCCCGCACTGCTCGCACGCGCTGATCGCCACCTGGCGCCAATGCAGCAGGCGCTTGTCGGCGCGCTCGTCCTTCAGCCGGACTTCGCAGCGGTCGCTGAAGATCGGGGTGATTTCAGTCACGCCCAGTTCAGTGGCTTTCTGAATCGCCCAATCCATCCGCTCGCCACGGGACAAACCCTGGCCGAGATGGATCGCAAGCGGTGATTCGACCTGACCGGTGAAGCTTTCATCGATCTGCACCACCACGCGCTTCTTGCCAACCTCCACCAGCGTGGCGCGAAACTCATGGCCCGAGCCGTCGAACAATTGCAGCACATCGCCCTCGGCCATGCGCAGCACGCGGCTGATGTAATGGGCCTGGGCCTCGGGCAACTCGTGCTCGCCGGTGCTCAGGGGGGCGTCGATAAAGAAGCGGGACAGTCTCATGCTGGGTCTCTACTGAATCAGTAAGTTGGATCAAGTCGCAAATGTGGCTGGTTTTTTGTGGCGAGGGAGCTTGCTCCCGCTGGACTGCGCAGCAGTCCTCTTCTTTCCAGGGATAAGCGGGGCCGCTTCGCGACCCAGCGGGAGCAAGCTCTCTCGCCACAGGGGTTCTCGGTGACTTCTAGCCCGGATCACGGAAGTCGGGATGGAAGTCTTTCGGCACCGAGACGCTCACGCTATTGCGGGTCGCAATGTCGATCCCTTCACTGGCCACTTCCGCGAGGAAGTCGATCTGCTCCGGCGTGATCACGTAAGGCGGCAGGAAATACACCACGCTGCCCAACGGTCGAAGTAAAGCACCTCGTTCCAGTGCATGCTGGAACACCTTCAAGCCACGACGTTCCTGCCACGGGTAAGCTTCCTTGGTTGCCTTGTCCTTGACCATCTCGATGGCCAGCACCATGCCGGTCTGGCGCACTTCCGAGACGTTCGGGTGATCGACCAGGTGCGCAGTGGAGGAGGCCATGCGCTGGGCCAACGCCTTGTTGTTTTCGATGACGTTGTCTTCTTCGAAGATATCCAGCGTCGCCAAGGCCGCCGCGCACGCCAGCGGGTTACCGGTGTAGCTGTGGGAATGCAGGAAGGCGCGCAGGGTCGGGTAGTCGTCGTAGAAAGCGCTGTAGACGTCTTCGGTCGTCACGCAGGCCGCCAGCGGCAGGTAACCGCCGGTCAGGGCCTTGGACAGGCAGAGGAAGTCCGGGCGGATGCCAGCCTGTTCACAGGCAAACATGGTCCCGGTGCGGCCGAAGCCGACGGCGATTTCGTCGTGGATCAGGTGCACGCCATAACGGTCGCACGCTTCACGCAGCAGCTTCAAATAAACCGGGTGATACATGCGCATGCCGCCGGCGCCCTGAATCAGCGGCTCGACGATCACCGCCGCGACGGTGTCGTGGTTCACGGCCAGCGTCTGCTCCATGGCGGCGAACATGTTGCGCGAATGCTCCTCCCAGCTCATGCCCTCAGGGCGCAGGTAGCAATCGGGGCTTGGCACCTTGATGGTGTCCAGCAGCAGCGCCTTGTAGGTCTCGGTGAACAGCGGCACGTCGCCCACCGACATCGCCGCCATGGTCTCGCCGTGATAGCTGTTGGTCAGGGTGACGAAGCGCTTCTTGTTCGGCTGGCCGCGGTTGAGCCAGTAGTGAAAGCTCATTTTCAGCGCGACTTCGATGCAGGACGAACCGTTATCGGCGTAGAAGCATCGGGTCAGGCCTTCGGGCGTCATCTTCACCAGACGCTCGGACAACTCGATGACCGGCTGATGGCTGAAACCGGCGAGGATCACGTGCTCCAGCTGATCGACCTGATCCTTGATGCGCTGGTTGATGCGCGGGTTGGCGTGGCCAAACACGTTGACCCACCAGGAACTGACGGCATCGAGGTAGCGTTTGCCTTCGAAGTCTTCCAGCCACACGCCTTCACCGCGCTTGATCGGGATCAGCGGCAACTGTTCGTGGTCTTTCATCTGGGTGCAGGGATGCCACAACACCGCGAGATCGCGTTGCATCCACTGATTGTTCAGGCCCATGTTCAGTCTCCTCGAGGCGATCCGCCGACAGGCGCGGACATACAATCGCGCAAGCCTATGCAATGCATCGCGCGGGAACAACCCATTGTGTCGATTGAGCTACTTTGTATAGGGCGATAGACGTCGCTGGCGGCCCAATGATGGCTAACGTATTCTTCGCGGTTCTTTGAGTCGTCTGACTCGCAAAACCGTTTTTCCTACGTGTATTTCCGGAGTTCGCTGAATGTCTGCTGGTTGGCTGCGCGCCTGTGCGCTGGTGATGTTGGGGCTGTTCAGCGTGTCTGCGCTGGCCAAGGATAAAACAGCGATCGTGATCGGCGGCGGGCTTTCGGGCCTGACGGCGGCATACGAACTGCAGAACAAAGGCTGGCAAGTCACGCTGCTGGAAGCCAAACCGAGCCTGGGCGGCCGCTCCGGCATGGCCACCAGCGAGTGGATCGGCAACGACAAGACCCAGCCGGTGCTGAACAAATACGTTTCGACATTCAAGCTGAGCACTACGCCGGCACCGGAATTCGTGCGCACGCCGAGCTACCTGATCGACGGCGTGTATTACACCGCCGCTGATCTGGCGACCAAGGAACCGGCCACCAGTGACGCGCTCAAGCGTTACGAAAAGACGCTGGACGATCTGGCGCGCTCGATCGAAGACCCGCAGAACCCGGCCGCGACCAGCACGCTGCATGCCCTGGATCAGATCAACGTCTCCAACTGGCTTGATCGACTGACGTTGCCCGCCACGGCTCGGCAGTTGATCAATCAGCAAATTCGTACCCGTTATGACGAACCTTCGCGCCTGTCGCTGCTGTACTACGCACAACAGAGCCGGGTTTATCGCGGTGTGTCCGATCGTGACCTGCGCGCTTCGCGCCTGCTCGGCGGCAGTCCGGTGCTGGCTCAAGCCTTCGTCAAACAGCTGAAAACCATCAAGACCAGCTCCCCGGTCTCGGCCATTATCCAGGACAAGGATGGCGTGACCGTCAAAGTCGGCAGCGTTGGCTATCAGGCTGACTACGTCGTGGTCGCCGTGCCATTGCGCGCCCTGAACAAGATCCAGATGACCCCGGCGCTGGATGCCCAGCACTTGGGCGCGATCAAAGGCACCAACTACGGTTGGCGCGACCAGATCATGCTGAAGTTCAAGACGCCGGTATGGGAAAGCAAGGCGCGCATGTCCGGCGAGATCTACAGCAACACCGGCCTGGGCATGTTGTGGGTCGAGCCAGCCCTGAAGGGTGGTGCCAACGTGGTGATCAACCTGTCCGGCGACAATGCGCGGGTGATGCAGGCCTTCGGCGACAAGCAGATGGCCGATCAGGTACTGATTCGTCTGCACGCATTTTATCCACAGGCACGCGGTTCGTTCACCGGTTATGAAATCCGCCGCTACAGCACCGATCCGTCGATGGGCGGCGCTTACCTGGCCTTCGGCCCGGGCCAGATCAGCAAGTACTGGCGCCTGTGGGAACGTCCGCTGCAACGCGTAGCGTTCGCTGGCGAACATACCGACACCTTGTACCCAGGCACGCTGGAGGGCGCATTGCGCACCGGTCAGCGCGCAGCCAGTCAGGTTGAAGACCTGGCGGCAGGCAAGTCGTTTGAACCGGCGAAAGTGGTTCCGGCAGCGACAGCTGTTGCGGCCGGTGCAGTGGCGGCGAAGAAGGGCAACTTCTTCAGCAATCTGTTTGGTGGATCCTCCGATGAAGACAAGAAGCCGGAACCGGTCAAGGCTCCCGAGCCGGTAACACCGCCAGCACCGACACTCGCTCCAGTGCCAACCCCGGCGCCTGCGCCAGTGGAAGCGCCGAAGCCTGCCGCACCGGTAAAAGCCGAGCCAGCCAAGAAGGCTCCGGCCAAAGCGCCGGCGAAAAAGCCCGCTGCCAAAACCGACGCCAAAAAAGCCCCGGCCAAGGCGCCTGTGAAGAAAGCTGAACTGGCGAAGAAACCAGCGACCAAGCCCGCTGCGACCGCGGCGACAGATACCAAGGCGCAGTAAGCTTCGGGATTAAAGAAACGCGGCAGAAATGCCGCGTTTTTTTTTGCCTGAAGAAAAGAACGAATAAATCTCATGGCGCAGGTGTTCTTGGTTCGGACGTCATCATTTCTCACTCAGTGGTCTTTAATCTTTCCTTAACTCACCCATTTCAGACTCTTGATCGTATTTCTCGATATTTCAAAGCGAAATTTTCCGCTTTAAATCGATAGATAACTCGATAGTCTTGGTCGCAGTTCTCACAGGATTTGGGCATGCAGCTACGTAACTCTTCTTCCCGCTACGGTTGGGTCAGCATCTTCATGCATTGGTGCGTGGCGCTGGCGGTCTTCGGTCTGTTCGCGTTGGGGTTGTGGATGGTCGGTCTCGACTACTACAGCACCTGGCGCAAAGACGCGCCGGACCTGCACAAGAGCATTGGCCTGGTGCTGTTTGCCGTCATGTTGCTGCGTGTGTTGTGGCGCTTTGTCAGTCCGCCACCGCCGACACTCGACAGCTACAGCCGTCTGACGCGCATTGGCGCGAAGTTCGGCCATTCGTTCCTGTACCTCGGCCTGTTTGCTGTGATGATTGCCGGTTACCTGATTTCCACCGCAGACGGTGTCGGGATTCCGGTGTTTGGCCTGTTTGAAGTTCCTGCACTGGTGTCCGGAATACCGGACCAGGCAGACACCGCCGGTGTGATCCATCTGTATCTGGCGTGGGTACTGGTAATTTTTTCCGGTCTCCATGCGTTGGCAGCATTGAAGCACCACTTTATCGATCGTGATGCGACCCTCATTCGTATGCTGGGCCGCAAAGCCTGAAGTTCAACCTCGACTCCAAAGGAATAGAAAGCATGTTGAAAAAAACACTCGCTGCTGTGGCAATCGGTTCGGCTCTGCTGTCCGCTAACGTGATGGCAGCTGACTACGTCGTCGACAAGGAAGGCCAGCATGCCTTCGTTGACTTCAAGATCAGCCACTTGGGCTACAGCTACATCACCGGTACCTTCAAGGACATCGACGGCAAGTTCAGCTTCGATGCGGCCAAGCCGGAAGCGAGCAAGATCGAGTTCAACGTCAACACCGCCAGCGTGTTCACCAACCATGCCGAGCGCGACAAGCACATCGCCAGCAAAGACTTCCTGGACGGGTCTAAAGCCAAGTTCGTCTCCACCAGCGTTAAATCCACCGGCAAAAACGCCGCTGGCAAAGACACTGCCGACGTGACCGGCGACCTGACCATCCTTGGCGTGACCAAGCCAGTCGTGGTCAAGGCTACCTTCCTGGGCGAAGGCAAGGATCCATGGGGCGGCTACCGTGCCGGCTTCGAGGGCACCACCAGCATCAAGCGTTCCGACTTCGGCAAGCAGAAAGACCTGGGCCCAGCGTCCGATGCAGTCGAGTTGTACGTTTCGTTTGAAGGTGTCAAAGCGAAGTAATGCTCAGTCGTAGGAGCTGCCGCAGGCTGCGATCTTTCAAGATCAAAAGATCGCAGGCTTCGCCAGCGCCTACAAAAAGCAATTTGTGATACATAAAAAAATGCCCCGGATCGCGAGATCCGGGGCATTTTTCATGGCAGTGTCAAATCAGCGATTGCGAGTCAGCAATGCTGGTTTCTCACCACGGGGACGGCCTGGCAGTTGATCAAGTTGTTCGGGAGTCGGGAAACGATCGGTTTTCGACTCCTTGTGAATGATCTTCGGTGCCGGACCACGCGGGTTTTGCACGGCGGGTTCCGAACGCGGCTGGTCGTCACGCGCCGGGCGACGGTTGCGGCCTTCTTCGCGACGGGCCTGGCCGTCACGTGGAGCACCGTTGCGTGGACCGCTGCGCTTGGCCGGCGGCGTGCCGGTGGTGGCGCCGTCGCTGCTGCGCGGACCGCTTTGGCGACCCTGAGGCTTGCCGCCAGTGCGCGGAGCACCTGTGCCAGCGGCCGAACCTTGTGCCGGAGCGCCCGGACGGCGGCCACGACCCTGAGCCGGTTTGGCTTGAGGCACGTAGTCGACGCGGTTACCGAAGTTATCGATATCGTCGTCCAGGAACTCGTCCGGAGCGCGATCAGCGGCAGCGCGTGGCGCCGGGCGCTGTTGCTCGCGAGCCGGGGTGCCTTCGCGTGGTTTCTGCTCACGGGCCGGACGATCGCCACGGCCAGTGGCTGCAGGTTTTTCCTTGCCGCCCTTGTCCTTGCCTTTGTCTTTACGACCGCCGCCACCGCCGCTGCCGTTCGGACCGTCACCGCGCGGGCCACGTGGGTTGCGCGGGTTACGCACATCCGGACGCTCGCGGACTTCCGGTTTCTCGGCTTCTACAGCGCTGGAATCGAAGCCCATCAGGTCGCCGTCGGCGATTTTCTGCTTGGTCATGCGTTCGATGCTTTTCAGCAGCTTTTCTTCGTCCGGAGCCACCAGCGAGATCGCCTCGCCCGAACGACCGGCACGGCCGGTACGGCCGATGCGGTGAACGTAATCTTCGTCGACGTTCGGCAGTTCGAAGTTGACCACGTGTGGCAACTGATCGATGTCGAGGCCGCGAGCGGCGATGTCGGTGGCGACCAGGATGCGCACTTCACCGGCCTTGAAGTCGGCCAGGGCTTTGGTGCGCGCGTTCTGGCTCTTGTTGCCGTGGATCGCGACGGCGGTGAGGCCGTGTTTGTCCAGGTATTCGGCCAGACGGTTGGCGCCGTGCTTGGTGCGGGTGAACACGAGCACCTGTTCCCAGGCGCCTGCGGTGATCAGGTGCGCCAGCAGCGAACGCTTGTGGTTGGCAGGCAGACGGAATACGCGTTGCTCGATGCGCTCGACCGTGGTGTTCGGCGGCGTGACTTCGATGCGTTCCGGGTTGTGCAGCAGCTTGCCGGCAAGGTCGGTGATGTCCTTGGAGAACGTCGCCGAGAACAGCAGGTTCTGACGTTTGCTCGGCAGACGGGCCAGGACCTTTTTCACGTCATGGACAAAGCCCATGTCGAGCATGCGGTCGGCTTCGTCCAGCACGAGGATTTCCACGTGGGACAGATCGACGCTGCCTTGGCCGGCGAGGTCGAGCAGGCGGCCAGGGCAGGCCACCAGCACGTCAACGCCGCGGGACATGGCCTGAACCTGCGGGTTCATGCCGACGCCGCCGAAGATGCAGGCGCTGACGAACTTCAGGTCACGGGCATAGACCTTGAAGCTTTCGTGAACCTGAGCCGCGAGTTCGCGGGTAGGGGTCAGGACCAGCACGCGTGGTTGGCGCGGGCCGTGACGCTGGGATTTGTCCGGGTGACCGTTGGGAAACAACCGCTCCAGAATCGGAAGGGCGAAGCCGCCGGTTTTACCAGTACCTGTCTGAGCCGCAACCATCAGGTCGCGACCTTGCAACACGGCGGGAATGGCCCGCTGTTGCACCGGAGTAGGCTCGGTATAGCCCGCTGCCTCGATGGCGCGGACTAAAGCCTCGGAGAGACCGAGGGAAGCAAAGGACATGAGTAATCCTGTTTTAGTTAGGGCTTGGCCCAATGGGAGTCTTGCCTGGCGCGAATGGCGTTTAAGAGGAACGCAATCCCGTCCGGTCCTGCTGGGCCTTGAAAGCTCGTCTGGAGCGCTCGCGCGGGCTGAAAAGCTGCGCTGTAGCGGGGTCGAGATGCCTTGAACAAGTCCGAGCGTCCGGGCGTGAGCCTGGCGGGAAGGCCGGAGTATAACAGAGCAATCACTGCGCGCCGCTTTCCTGCTGCTCAACGGTTTTTTCGCGGACGGCGGTGGCCCCGGCAGCGTGATTGCTGACGGCCGGATCGGCGCCATAACGGGCACTCAGTTCGGCATAGGCGGGCTCGCGCTTGAACCGCTTGAGTTCGGCGCCGAAGCGTTGCACCAGCAAGTCCATGCCCGCATTGCGGCGAACTGCCAGGAATTGGCTCTGTTGGCTGATGACGGTCGGGTTTTCGCTGATCTGGTCGCGGATGTTCAATTCGTCGAGCAAATGCTGGCCGACCCGGCGATCGGTGATCAGCAGGTCGATTCGCCCGCGCACCAGTTTGCCGAAGTTGGCTTCGTGAGTGGGCGCCGGCTCGCGAGTGAACAGTGTCGATTCGCGAAAGTCCGGGCTGTACAGATAGCCTGGGGACGTGCCAATCGTCAGGCCTTTCAAGTCGTCCAGGGTACGAAACGGATGAGGCCGCTCGTTGGCGTAAAACATCACGAACTGGACTTCCGAGAGCGGTTCGCCGGGGTAGAGCAGGGTGGCGTCGCGCTCTTCACTGTGAAAAATGTCCAGCGCGCCATCGGCCTGGCCGGTTTCGAGCATCGACAGGCAGCGTTTCCACGGCAGGAACTGCCATTCGACTTCGATCCCCAGGCGCTTGAAGACGATGGCCGTGGTTTCGTAGTCCAGCCCCAGTGATTTACCGTTCTCCTCATAGACGTAAGGCGCCCATGGTTCGGTGACAATGCGCAATTTCTCGCCCCGAGCGGCGAAGCTCAGGCAAGTGAAAACCAGCATGGCGATTAACTGCGGGATCAATGGCATGGACTTCAGATTACGACGAGAAACAGGAAAGAGCCAGAAACCGCCTGCGAATGCTCTATCTCCGTGTGTTGCATCACAATAAAAGCGCGTTGAAAGCAAAAGATCGCAGCCTCGTTTCACTCGACAGCTCCTACAAGAGATTGCGCATTCTGTAGGAGCTGTCGAGTGAAACGAGGCTGCGATCTTTTGATCTTGCTTGTAACGATGTTTAGCGCGGCAGCTTCAGGTTGTTCCACACCGCCAGACTCGCTTCAGCCTGGTTCAGTGTGTAGAAGTGCAGCCCTGGAGCGCCACCTTGCAGCAGGCGTTCACACATTTCGGTGATGACTTGTTCACCAAAGCGTTGAATGCTTTGGGTGTCGTCGCCGTAGGCTTCCAGTTGCTTGCGGATCCAGCGCGGGATTTCCGCACCGCAGGCATCGGAGAAGCGCGCGAGCTTGCTGTAGTTGGTGATCGGCATGATGCCCGGCACGATCGGAATGTTCACGCCCATCGCCCGTACACGCTCGACGAAGTAGAAGTAGCTGTCGGCGTTGAAGAAATACTGGGTGATCGCGCTGTCGGCGCCGGCGTTGGCCTTGCGCACGAAGTTGGCGATATCGTCTTCGAAATTGCGCGCTTGCGGATGCATTTCCGGGTAAGCGGCGACTTCGATGTGGAAATGATCGCCGGTCTCTTCACGAATGAACTCGACCAGATCGTTAGCGTGGCGCAGTTCACCGCTGGCCATGCCCATGCCCGAAGGCAGGTCACCGCGCAGGGCAACGATACGTTTGATGCCGGCAGCCTTGTATTGAGTCAGCAGGCCGCGCAGGTCGTCCTTGCTGTCGCCAACGCAAGACAAATGCGGTGCGGCCGGGACTTTGACTTCGCTTTCGAGCTGCAACACGGTGTTGAGCGTGCGATCACGGGTCGAACCGCCAGCGCCGTAGGTGCAGGAGAAGAAATCGGGATTGTACGTGGCCAGCTGACGAGCAGTGGCGAGCAGCTTTTCATGCCCAGCGTCGGTCTTCGTAGGGAAGAACTCGAAGCTGTAGCGGCGGTCTTGGGACATGGGAATACCCTTTAGAACTCGTAAGCCGGATGCTGGCCCCCGTAGGAGCCGCCGCAGGCTGCGATCTTTCAAGGATCAAAAGATCGCAGCTTGCGGCAGCTCCTGGGGGAGCGGTCAGTCAGCGCCTATCAGTAGCGGTAAGCGTGCGGCTTGAACGGACCTTCGACGGTCACGCCGATGTAGTCGGCCTGGGTCTTGGTCAGCTGAGTCACAACACCGCCGAAACCGCGGACCATTTCCAGGGCCACTTCTTCGTCGAGTTTCTTCGGCAGTACTTCAACGGTCAGGCGCTCGGCTTTCTGGGCTGGCGACAGGTCGGCGTACTTCTGGCCGAACAGGAAGATCTGCGCCAGAACCTGGTTGGCGAACGAGCCGTCCATGATGCGGCTTGGGTGACCGGTGGCGTTACCCAGGTTAACCAGACGGCCTTCGGCCAGCAGGATCAGGTAGTCGTCGTTCTGGGCATCGAATGCGCCAGGGCCGGTACGGTGGATCTTGTGAACCTGTGGCTTCACTTCTTCCCATGCCCAGTTCTTGCGCATGAAAGCGGTGTCGATTTCGTTGTCGAAGTGGCCGATGTTGCAGACAACAGCGCGCTTCTTCAGGGCTTTGAGCATGTTTGCATCGCAAACATTGACGTTGCCGGTGGTGGTCACGATCAGGTCGATCTTGCCCAGCAGGGCCTTGTCGATGCTGGCTTCAGTACCGTTGTTGATACCGTCGATGAACGGCGAAACCAGCTCGTAGCCGTCCATGCAGGCTTGCATGGCGCAGATCGGGTCGACTTCGGAAACCTTGACGATCATGCCTTCCTGACGCAGGGACTGGGCCGAACCCTTGCCCACGTCACCGTAACCGATGACCAGCGCTTGCTTGCCGGACAGCAGGTGGTCGGTACCGCGCTTGATCGCGTCGTTCAGGCTGTGACGGCAGCCGTACTTGTTGTCGTTCTTGCTCTTGGTCACCGAGTCGTTGACGTTGATGGCCGGGATTTTCAGCTCGCCCTTGGCCAGCATGTCCAGCAGGCGGTGAACGCCAGTAGTGGTTTCTTCGGTCACGCCGTGGACGCGGTCCAGGATCGCCGGGTATTTCTTGTGCAGCAGCTCGGTCAGGTCGCCGCCGTCGTCGAGGATCATGTTGGCATCCCAAGGCGCGCCATCCTTCAGGATGGTTTGCTCCAGGCACCACTCGTACTCTTCTTCAGTTTCGCCTTTCCAGGCGAAAACCGGGATACCGGCAGCAGCGATGGCAGCAGCGGCCTGGTCCTGGGTCGAGAAAATGTTGCAGGACGACCAACGCACTTCGGCACCCAGGGCAACCAGGGTTTCGATCAGCACGGCAGTCTGAATGGTCATGTGGATGCAGCCGAGGATCTTCGCGCCTTTGAGCGGTTGCTCGGCGGAGTACTTGCGGCGCAGACCCATCAGGGCTGGCATTTCGGATTCAGCGATGATGGTTTCGCGACGGCCCCAGGCAGCCAGGGACATGTCGGCGACTTTGTAATCGTTAAAATCTGCAGGCGTGATAACAGCGCTCATGATGAGCCTCCATTCGTAATGTATGCGAATGGGCGCCGTTGTGCGTTTAGTGTCTGGCCGTGGCCAGGCAACGCCCCATCCGAGCCTGACAGGTCGAACCTGCTGCAGCGCCCCTCGGACAGGTGGCGGGAAAACGGTATCAATTGGAGATGACCGTTTTGAAACGGTGGCGATTATAGCGGGCTATGCTGATCTTCCAAAGCCTTTCTGCAGGTCAATGTCCGAACGGTAATCGAGACCATAGTCGATGCTTGATAGAGCTCTAGTCCGGGCTCTGCCATGATGGACGGCATCAATCGGCAAGACGGTCAGGAGTGAATATGAATTTCCACACCCGCAAATGGGTAAAACCCGAAGACCTCAACCCCAACGGCACGCTGTTCGGCGGCAGTCTGTTGCGCTGGATCGACGAAGAAGCGGCGATCTATGCCATCGTCCAGCTGGGCAATCAGCGCGTGGTCACCAAGTACATTTCCGAAATCAACTTCGTCAGCGCCTCGCGCCAGGGCGACATCATCGAACTGGGCATCACCGCGACCGAGTTCGGCCGGACGTCGATCACCCTGACCTGCGAAGTGCGCAACAAGATCACCCGTAAAAGCATCCTGACGGTGGAGAGAATGGTCTTCGTCAACCTGGGTGAGGACGGCTTGCCTGCGCCACATGGCCGGACCGAGATCAAGTACGTCAAAGATCAGTTTCAGGATGACGTCGTCAGCTAATGGAGTCGGCGGTACGCCCTTCGCTAGCAGGCCAGCTCCCACATTAGATCTTCAGTGAACACAGATTTTATGAACGACGCAGATCCAGTGTGGGAGCTAGCCTGTTAGCGATAGTGGTCGACCCGCCGACGATGATTCAGCGGACCACTGAACAGCGCCGGACCCCACGTGTCGTACCTACATGACACGCCACAGGTTCAGGAGCTTCAATGGACACGCACAAAGACGGCAAGACCCCCGACCTCTCGGCGAAAGAGCAGCACGAAGTCGACAAGAACCAGCCTCCGCGCGCAGCGGTGCTGCACGAAATCATCCGCACCCAGGGCGATCAGGAACTTGAGCGCAGCATCGCCGCGCTCTGGTGGTCGGCGCTGGCCGCCGGCCTGACCATGGGCCTGTCGCTGATGGCCATGGGGTTGCTCAATTCCCGCCTGCCGGACGCCGAAGGTTTCAAGGTCATCGCCAGTTTCGGCTACTGCGCCGGTTTTCTCGCGGTGATCCTCGCCCGCCAGCAGCTGTTCACCGAAAACACCCTGACGGCGGTCCTGCCGATCATGAGCAAGCCCACACTGGCCAACTTCGGCCGCTTGCTGCGGTTGTGGTCGGTGGTGTTGGTGGGCAACCTCTGCGGCACTTTGCTGGTGGCGTATGTGATGCTGCATCTGCCGATCTTCGACAGCAAGACTGACCTGGCCTTCCTCGACATCGGCCGCAAGGTCATGGAAAACGATGCCGGCCAGATGTTCGCCAAGGGCATTGTCTCGGGCTGGATGATCGCCACCATGGTCTGGATGATCCCATCCATGGAAAGCGCCAAGATGTGGATCATCATCCTCATCACCTACTTCATGGCGCTGGGGGACTTCACCCACATCGTGGTCGGTTCAGCCGAGGTTTCATATCTGGTCTTTGCCGGGGAACTGCCGTGGAAGGATTTCTGGCTGGTGTTCGCCGGTCCGACGCTGCTGGGGAATATCATCGGCGGCAGCTTTATTTTTGCACTGATCAGCCATGCGCAGATTCGCAGTGAAAGCGGCGCCCCTAAAGAGAAGAAAAGCGAAGCCCGGCCGACCGCAGACGAGGACGCCAAGCGATGAGGCCGGGCGAGGTATCCACTTGCCCGGCCTGCCGGTGCAGTACGGTTACTTGGCAGGAATCAGCCATGCTCGGGTTTGTTCAACCGTCGTCGAGCTGACAAAACTCGAGAATAGAGAGTTACGCGAGATGTAATTGTCGATTAGCCGTTTGCCTGCTCTCTCCTGATCCTCGGGGGTCTTGGCTTCTCGCAAGTCAATGATTGCCTCTCCTATCAGCTTGATGTTCGAGTCAGGCTGGCCAACACGATACAGGGAGGGAAAGAGCACTTCGCGAATGAAGTTTTCGCTCTTGATTTTGATGTCGCGGATGCTCATTTCCTCGATGGCTTTGGTCATGACAGCAGACTTTTGCCCTGGTGCCCCGGCATCCATGCGTTTAACGGCTTGGAGCAGCTCCATGTAATCCGGGTGGTTTCCATGATTGAGTTTTTTCGCCAGCCAATCGGTTTTTTCCGGTGTGTCGCCAAGCTGATCCAGGGCATTGATCACTGCACGCAGTTCTGGGGTGAGTTCCAGTGTGGCGTTCTTCTTGCCTGGGTCTTCTTTGTCTCTGGCTTTGGAGACGACATCCAGAGCGTGCTTTAAATCAGTCAGCGCCTGTTGAGCTTTCTGCCGGAAACTGATGACCGCTTCACATGATTGATCACTGTTCAGTTCAAGCGCCACCGTATCGAACAATGCATCATCAAGGGCCAGTAGAGCGCTACCAATGGATTTGAAGGTGTACGTTTCGCTGCGGTCATGGCTTTTCAGGTGTTCTTCAACTTTGGAGCGCAGTTTTTCCTGCAGCAGGTTTCTGTGCTCTTTCGGCATGCTGAAGTTGACCGTGCCTCCCAGCAGGGTAGTGAAGTCGCCCTCATCGGTCTTCAGGGGAACGATCACCGTTTGTCCTTTAAACGCGACGATGCCTTTCTCTTCTTGTGCGTCTCGGGCCGAGTGGTCCACGCCGATGGCCTTGTCGATCGTTCTCGAAAGAAGTGTGCCGCTATCGTTTTTTTTACCGCCATTCTCGCTCTCGAATTTGAGAATCAACTGATCTCTTTCGGGAATTGCGCTCATCGGGATTTGAATATCGTATAGATCCAGGACCGGAGTGTTGAGCATGATCCCGCCATCCTGAAAGGAAGTTCGCTCTCCCTCACCCTGGAAGGGCAGACCTTGTTCTGAGGGTGATTGGAAAACGACGGGCAATGAACCTGAAATAAGGGCTGCGTGAGCCACATCCAGATCCGGGGTCAGGCTGGCATTGAACACCACCATTTGCGGGCGCCCGTCGAACATGGCGGTGCCGGTGATGTGCAGTTGCTTGATTTCAGGCATGTCCTTGCTCAGGGTCGCCAGATCACCAAAGGTCACGTAGCGATTGGTTTTTATTTGTTCTACGCAAGCTTTGCTTGCCTCCGAAATTTGCCGCTGATCATCTTTAGGGGCCTGGCTGAAGCGAGACAGGATCGACTCGACCGATTTGTCACGGACCAGTGCCTCCAGTGGCCTGCCTTTGGATTGAAGTCGAGGCAGCAGGTCGAACAGCAGCTGTCCGATTTTGCCAGTCTTGCCCGGGGCCTTTGCGACACCTTTACCAATGGTGGAGCTGAGGTGCTGAATCGGTCCAAGCACCTTGCTTTGGCTGTCGAGCAGCGACACAAGATCGATGTCGTCCAACAGTTTGTCGATTTGCGCGTGTGTCATTCCGCAGGCGAGCACCGCCGCAGTAATGGCGCCTGCCGATGAACCTCGCAGGTTGCTGATTTTGTCCAGATGACCACTTTCTTCCAGTGCTTTTACCGCTCCGGAGAAGGCGACCCCTTTGGCCCCTCCGCCGCTTAGCACAAGGTCTTTGATATCAGGGCGCTTGAGGTCCATTTCGACCACGTCGTTCTCATAACGGCGGATCGAAAGCTCTCGGCCGGTCGACGAGCTCGCCAGCGTTTCGCACAGGCCTTCACCTTTGCACCGGGTGCCTTGCATGAAGTCGCCCCAATCTTCGTCAGAGGGACTTGTCGGTGAGCCTTGAGTCGCGTTGTTCAGGCTGCTTGAGGGAGGTGATGAGGGGGGGCGTACGGGGCTGATAACAGTCATGAGTTTCTCTTCCTTTGAGAGCGGTTTCGGAAGCAGCACTTTAGGAGAGGCGAAGGCAGGCGAGAGCACGGTGTATCAATTGGGAACACAAACACGAAGTCGCTTGGTGTCGCGCTCGATTGTGAGTTGAAAGGCTCTGTTTAGGGGATTTCAGGCAGTTTTGGAGGGCGGATAAAATGCCCTGTAGAAAATTCATACAGAGTGCGTCCTGAATGCGTCGAAGTTCCCGGTCGATTTTCTGACGGATGTCATGAGGTCTGTCCGGTGATTTCATGACTTGCTTGTCAACCCGATACATTGACGACAGCGTTACTGCATTCAATCTGGGAGACCGTTCTCGAGGAGAGCCGGCCGAGGCAGAATTTTTTGGAATTAGTCTGTGCGCAACTGAGTGCGGCGTGGTCGCTTGCAGTATAAACAGCTGCTGACTTATGACGAATCAATTATCTGACCGCTTCCTGCAGGAGCGAGGCTTGCCGGCGATGGCGATTTCAAGAACGCCTTCCACGGCAAACCATGCTCCTGCCAGGTGAGGATGATGAACAAAAGGAGCGTGCCGTGCTTGCGACGGCTTTGGTGTTGGTGGCGGCGTTGCTGCATGCGGCGTGGAATACGCTGATCAAGTTCAGCGCGGAACGGTTGTTGGTCGTGGCTTGCATGGACAGCGTGGCGATGTTGTTTGTCGCCCTGATGCTGCCTTTCGTGGCGTTACCGCCGATTGAAATCTGGCCGTGGATCCTGGCGTCGGCGGCGTTCGAGTTGCTCTATCGCTATTTGCTGATTAAGGCTTATCGGGTCGGTGATCTGGGGCTGGTCTATCCATTGATGCGCGGACTGTCGCCGCTGGTGGTGCTGGCCCTGACGCTGATCTTTGCCGGAGAAGTGCTGACCCATCAGCAGATCTTCGGAATCCTGCTGATCCCGTTCGGCATGCTGTGTTTGCTGTGGCAGGGCGGTGGCGGCGCGCGTTTGCCTTGGTCGATGCTGCCGGTGGTAGCACTGATCGGTCTGTGCATCGGCTGCTACACCTTTATCGATGGCCAGGCGCTGCGGCGTTGGTCGCATCCGCTGGATTACCTGGTCTGGGTGACGTTGCTCAGCGCCTGGCCGTTTCCGTTGCTCGCACTGGTGCGCAAGCGACCGGCGTTCATGCTGTTCTGGCGTGAACAGTGGCAGTTGGGATTGGCGGTCGGGTTTTGCGTGTTGTTCAGCTACGCTCTGGTGCTGTGGGCGATGCAGCTGGGGTCGATAGCCGAAGCAGCGGCATTGCGCGAGATCAGCGTGATCCTGGTGGTGCTGTTTGGCATGCGCTACCTGAAAGAACCTTTCGGCCGGCCTCGGCTCCTGGCCTGTGGGCTGGTGTTGATCGGTATATTGGTGATGAAGTTTTGACTGGCTCACTGTCGACGAGAGCTCGACGCATGAAACTTGAAGAAGGGATGACTTTATGACGGTTGCTTTGTGGTGCATTTTGATCGCGATTTTCCTGCCTTACCTGTGCACGGTCGTGGCCAAGATCAGTGGCGGTTACAGGCTGGACGACAACCATGATCCCCGGGATTTTCTTGATTCACTGGAAGGTTTGGGCAGGCGCGCGAATGCGGCGCAACTGAACAGTTTTGAAATCTTCCCGGCGTTCGCTGCGGCGGTGATCGTGGCGCACCTGGCTGGCAATGCCGAGCTGGTGACCATCAATGTGCTGTCGGTCTTATTTATCACCAGCCGGTTGCTGTACATCATTTGTTACCTGGCGGACTGGCATATCTTGCGGTCGTTGGTGTGGTTTGTGGGGCTGGGGTTGATCATCAGTTTATTTGTGGTTTCTGTCTAAGAGCAAAAGATCGCAGGCTGCCCAGCGCCTACATTGGCCGGGTTCACCGCTACTTGGCGGATGAGCATTGATCCATGCAGGCGCTGGCGCAGCCTGCGATCTTTGACTTTAGAGCTTGTCGGCCACCTGAGGCACTTGCGGCAATGCCGCGCCTTTGGGCCATAACATCCAGATCTGCCCCTGTTGTTTCATGTCGCCGGCCAATTGCCCGGCCGCTTCTCCGGTTCCCCAGAACAGGTCCGCCCGAACTTCACCGGCAATCGCGCCGCCAGTGTCTTGGGCGGCCACCGGGCGAACCAGCGGCGTGCCGTCCGGCCGCGTCGTGGATAACCACATCAGACTGCCCAGTGGAATCACTTTGCGGTCCACGGCGGCGCTATAGCCTGCGGTCAACGGAACATTCAGCGAGCCGCGAGGGCCTTCGTTGCTGTCGGGGTTGCGGGTAAAGAACACATAGCTGGGATTGCTGCCGAGCAGTTCCGGAATGCGCGTCGGATTGGCCTTGGCCCAGTTGCTGATCGCACCCATGGTCACGTCTTCTTTTTTCAGTTCACCTTGTTCCACCAGCCAGCGGCCGATCGGCCGATAGGGATGGCCGTTCTGGTCGGCGTACGCGATGCGCAGCTGGCGGCCGTCACTGAGCTGGATGCGACCCGAGCCCTGGATTTGCAGGAACTGCAGGTTCATCGGGTCGGTCAGCCATGCCACCACCGGCGCCTTGACTCCTTTGTTTTCGATCGTTGCCGCATCGTCGTACGGCTTGAGCACGCGGCCTTCGAGCCGTCCGCGCAGGCGTTTGCCTTTGAGCTCCGGGTAGATGCTGTCCAGGGAGACGATGATCATGTCCTCTGGAACCCCATACACCGGAATGTTCGCCACGGCGGTTTGGGTCAGGCTGCCGGGGTAGACCGGCTCGTAGTAACCGGTGATCAAGCCATCGGGATTGTCGTTGGCGGCGCGCAGGCCGTAGACATCGAGGTTCTGTTTGAGGAAGCCGCGGATGTCGGTGGCGGTTTGCGGCACATTGGCGGCTGCGGCGCAGGTTGGGCCCCACACCGGATCGGCCTTGAGTCGGGTACAGGCGCTGCGCCACGAACCGAAACCGGCGATCAGATCGTTATCGGACACTGCAGGCAGCGCTTCCCAGGTGGCGCTGGAATAAGTCGCCAGTGCGTGGGTTTTCGGTTTGTTGTTGTCACCACCGGTGCAGCCTGCGAGCACGGCCACTATCGGGAGAGTCCAGGCGAGGCGATGACGCCAGGCCTTGAAACGGCTGTTCATGGAGTAATTCCTTTGCCGGTTGCGCGAGTGCTCACTGCGCTCGAACAACCCGTATTGATATTAGGGCTATTGGTGTTTGTCGATGACGCGAGGATACTGGCCGCCGTTTCCCGTGACCTGAAGCCACCATGACATTTAAAAGACTTTCCGTTGTATTGCTGGCCTGCCTGACGTTGTCTGCGTGTGGCGGTGTCGACCCGAACTCGCCACTGGGCCAGCGCAAGGCGATCTTCAAGCAAATGCTCAAGACCGGCGAAGACCTGGGCGGCATGTTGCGCGGCCGCATTCCATTCGACGGTCCGAAGTTCGCTGAGGGCGCCATCAAGCTCGATGCGCTGTCCCATGAACCGTGGAAGCATTTTCCACAGGTGCGCGAAGAAGATCACACCAGTGCCAAGAGCGATGTCTGGCAGAAACAGGCACGCTTTCAGGAAATGGCCCGCACCCTTGAAGCCAGCACCGGTGAATTGGTGATTGCCAGCAAGGTCCAGCCTTACAAGGCCAGTAACCTCGGGCCGGCGGTGCAGAAAGTCGAAGATGCCTGCAGTGCGTGCCATAAAGAGTTTCGGGATCATTGATTCTCGGATGTGACTGGGTGGTGCTTGCTGCGCAACGGTGGCGAGGGAGCTTGCTCCCGCTGGGCGGCGAAGCGGCCCCAAAACCATTCGACCGAGTTTCGTCAGCTGTATTCTGCGTGCCGGATTGCGACGGCTTCGCCGCCGAACGGGAGCAAGCTCCCTCGCCACAACAGTTCGCTCGCTAATCCGGTGGATTACTTGTCCAGCTCGTCGAGCGCGTCCTGCAATGCCTTGCGGGACTCGGCGAGTTTGTCTTTGCGCTTGTTGATCTTCTCTGGGTCGCCTTTCTTCATGGCTTTGTCCAGGTCGGCCTGACGCTGACTGACTTCATGCTTGGCGTCGAGGACCTTGTTCTCCCGTTCCTTTTTCAGCGAGGCGTCAGTGCAATGAGCGGTGACTTCGCTCAGGGCGGTTTCCAGGCCAGCCTGCTGATCGGCGTTGCCGTGGGACTTGGCCAGCTCGATCTGATTGATGATGCCCTGTTTCTTGGCGGCGCAACCGGTCAGGCCCGGGGCCTCTTCGGCGGCCATCAGTGGAGCGGCCATCACACCGCATAGAGTCAGCAGGACGAGCGGTGAAAGAAATTTCATAAAAGCTCCATGTACAAAGTGCAAATCGGATCGATAGGGCGGTGGGCGTTTGAGCCCATTGGCACCTTTGGGTTCCCGGGTGGGCGAGCATCGGCGGTCGCTAAAACCCGTCGATTCCCGCCGCACGTAATGTGTCACTCAAGGCCAGGACCTGCGGGTCGCGGAAAAATGCGCTCAGTTGCGCCGCACGTCCCGGGCCGATACCGGCCTCTGCCTGCCATTGTCCGGTGTTTCGTTGTGCCAGTGCCTGCCATGAATCAGCCAACGGCGCCTGGCCGGTCGGTGGTAATCCCAGGGCTTTGAGCCAGCGAATGAAAGGGCGTTGGCGGGCGCTGTTGAAACTGTTTAAAAGACGAGTCGTGCTGCGCTCGCCGAAGCCGTCAATGTTAGCAAGCTCTTGAGCATCGAGGGTCAACCAATCCAGCAGGCCGTTCAGGCGGCCTGTTTCGAGAAGTTTCTCCCAGGTGCCGGGGCCGACATGAGGCAAGGCCAGCCCTTGCTTGCCACTGAGCCAGGCCAGTCGCGCGAGGAATTGGCTTTCGCAGCCAGGCGTCGGCTGCCAGCAACTCAACGGATGAAAGTCTGCCGCTAACGGTATGTTTAATTCGGCGCGTTCGGCGGCGCGCAGAACCACGCCGTCGAGCCTGGGAATGGTCAGTCCCGCCAGGCTGACGGACACCTGATCGCCGGGGCGGATATCCAGTTCCTCCCAGCGTCGCAGGGAGCTGACGCTCACGCGTTTGATCTGCCGGTCATCGAGTGTCACCGGTTTCAGCTCCAGCACCGGTGTGATCCGTCCGGTGCGACCGACCTTGAAATCGACTTTTCGCACCTCGGCCAGCGCCTGGGCAAAGGGGTATTTCCAGGCGATGGCCCAGTACGGTGTTTTCGCCTGCCAGCGCGCGGCTGAGGGGCGCTGGCTCTGGCGCAGGACGACACCGTCGCTGGCAAAGGGTAATGGCGAGCGGTACCAGTGGTCGCGCCAGTGTTCGGCGTCGGCGAATGTCTGGATCGGCTGACTGTAAGGCACCGTGCCCGGCAGCCCCAGTTCATCCAGCAGCGCGACACGGGCGGGCAGGCTGGCGGGCCCTTGCGGCCAATCCCAGATAAACAGCCCGATACCAGCGGCTTGCTCGGGGGCGAGTTCCTTGCGGGCCATCAGGCCGGCCACCGTCGAACGGGCATTGAGACTGCCGACCTTGGCTTGTACATGGCCGGTCAGGCGCCAGAAGAGTTCGCCTTGCACGAGCAAATCCACGGGTTGCGCCAGTTGTCGTGGGATAACGGGGATCAGTCGCGCCGGGGCCGTCCAGTCCTGACCGTTCACGCCGTCACCGCGACTGATCGCCTGATGCAGTACGCCGTTGCGATAGATCAGTGTCACGGCTACGCCGTCGACCTTGGGTTGAATCCAGATGTCCTTGCGATCGCGCAGCCAAGCCTCGACCGCGCGACCATCGCGAAGTTTTTCCAGGCCCGTGTGAGCAATGGGGTGGGCGATCTTGCCGCCTGCCGTGCGCAAAGGTTCGGGCGCCGGACCCGCGTTAAAGCACTCACGCCAATCGGCCAGCCGTGCACGGGACTGGTCGTAGAGTTCGTCGGCGATCAATGAGCGTCCGTTGTGGTGGTAGCTGTGGTCCCAAAGGTCGATCTGTTTTTGCAGGGTAGTGATTTCGTCCAGAGCCCTGGCGGGTGGCCAGTCGGGGCAATCGGCAGCGTTTGAGATTGAGCAGACCAGGGTCAGGAGGAAAATGGAAAACAGGCGCAGAAGCATGGTGAGCGTCCTTGCTCAAGTGGAATGCTTGAAGGCTAGTCACTTATTGTCAGGCGGGAAGGGCGGGTGTTTTGCCTTGTATTTCCGGGTGACTGGGCTGGCCTCATCGCGAGCAGGCTCGCTCCCACATTGGAATGCATTTCCCTGTGGGAGCGAGCCTGCTCGCGATGGCGGCGACACGGCGCAAAGCGAAAGGCAATAAAAAGCCCCGCACGGCGAACCGTGCAGGGCTTTTGGTACCGCCTGGGAAGTCTTACAGGCCGGCAGCCGAACGCAGGTCGTCGGCGCGGTCGGTTTTTTCCCAGGTGAACGTGGTGAAGGTGTCTTCGCCGACGGTCTTGGTGGCCGGGGTGCGACCGAAGTGGCCGTACGCAGCGGTTTCCTGGTACATCGGGTGCAGCAGGTCGAGCATGGTGGTGATTGCGTATGGACGCAGGTCGAACACTTCGCGAACCAGTTTGACGATTTTGTCGTCGCTGATTTTGCCGGTGCCGAAGGTGTTCAACGAGATCGAAGTCGGTTGAGCAACACCGATCGCGTAGGAAACCTGAATCTCGCAACGCTCGGCCAGGCCGGCAGCGACGATGTTCTTGGCTACGTAACGACCGGCGTAGGCAGCCGAACGGTCAACCTTCGATGGATCTTTACCGGAGAACGCGCCGCCGCCGTGACGGGCCATGCCGCCGTAGCTGTCGACGATGATCTTGCGACCGGTCAGACCGCAGTCACCTACCGGGCCACCGATGATGAACTGGCCGGTCGGGTTGATGTGGAACTGGGTGTCCTTGGTCAGCAGTTCGGCAGGCAGCACGTGCTTGACGATCAGCTCCATCACGCCTTCGCGCAGGTCTTTGTACGACACTTCAGGGTTGTGCTGGGTCGACAGTACAACGGCGTCGATACCGACAACCTTGCCGCCTTCGTAACGGCAAGTCACTTGCGACTTGGCGTCCGGGCGCAGCCAAGGCAGCAGGCCGGATTTACGGGCTTCGGCCTGGCGCTGCACAAGCTGGTGCGAGAAGGTGATCGGTGCTGGCATCAGCACGTCGGTTTCGTTGCTGGCGTAGCCGAACATCAGGCCCTGGTCGCCAGCGCCCTGATCTTCAGGCTTGGCACGGTCGACACCCTGGTTAATGTCAGGGGACTGCTTGCCGATGATGTTCATCACGCCGCAAGTGGCGCCGTCGAAGCCGACATCGGAGCTGTTATAGCCGATGTCCAGAATGACGTTACGCACGATTTCTTCCAGGTCGACCCAGGCCGACGTGGTGACTTCACCGGCGATGATTGCCACGCCGGTTTTCACCAGTGTCTCGCACGCCACACGGGCGAACTTGTCTTCAGCAATGATGGCGTCCAGCACCGCATCGGAAATCTGGTCGGCGATTTTGTCCGGATGCCCTTCGGACACGGACTCGGAGGTGAAGAGGGAGTATTCGCTCATCTCGATTTTTTCCTGAATTTACCGATGGTGAGTGTCGCCAGTCGGCCGCTGAAAGTGGCGGACCTGAATCTGGAAACCATTACGTAAGCCTACATAGAGGCTTTCCCCGGGAACGAGTCCCGCAGCGGTGGCCCAACGGGCCAGATCGTCCTGTTCAAACCCCAACCAGAGATCACCGCAGGCCTCCCTGGCCCAACTCTGGTTGTGGCTACATAACTCTGTCACGAGCAGGCTACCGCCCGGTTGCAGCAAGTCGGCCATGTGCTTGAGCGCATCGGCCGGCGCGGCAAAGTGGTGCAGCACCATGTTCAGTACAACGCAATCAGCCTTGAGGCTGACGCCATTCAATGCATCGGCCAGTTGCAGGCTGACGTTAGCCAGCGCTTCACGTTCGCAGACCTGGCGCGCCAGTTCGAGCATCGCCGCGCTGTTGTCCAGTGCCGTGACGTGAGTGAAGCGGCGTGCCAGTTCAGGCAGAAAAGCGCCGTCACCTGGGCCGACTTCAATGGCCGTGGCCCCTTCACTGAAGCTCAGTTTGTCGAGCAACGCCACCACGCTTTCGCGGTACTGCGGCAAGCCGGCAATCAAGTCTTGCTGGGCGCGAAACTTCTCCGCGACCCGTGAGAAAAAGTCCTGGCTGGCCGCCGCCCGTTGCCCGTGGACCTGACCGATCCGCGACTGCACATCGGCCGGCAGGGTCAGGTTGTCCACTTCTTCGAGCAGCGCGGCGTGCAACTTGCCGCCCAGCAGATCGGTGTGGGGCAGGGCGCGACGGTAAAAAATCGCATTGCCTTCACGGCGCGTTGCCACCAGGTCGGCCTGGGCCAGCACCTTGAGGTGATGACTCATGCCCGACTGGCCGATGCCGAAGATCTGCGCCAGTTCCAGTACGCCAAACGAATCGTTGGCCAGCGCGCGCAATACATTCAGCCGCAGAGGATCGCCGCCGGCCTTGCACAGGGCCGCCAGCTCATCGCACTCGTCATGTTGAATGGAAGGCACGCGTAAATTCATAGGGCCAGCAGTCTAGTGATGGTCAGAAATCCCCGCAAGAGCAATATCAAAAAGTTTTGATATTGCTCGATAGATGGCACTTCTCGTGGAAAGGGTCACTCTACAAATCGTCAGCGGAAAGGTTTCACCAGGCGAATGCGACTTTATCCACCGGAAAAACGCCTTCAGATGATTATCTGTCATTGCCCCGAGGCGGGTCGGTGAGGGAAAATGCTCGCCTTTTTTCCGTTTCGTTTTATTCACTCTCGATTCAATATCCGCAGGAGAACAGCGATGCCCAGCCGTCGTGAGCGTGCCAACGCCATTCGTGCCCTCAGCATGGATGCCGTGCAAAAAGCCAACAGCGGCCATCCCGGTGCCCCTATGGGTATGGCAGATATCGCCGAAGTACTTTGGCGTGACTACCTGAAGCACAACCCGAGCAATCCATCGTTCGCCGACCGTGACCGCTTCGTGCTGTCCAACGGTCACGGTTCGATGCTGATCTACTCGCTGCTGCACCTGACCGGCTACGACCTGTCGATCGATGACCTGAAAAACTTCCGCCAGCTGCACAGCCGCACCCCGGGCCACCCGGAATTCGGCTACACCCCTGGCGTGGAAACCACCACCGGTCCACTGGGCCAGGGCCTGGCCAACGCCGTGGGTTTCGCCCTGGCAGAAAAAGTCCTGGCGGCGCAGTTCAACCGTCCGGGCCACAATGTCGTCGATCACCACACCTACGTGTTCCTCGGTGATGGCTGCATGATGGAAGGCATTTCCCACGAAGTCGGCTCCCTGGCCGGTACCTTGGGCCTGGGTAAACTGATCGCCTTCTACGATGACAACGGCATCTCCATCGACGGTGAAGTCGAAGGCTGGTTCACCGACGACACCCCTAAGCGTTTCGAAGCCTATAACTGGCAGGTGATCCGCAACGTCGACGGTCATGATCCGGAAGAGATCAAGATTGCCATCGAGACTGCTCGCAAAAGCGCGCAGCCAACCCTGATCTGCTGCAAGACCACCATCGGTTTCGGTTCGCCGAACAAGCAAGGTAAAGAAGATTGCCACGGCGCCCCATTGGGTGACGCGGAGATCGCTCTGACCCGCGCGGCGTTGAAGTGGAACCACGGTCCGTTCGAAATCCCGGCCGACATCTATGCCGAGTGGGACGCCAAGGAAGCCGGCCGCGCCGTTGAAGCCGAGTGGGATCAGCGTTTCGCTGCCTATTCCGCGGCTTTCCCTGAGCTGGCCAACGAGCTGATCCGTCGCCTGAGCGGCGAACTGCCGGCCGACTTCGCTGAAAAAGCGTCTGCCTATATTGCTGAAGTCGCGGCCAAGGGCGAAACCATCGCCAGCCGTAAAGCCAGCCAGAACGCCCTGAACGCCTACGGCCCGATGCTGCCGGAATTCCTCGGCGGTTCCGCTGACCTGGCCGGTTCCAACCTGACCCTGTGGAAAGGTTGCAAAGGTGTCACCGCCGAAGACGCCAGCGGCAACTACGTGTACTACGGCGTCCGCGAGTTCGGCATGAGCGCGATCATGAACGGCGTGGCCTTGCACGGCGGTCTGGTGCCTTACGGCGCGACCTTCCTGATGTTCATGGAATACGCCCGCAACGCCGTGCGCATGGCCTCGCTGATGAAGAAGCGCGTGCTGTTCGTCTACACCCACGACTCCATCGGTCTGGGCGAAGACGGCCCGACTCACCAGCCGATCGAGCAACTGACCAGCCTGCGCAGCACGCCGAACCTCGACACCTGGCGTCCAGCCGATGCCGTTGAATCGGCAGTGGCCTGGAAGTTCGCCCTGGAACGTAACGACGGTCCTTCGGCCTTGATCTTCTCGCGTCAGAACCTGCAGCACCAAACCCGCAACGCGATCCAGATCGAAGAGATCTCCCGTGGCGGTTACGTGCTGAAGGACTGCGCAGGCGAGCCTGAGCTGATCCTGATCGCCACCGGTTCGGAAGTGGGTCTGGCGGTTCAGGCTTACGACAAGCTGACCGAGCAAGGTCGCAAGGTGCGCGTTGTCTCGATGCCTTGCACCAGCGTGTTCGATGCGCAAGACGCCGACTACAAGCAATCGGTTCTGCCGTTGCAGGTCAGCGCCCGTATCGCCATCGAAGCCGCTCATGCGGACTACTGGTACAAATACGTGGGCCTGGAAGGCCGCGTCATCGGCATGACCACCTACGGCGAGTCGGCGCCTGCGCCTGCCTTGTTCGAAGAGTTCGGCTTCACCCTGGAAAACATCCTGGGTCAGGCTGAAGAGCTGCTGGAAGACTGATCCAGAAGTTGCGTCGTCCGGACTGCCGCCTTCGCGAGCAAACCAGCTCCCACATTGGAATGCATTCCCCTGTGGGAGCGGGCTTGCTCGCGAGGACGGTGGTTCGGTCCACGTTGCAATAACGGATTCACCACGGTAATCGAGAACCCCATGCCTCAACCGCGTCCCTACAAAGTTGCACTCAACGGCTACGGCCGGATTGGTCGTTGCGTCTTGCGTGCGTTGTTCGAGCGAGGCGAGAAGGCCGGGTTTGAGATTGTCGCGATCAACGATCTGGCGGACATGGCCAGCATCGAATACCTGACACGCTTCGACTCCACGCACGGGCGTTTCCCCGGCGAGGTGAAGGTCGAGGGCGATTGTCTGCATATTAATGGCGACTGCGTGAAGGTCCTGCGCAGTGCCACCCCCGAAGGCATCGATTGGGCATCGCTCGGCGTCGATCTGGTGCTGGAGTGCTCCGGCGCTTACCACACTCGCGAAGACGGTCAGCGTTTCCTCGACGCCGGCGCCCCGCGCGTGTTGTTTTCCCAGCCGATGGCCAGCGAGGCGGATGTCGACGCCACCATCGTCTACGGCGTGAACCAGGATTGCCTCACCGGCGATGAGCTGCTGGTGTCCAACGCGTCCTGCACCACCAACTGCGGCGTGCCGCTGTTGCGCCTGCTGGATCAGGCCATTGGTCTGGAATACGTGTCGATCACCACCATCCACTCGGCGATGAACGATCAGCCCGTCATTGACGCCTATCATCACGAAGACCTGCGCCGCACCCGTTCGGCGTTTCAGTCGGTGATTCCGGTGTCCACTGGTCTGGCGCGCGGCATCGAACGCCTGTTGCCGGAACTTGCCGGGCGAATTCAGGCCAAAGCCGTGCGTGTGCCGACGGTGAACGTGTCTTGCCTCGACATTACGATGCAGACCGTGAGCGACACCGACGCTACCGAGGTCAACCGGATTCTGCGCGAGGCTGCCAGCAGCGGCCCGCTCAAAGGCCTGCTGGCCTACACCGAGCTGCCCCACGCAAGCTGTGATTTCAACCATGACCCACATTCGGCGATCGTCGATGCCAGTCAGACTCGAGTTTCCGGCCCACGGCTGGTGAACATCCTGGCCTGGTTCGACAACGAATGGGGTTTTGCCAACCGAATGCTGGACGTTGCAGAACACTATCTGCAAACAGCGACTTCAAAAAAACCGTAGGAAGTGCGACCCATGACCGTGTTGAAGATGTCCGACCTCGATCTGCAAGGTAAGCGCGTATTGATCCGCGAAGACCTCAACGTCCCAGTCAAGGACGGTGTAGTCACCAGCGATGCGCGTATCCTGGCTTCGCTGCCGACCATCAAGCTGGCCCTGGAAAAAGGCGCGGCCGTCATGGTCTGCTCGCACCTTGGCCGTCCGACCGAAGGCGAATTCTCGGCCGAGAACAGTCTCAAGCCAGTCGCCGACTACCTGAGCAAGGCCCTGGGCCGCGAAGTGCCGCTGGTTGCCGATTACCTGGGCGGCGTTGACGTGAAGGCCGGCGACATCGTCCTGTTCGAAAACGTGCGCTTCAACAAAGGCGAGAAAAAGAACGCTGACGAACTGGCCCAGCAATATGCCGCCCTGTGCGACGTGTTCGTGATGGACGCCTTCGGCACCGCTCACCGCGCCGAGGGTTCGACCCATGGCGTGGCCAAGTTCGCCAAAGTCGCTGCCGCTGGCCCGCTGCTGGCCGCTGAACTCGACGCACTGGGTAAAGCCCTCGGCGCCCCGGCCCAGCCAATGGCGGCCATCGTTGCCGGCTCCAAGGTCTCGACCAAACTCGACGTGCTGAACAGCCTGAGCCAGATCTGCAACCAGCTGATCGTCGGCGGTGGCATTGCCAACACGTTCCTGGCCGCTGCCGGTCATCCGGTCGGCAAATCCCTGTACGAGCCGGACCTGCTGGACACTGCCCGCGAAATCGCCGCCAAGGTCAGCGTGCCGCTGCCGGTGGACGTTGTCGTCGCCAAGGAATTCGCTGAAAGCGCCACCGCGACCGTCAAGCTGATCGACGACGTTGCGGCAGACGACATGATCCTGGACATCGGCCCACAGACCGCGGCGAATTTCGCCGAGCTGTTGAAGTCGTCCAAGACCATTCTGTGGAACGGCCCGGTCGGCGTGTTCGAATTCGACCAGTTCGGTAACGGCACCAAAGTGCTGGCCCAGGCCATCGCGGAAAGCTCGGCGTTCTCCATCGCGGGCGGCGGCGACACCCTGGCGGCCATCGACAAATATGGCGTCGCCGATCAGATCTCCTACATTTCTACCGGTGGCGGCGCATTCCTCGAATTCGTCGAAGGTAAGGTGTTGCCGGCGGTTGAAGTCCTGGAAAGTCGGGCCAAGGGCTGAGGTCGCTGATTTGACCAGGAAAGGGAGTGTTCAGATGGTCAAGACGCTAGCGTTGTTGATCGTTGCGGGTTCGCTGGCGGCTTGCGGGAATAACCCGAAAGCCAAGCCGGAACCTGCTCCGCAATCGGTGGAAAAGGGCTGCTACCAGGCTGACTGGCAAGCGGAAACAAACCCGGTGATCAACAAGCGTTCCGGGCCTGATGGCCTGGAAAAATACGAAACGCAGACACCCGCCAAGGAACATGGTTGCCCTTGACGGGTCTGACTCCTTACTCAGGGCTGGCGGCGTGCGCCGTCAGTCGAGGAACACGGATGAAAGGTTTTATCGCCATTACGGCGCTCGCACTGCTGGCAGGTTGCTCGAATTTCAACCTGTTCAAGCCTGCCGAATCGACGGAAAACTGGACCACCTGGACCTGCGATAGCCAGGCCAAAGTGCTCTGGCGCTATACCGACGACAGTCGCAAGGCCGTCGATGTACGCCTCGGGGGCGCCGATCAGGTCTATCGCCTCAAGCTTGAACCGGGTGCGGAAGGTTCGCTGTACAGCGACGACATGCTGGCGTTTCACGTAAAAGGTGAGGAAGGCCTGGTGTACTGGGTCGCCACCAATGATTTGATCGGCCGCGGTTGTAAAGCGCAGTAATTGACACACCACAGATCCAATGTGGGAGCAGATCCAAATGTGGGAGCGAGCCTGCTCGCGAAAGCGGTGGATCAGCTTGCATCAAGATTGAATGTGAAACCGCATTCGCGAGCAGGCTCGCTCCCACAGTGGATCTGTGCAGGTTCTCAAGATTTGAGCAACACCGAATTCGCAGCCCGGGCCAACCCCCGATCTGCAAAAACTTGAATAGCCGCCGCCGCTCCGGCAGGCTGGCACGATTAACGACCCAAACCGGGAGAGACATACACAATGGCACTTATCAGCATGCGCCAGATGCTGGACCACGCAGCCGAGTTCGGCTACGGCGTTCCAGCCTTCAACGTCAACAACCTTGAGCAGATGCGCGCCATCATGGAAGCCGCTGACAAGACTGACTCCCCGGTGATCGTCCAGGCTTCGGCCGGTGCTCGCAAATACGCTGGTGCACCGTTCCTGCGTCACCTGATCCTGGCGGCAATCGAAGAATTCCCGCACATCCCGGTGTGCATGCACCAGGACCACGGCACCAGCCCCGACGTCTGCCAGCGCTCGATCCAACTGGGCTTCAGCTCGGTGATGATGGACGGTTCCCTCGGCGAAGACGGCAAGACCCCGACCGACTACGACTACAATGTGCGCGTCACCCAACAAACCGTGGCCATGGCTCACGCCTGTGGCGTATCGGTAGAAGGCGAGCTGGGTTGCCTGGGTTCGCTGGAAACCGGCATGGCCGGTGAAGAAGACGGCATCGGCGCCGAAGGCGTTCTGGATCACAGCCAGATGCTGACCGACCCGGAAGAAGCCGCTGACTTCGTCAAGCGCACCCAGGTCGATGCCTTGGCCATCGCCATCGGCACCAGCCACGGCGCCTACAAGTTCACCAAGCCGCCTACCGGTGACGTGCTGGCCATCGACCGCATCAAGGAAATCCACAAGCGCATTCCGAACACCCACCTGGTGATGCACGGTTCGTCTTCGGTTCCGCAAGAGTGGCTGGCGATCATCAACCAGTACGGCGGCGACATCAAAGAAACCTACGGCGTGCCGGTTGAAGAGATTGTTGAAGGCATCAAGCACGGCGTGCGCAAGGTCAACATCGACACCGACCTGCGCCTGGCGTCCACTGGCGCAATGCGTCGCCTGATGGCCACCAACCCGAGCGAGTTTGACCCTCGCAAGTTCTTTGGCGCGACGGTTACTGCGATGCGTGACGTGTGTATCGCTCGTTACGAAGCTTTCGGTACTGCGGGCAACGCTTCGAAGATCAAGCCGATCTCGTTGGAAGCAATGTATCAGCGTTACCTGAAAGGTGAGTTGAACGCCAAGGTTAACTAAAACTTCAGCGTTTTGTTTGCACAAAAAACCCGCAGAAATGCGGGTTTTTTTATGAGCGCTCGTCAATCGAGCCCGTACTTTTGCTGAACTAAACGTTATCGCGAAAAAGTATTAAAAACTGTCAATTGTTACAGGTGGTTTAGCCTTGTCATCTGGATAGAGTTGTCCAGGTAGTCGAAACCGCCAACTGGGGGGAAGCTGGTGCAGGCCGCCAGATGCAGGGGCGCGGTCATTGCGGCGAGGGTGTCAGGGAGAAGTGGTGGCAGGGGTGGGGCTGCTTCGCAGCCCAGCGGGAGCAAGCTCCCTCGTCACAGGGAGTGTCATCGTTGCGGGTGTGTGCCTGGGTTCTCGTTACTTATCGTGATCAATATCCAGCTTGCTGAATGTCACTTTCCCGCCTTCACTGGTGTACCCGGTGTTGTCCTGCACATACACCCCGGCCTTGAAGTACAGCGGTTTGACGCGCCACGTCGCGCTGATGTTGGTGTCCCATTGATAGCCCGCGGCGCTGATGCCCAGCGCCCCGCCAGGACTGAGGTGGATGAGGTAGGAAAACTCCTGATCCAGCTTCACGCCGGTAGCGACGGTGATCACCCGGCCTTCGCCATCATCAGGGTGCATGCGCACTTTGGCGACGATGTTGCCGCTCTTGCTGCTGGTCTTGTACTGATACTCGACCTTGACCATGGGCTTCTGGCTTTCATAGGCGTGGATCTGGCCAATGACGATTTTGCCCGAGCTCGGTACCTGGTTGACTGCCAGGGTGGCACGCAGGGAATTGTCGGCGTCCGGGTAGTACCAGTTTTTCAGCGTGCCGTTACTGTAGGTTTCCCGCAGTTCGGTGCGCGGATATTTCGCGTTTTCGGTTTTCGTGCCAGTCACCGGGGACCAGAAAAACAGGGTGCCGGTGTCGGAATGGAAGTATTGATCCTTGAAACCCTTCACCAGTTTGGCTGTTTCAACGGTGTACGGCGGGTTGCCGACGGGAACGCTGAGGTTCCAGGATGCGAGATCGATCATAGGAAAAGCTTCCAGAAATTTTGCAGCACGGACGTACCAGAAGCTCTAGCACGCGCCTTGGAGGGCGGTCTTTATAAGCGTAGAAGGCCCTTTTGTTAACGCCTGTCTGACAGATGGATGACGTCAAAATCCTGTTAAAAGGCCATCTTTCCCGGTTTTAGCGGCCTGTAGCGGTGACCGTTAGTCGGTAAATGAACCCTTTAGTTAAATGATGGCGTACTGATATCTTCTGCTTTAGCGAATCCCGGTCTAGAGTGAAGGCTTGTTATTTGTCCGGTTTTCACGAGAAACCAGCCTGACGCCCCAACAAGAGAAGCAGCATGGAATGCGCGCAACCCACGCCAGCCGAAGGCAGCTCAACACTTTTAATCGTCGATGATTACCCTGAAAACCTGATCAGCATGCGCGCGTTGCTGCAGCGCCAGGATTGGCAGGTCTTGACGGCTGCGTCCGGTTTTGAAGCCCTCAGTCTTTTACTCGAGCACGATATCGACCTGGTACTGCTGGATGTGCAGATGCCGGGCATGGACGGCTTTGAAGTCGCGCGCCTGATGCGGGGCAGCCAACGCACCCGCCTGACACCGATCATCTTCCTCACCGCCAATGAACAGTCCCAGGACGCCGTGATCAAGGGCTATGCCAGCGGTGCGGTGGATTACCTGTTCAAACCGTTCGATCCGCAAATTCTCAAGCCCAAAGTCCAGGCCCTGCTCGAGCATCAGCGCAATCGCCGGGCGTTGCAGCGCCTGAGCCACGATCTGGAGGTCGCGCGCGCTTTTAATGCGTCGGTGCTGGACAACGCCGCCGAAGGCATCCTGGTGGTCGGCGAGGACGGTCTGATTCGCTTTGCCAACCCGGCGATGTCGCGTCTGCTCAATGCCACGCTGCAAGACCTGCAGGGCAAAGAGTTTCTGGATTACCTGCAAAAGCCGCATATACCGATCTGGGCCGATTCCGAGTTGCTGGCCGGTTACAAGCGCGGCGAAACCTTGCGCCTGCATGACGCGCTGTTGCGTACGGCCCCCGGCCAGCAGGTGCCCGTGGCGCTGTCTTGCGCGCCGCTGCCCACCGAACAACATGCGATGGTGGTGACGGTGCTGGACATGTCGGTGGTGCGCCACCTGCATCAGCAATTGGAGTTCCAGGCAGTGACCGACCCGTTGACCGGGCTGCTCAACCGCCGGGGTTTTTATCAGACGGTGGAAAACCTGTTGCTGCGCGGCGAGCGCTCTGACAGCGCGTGGGTGTTGCTTTACCTCGATCTCGACGGGTTCAAGCGGGTCAACGATTCCCTCGGCCACGATGCCGGCGACCGCGTGTTGCGCTGGGTCTCCGAGCAGTTGAAGGCGTGCTTGCGGCCGTTCGACATTCTGGCGCGCATGGGCGGCGATGAGTTCACGGCGCTGCTGGATCTGGAGTTCCCCGAACAGGCGGCGAAGATTGCCGAAAAACTCATCGAGCGGGTGTCGATCTGTCAGCAGATCGATGGTCTGGATATCGCGCTGGGCGCCAGCATCGGCATTGCTACGTACCCGGATTGCGGGGCCAATCTCGATGGTTTGTTGAGGGCGTCGGACATTGCCATGTACGAGGCCAAGCGCGCCGGCCGTCAGCAGTATCGTTTCTATGACCATGACATGAATGGTCGGGCGCGCTCACGGCTGATGCTCGAAGAAAGTGTGCGCACCGCCATTGAAAACCGTGATTTCAATCTGGTGTACCAGCCGCAGGTGGCCATCGCCGGTGGACAGATTCGCGGGTTCGAAGCGCTGTTGCGCTGGCAGCACCCGAGTGTCGGCGACGTGCCCCCCGGGCTGTTTTTGCCGTTGCTGGAAGAAGCGCGGCTGATCAGTCGCCTGGGCAGCTGGATTTATCAACGCGGCGCTGGCCAACGTAAAGCCTGGGAAACCCTGTTTGCCGAGGACCTGGTGCTGAGCGTCAGTTTGAGCAGCACGCAGTTCTGCATGCCCAACCTGGCCACCGAGTTGCGCCAGGTGCTGGAACGTCATGGGTTGCAGGCGCGTCATCTGGAAGTCGAGGTCACTGAAGAGGCCTTGATGCACAACCCCGAGGAAACCCGCAAACAGCTGCGTCTGCTGCGTAACCTGGGCGTGCGGGTGGCGCTGGATGACTTCGGTTCGGGGCCGTGCTCGCTGTCCCATCTGCGTGACCTGGATCTGGACACGCTCAAGCTCGACCGACATCTGATCGCTCGCTTGCCAGCGTCGTCACGGGATGCGGCGCTGGTGCGCAATGTGATCGACCTGTGCAAACAATACGGAATGCTGGTGATCGCCGAAGGGGTGGAAACCGTTGCGCAATATGAGTGGTTGCAAGCCAATGGTTGCGAGTACGTACAAGGCTTCCTGGTTGCCCGCCCGATGGTGGCCGAAGAGGTCAGTGACTTCGTACAGCCATTCGACTGGAGCGCGCTGACGGACTGAATTCGCTACACTGGCGACCTTTCCGTAATCGATGTTGCCGCCCCGATGACTGCCTTGAAATTCCTCCAGGCCTATCCCGCTGTTTTGCAGGACCAGGTGCGTCGGTTGATCACCGAAGGCCGGCTGGGCGATTACCTGAGCCAGCGTTACCCGCAAACGCACGACGTGCAGAGCGACAAGGCGTTGTACGCCTATGCGCTGGACCTGAAGCAGGAATACCTGCGCAATGCCCCGGCCATCGACAAGGTGTTGTTCGACAACCGTCTGGACCTGACCCACCGCGCCCTCGGCCTGCACACCACGATCTCCCGGGTGCAGGGCGGCAAGCTCAAGGCCAAGAAAGAAATCCGCGTGGCCTCGCTGTTCAAGGAAGCCCCCGCCGAATTTCTGAAGATGATCGTGGTGCATGAGCTGGCGCACTTCAAGGAGTCGGATCACAACAAAGCGTTCTACAAGCTGTGCGAACACATGTTGCCGGGGTACCACCAGATCGAGTTCGATTTGCGGGTGTACCTGACGTGGCGGGAAATGCAGTAGCCAAGGAGTGTGTGGATGGACGTGAGCAAGACCAAGAGCAGCTTCTATCGCCGCTTGTACGTGGCGTACCTGATCGACAGCGGGCTGGCCAGCAGCGTCCCGGCACTGACCGAGGTGACCGGCATGCCCCGGCGCACGGCCCAGGACACCATTGCGGCGTTGGCGGATCTGGACATCGTTTGTGAATTCGAGCAGGAAGAGGGCGCGCGCAATCATGCCGGGCGTTATCGGATTCGCGAGTGGGGAGCGATTGACCGGGGGTGGATCGAGCGTAATCTGCGGCAGATCAAGGCGGTGTTGGAGTATCCCTGAGTTCTGCGGCGTCAGTTATGACGCCATCGCGGGCAAGCCCGCGATAGGGCCCTCAAGAACGACGCATCCCGATATGCGGAATGCCATCCTCCAGGTATTCCTCACCCGCCACGACAAACCCGTACCGCCCGTAATACCCCTGCAAATGCGCCTGGGCCGATAGATAAACCGGCACTTCAGGCCAGCGCTTTTGCGCCTGCTTCAACGCCTGGGCGATCAGCTCATGACCCAGGCCCTTGCCGCGATAATCCGGCGCGGTAAGCACCCGCCCGATCACCACGTCTCCGCCCTGTAATTCAGGATCGAGCAAACGCAGGTACGCCACCAGTCGATCCCCGTCCCAGGCCATCAGATGGCAGGTGTCACCTTCCAGATCCTGGCCATCGACGTCTTGATAAATACATTTCTGCTCCACAACGAACACCTCGGCGCGTAGCTGCAGAACGGCGTAAAGCTGCTCCTTGCCCAGATCACTGTGGTGTTTGCAGATCCAATCGATTGTCATCTTCACATTCCTTGAGCATCGTCCCTCCGATACTAAGCGTCTGCACGAAAGATGTCTCGATGGCGAAGAAATCTGTGACAAAGGCCAAAATGCCATCATTCATTTCGCGCGGCGTTGTCTTCTTTGTGTAATCTGGGATGAAGCGCTGTGCAGTGGCTTCGATGAGCTAATGTTAGTACCTGGGTTTTGCCGGTACGGGGCCTTGGAGTTTTGGCTGAAAACGTCGGGCAACCGCCCGCTAAGGATTTTCGAGCATGCCGCGATTGCATCGAGCTTTGGCCTTGATCGGATTGCTGTTGCTGACTCAGAGTGCTGCAGCGGAAAAGCTGCGGTTGGTCGCCGATTCATGGCCGCCCTTTACCGACGCCACGTTGGTCAACGGCGGGTTGGCCACCGACATTGTCAGCACCGCGCTGGCCCGCGCCGGCTATGCCAGCGATTTTGAGCAAGTGCCGTGGGCGCGTGCGTTGCTGGGTATAGGCGAGGGGCGTTACGACGTGCTGGTGAACGCCTGGTACACCGATGAGCGCACCAAACTTGGCCAATTCTCCGGTGAGTACCTGCTCAACCGCGTGCGCTTTCTCAAGCGCAAGGACGCGCCGATCGAATTCAATAATCTGCAGCAATTGCACATGTACCCGATTGCGGTGGTGCGCGGTTATGCCTATTCACCCGCGTTCGATGAAGACGCCTCGCTGCAGAAGATCCCGGTGCACAGCTTCGCCATGGCCGTGCGCATGGTCGCCGCCGACCGGGTCAAGCTGACCCTGGAGGATGAATACGTCGCGCGTTACTACCTGGCACGGGAATCAGCCAAGGTGCGCAATTCCGTGGAATTCCTGCCCAAGCCTTTGAGCGAGAACAGCCTGCATATTCTGGTCAGCCTGAAAAATCCGCAGCATGAACAGATCGTGGCGGGTTTTGATCGGGAGATCGCCGAGATGAAGGCGGATGGGAGTTATGAGCGGTTGATGAAGGCGCATGGGATGTGAGTGGGCTGATCCGGATTTTGCGCTGTCGCTGATGGCCTCATCGCGGGCAAGCTCGCTGCCACAATGGATTCATGGCGTGCATGCAATTCCGGACACCGCACATGTCCCCCAGTGGTGGGCTTGCCTGCGATGAGACCCGCCCAGCCACCACCGATTTCAATCCTCGCTGGTGTCCTTGATGAGATGCGCCGCCAACGTCCGCAACGGCCCCAACTGGCGACAGATCAGCGCCAACTGCGTCTGCACCAGGCGCTGGCCTTCATCGATCTCGTCAGGCATCTGTTCCAGCTCATTGGCCAGTGCCTCTTCCTCATCACTTTGAATCGCAATCGGCTGTTTGCTCGCCAGGCCTTGAGCGATCTCGTCAATGCTCGCCGCCAGTTTCACGCCGGCACCTTCGATCAAATGCTCGCGCACGTCCGCCGGCAGCAGGGTTTCACGGTGTGCGCCCAGTCCTGACAAATAGCTGAGCAACGTGTGCGACAACACCAGGAAGCGGAACCCGACATCCGCTTCTTTACGGAAATGCCCAGGCTCCATCAGCATGTTGGCCAGCGTCGTCGACAATGCCGCATCGGCGTTGTGCGCGTTGCGCCGGGCCAGGCGATAAGCCAGGTCGTCGCGCTTGCCGGCGGCGTATTGCTGCATGATCTGGCGCAGGTAAATGCTGTTGCAGGTCAGGGTGTTGGCCAGCACCTTGTTCAGGCGTCGACCCTGCCAGTCCGGCAGGAACAGGAACACCGCGAGCCCGGCGATCAGGCTGCCGAGCAGGGTATCGAACAGTCGCGGCAGAAACAGACCATAACCGTCGCCGACCTGGTTGAAGCAGAACAGCACCATCAAGGTGATCGCCGCCGTCGCCAGGGTGTAGCGCGTGGTGCGGTTGGTGAAGAACACCACCCCGGCGGCAATTGCGAAGCACGACTGGATCAGCGGGTTCGGGAACAGATCAAACAGCGCCCAGGCCAGGGTCAGGCCTATGGCGGTGCCGATGATTCGCTGACCCAGCTTGCGGCGTGTGGCGCCGTAGTTCGGTTGGCAGACGAAGAGCGTGGTGAGGATGATCCAGTAACCTTGCGACGGGTGAATCAGATGCACCATGCCGTAGCCGATGCTCAGCGCGAGGGGCAATCGCAGGGCGTGGCGGAACAGCAGCGAGGTCGGTGTCAGCTGCGTGCGCAAGCGCATCCACACATCCTTGAGGCTGCGGGGCGAGCGGTCGAGCAGGCTGCTGTCGGTGGCGTCGGCGAGGGCGTCGGGGTTGCTCGCATCGCTGAGCAAACGGTCGAGAGTGCCGAGGTTGGCGGCCAGCGCGCGCAGGGATCGCAGCAGTCCGCGCCAGGCCGGGTTGCTCTGGATGCGCAGGTGTTCGAGGGAAGCGTGCAGGTCGCTCAGGGCTTCGGCGAAGCTGGCGTCATAAATGAAGGGTTGGCGCATCTGGATCGATTCCGCCAGCGCTCGGCACGCCTTGCCCTGCTGGCGCAGCAGGCGCTGACAGCGGAACAGCACGTCACTGTGGAAAAAGGCGTCAGCCAGCGCGTTATACGGATAGTGGGAGGAGCTGGCGCGCTCGTGGATGTCCTGGGCGAGGAAGTAGAGTTTCAGGTAGCGGCTGACTTTCGAGCCCGGTCGACCGTCCCCGACCCGGTGCAGAATGATTTCCTTGGCGGCGTTCAGTGCCGCGACGACCCGGCCGTTCTGCTGGGCCAGTTCCAGTCGACGCGCTTCCACGTCCATCTGCCGGATCGGCTCGAACAGCGACGACTTCAGCTTCAGGTAAAACCCCAGCTCACGGAACAATCGCGCGAGGCTCTGCTGCACCGGCTGGTTGGAAAACATCGCTTGCCACAACACCGAGAGCACGCCGTACCACGCCGCGCCGGCGACCAGCAGCAACGGCTCGTGCCAGAAATCGGTCACCTCGCCGCCGCGCTGGTCCACGCCGATCATGGTGTAGACCGACAGAATCAACGTTGCCGAGGCAATCGCGCCATAGCGTTCGCCCAGCGCACCGAGCATGGTCAGGCCGAAACTGGCTAGCGCGAGGGCGATGACGAAGACGATGGGGTAGGGGAAGAGCAGTTCGACGGAGAGGGCCGCGATGCTGAAGCACACCAGCGTCACGGCCAGAGCGTTGAGGCGGCCCTGCCAACTGTCGTCGGTCTCGGCCAGGGCGCTGGCGATGATCCCCAGGAACAGCGGGATCAGCAGCCCCATTTCATCCTGATACCAACACAGCGCCATGCTGCCCGTCAGGGCGATGAACACCCGCACGCTGTAACTGAATTTATCCAGCGCCCAGAGACGGCGCAGAGACTGACGAAATGGGGTCGATGGCATGAAGTGCGAGGGCCTTCCGAGGCAATGACGCTAAATTGAGCCAGTAATGACGTCGACGCAATGGCGCCGATCACATCTGACAGCAAAATCTGTTCCTTCCCTGGCGACGATGTCAGGTCAGTATTGAGCCTGTGGCGAGGGAGCTTGCTGCCGTTCGGCGGCGCAGCCGTCGTAAATACTGTGGCGTCAGATGTCGGGGCCTGCTGCGCAGGCCAGCGGGAGCAAGCTCCCTCGCCACAAAAGCTCGTACACTTTTTGATTCGTGTGGATCAGACGAATTGCGCCGCCGCGTAACCCGAGGCCCAGGCCCACTGGAAGTTGAAGCCGCCCAGATGCCCGGTTACGTCCAGTACTTCGCCGATGAAATACAAACCAGGGCTTTTCAGCGATTCCATGGTCTTGGACGACACCTCGTTGGTATCGACGCCGCCCAGTGTCACTTCGGCGGTGCGGTAGCCTTCGGTGCCTGCGGGAACGACTTTCCAGCTCGCCAGTTTTTCGGCGATGTCGGCGATTTCCGCGTGGGTGTACTGCTTCATCGGTTTGGAGACGAACCAGTTGTCCGCCAGCAGGTTGGCCATCTTCTTGGTGAAGATCTCGCCCAGCAGGGTTTTCAGTTCGCTGTTCGGGCGTTCGGCTTGCTGCTGTTGCAGCCAGCCCGGTACGTCGTGATCCGGCATCAGGTTGATCTCTACCGTATCGCCGGATTCCCAGAACGAGGAAATCTGCAAAATCGCCGGACCGCTGAGACCGCGGTGGGTGAACAGGATGTTCTCGCGGAAGCTCTGGTCGTTGCAGCTCACCAGGCAATCCACCGACGTACCGGACAGCTCGGTGCAAAGCTCCTTGAGCTGATCGGTGATGGTGAACGGCACCAGGCCGGCACGGGTTGGCAACAGTTCGTGGCCAAACTGCTTCGCGACCTGATATCCGAAACCGGTGGCGCCCAGGGTCGGAATCGACAGGCCGCCGGTGGCGATTACCAAGGATTCACAGGTGATCTGCCCCAGCGTGGTGTCCAGCAAATAACCGTTTTCCAGCTTCTCGATGGTCTGGATCGAGGTGTCCAGGTGCAGGCTGACGCCGACCTGATCGCACTCGCTGAGGAGCATCTCGAGGATGTCGCTGGATTTGTTATCGCAGAACAACTGGCCGAGTTTTTTCTCGTGGTACGGCACGCCATGTTTGGCGACCATCCCGATGAAATCCCACTGGGTGTAGCGCGCCAGGGCGGATTTGCAGAAGTGTTCGTTTTGCGAGAGGAAATTGCCCGGTTCGGTGTACATGTTGGTGAAATTGCAGCGGCCACCGCCCGACATCAGGATTTTCTTGCCGGCCTTGTTCGCATGGTCGAGCAACATCACCTTGCGCCCGCGCCCGGCGGCGGTCAGCGCACACATCAACCCTGCGGCGCCAGCGCCAATGATCACGACTTCGGTAGAGCGCAAAACGGTGTCCTCACACAGGAGCTGATCTGAAATGCAATCAAATGTGGGCGCTGGCAGGCCAGCTCCCACAGGGGGGCGCGGCGTTTTTAGAGGATGCGCACGCGCAGCGAACGGCCTTTGATCTTGCCGTCATTCAGGCGCTGCAAGGCTTGCTTGGCGATCCCGCGTTCCACGGCCACGTAGGCCTGGAAGTCAAAAATCGCAATCTTGCCAACCTGCGCACCCGGAATCCCGGCATCGCCGGTCAGTGCGCCGAGGATGTCACCTGGACGCACCTTGTCTTTACGGCCGGCGCCGATGACCAGCGTGCTCATTTGCGGCAGCAACGGACCGCCGCCCTGGGATTTGAGGTTGTCGAGCTGATCCCAGCTCAATGGCGACTTTTGCAGCTGCTCGATGGCCTGGGCGCGATGCGCTTCGGACGGGGCGACCAGGCTGATTGCGATGCCTTTCTCGCCTGCACGACCGGTACGGCCGACACGGTGAATGTGGATTTCCGAGTCACGGGCCAGTTCGACGTTGATCACCATGTCCAGCGCATCGATGTCCAGACCGCGCGCGGCGACGTCAGTGGCAACCAGCACCGAAGTGCTGCGGTTGGCGAACATCGCCAACACCTGGTCACGGTCACGCTGTTCCAGATCGCCATGCAAACCGACGGCGGAGATGCCTTTGGCCGTCAGGTGGTCAACGGTTTCCTGAACCTGCTGCTTGGTGAAGCAGAAGGCCACGCAGGACGCCGGACGATGATGCGCGAGGATTTTGACCACGGCGTCCATGCGCTCTTCCGGGGAAATCTCGTAGAAGCGCTGCTCGATCTGCGTGTCGTCGTGGAACGCCTCGGCCTTCACTTGTTGCGGATTGCGCATGAACTTGGACGCCAGCTGCTTGATGCCCACCGGATACGTGGCGGAGAACAGCAGGGTCTGGCGACGCTCGGGGCACTGGGCAATGATTTCTTCGATGGAGTCGTAGAAACCCATGTCGAGCATGCGATCGGCTTCGTCCAGGATCAGCGTGTTCAGGCCATGAAGGATCAGCGAGCCCTTGCGCAGGTGCTGCTGGATGCGACCCGGCGTGCCGACGATGATATGCGCGCCGTGCTCCAGCGAACCGATCTGCGGGCCGAACGATACGCCGCCGCACAGGGTCAGGACCTTGATGTTGTCTTCGGAACGGGCCAGACGACGGATTTCCTTGGCGACCTGGTCGGCCAGCTCGCGTGTCGGGCAAATGACCAGCGCCTGGCAGCCGAAGAAGCGCGGATTGATCGGGTTGAGCAGGCCGATACCGAAGGCCGCGGTCTTGCCGCTGCCGGTCTTGGCCTGGGCGATCAGGTCCATCCCTTTCAGGATCACCGGCAAGCTTTGCGCCTGGATCGGCGTCATCTCGGCATAACCCAAAGAGTCGAGGTTAGCCAGCATGGCAGCGGACAGCGGCAAAGTATTAAAAGCGGTGGCGATGGTGGTCACGGGACTGGCCTGCAAAACAAAATGTCGCGCAGTGTATCAGTCCCGTGGCCATTGGCCCTAAGGTTCGATGTGTTCTTCCGGACGTTTGACACGCCGTCCGTCTTCCTTTGACAGCTGCGAGAAGATCGTCGCGGCCAGCATGGCCATGACGCCGACGGTCACGAAGGTCAGTTGGAAGGCGCCCAATACCGTGTCCACGCCATCGTTTCCGACCTCGGCCGTGAACCCGCCAAGCAGCGCACCGGCGCACGCAACGCCCAGGCTCAAGGACAACTGCGCGACCACCGACAGCAGGCTGTTGCCGCTGCTGGCGCTGGCGTCGTCGAGATCGATCAGGGTCACGGTGTTCATCGCGGTGAACTGCAAGGAGTTGATTGCGCCGAGAACCGCCAGCATGCCCAGCAGCAGCCAGTACGGCGTCTGCTCGCTGACCAGGCCCATGCTCGCCAGCATCAGACCCAGCGCCAACGTGTTGCCGGTCAGCACGATGCGATAGCCCAGGCGTTCGATCAGTGGCCGTGCCACCGACTTGGCAACCATCGCCGCAGCGGCCAGCGGCAACATGCTCATCCCGGCCTGGGACGGCGAGTAACCCAGCGCCACTTGCAGCAGCAACGGTACGAGGAATGGCAGCGCGCCGCTGCCCAGGCGGGCGAACAGGTTGCCGAGGATACCCACGGCAAAGGTCCGGGTCTTGAACAGCGACGGCGCGAACAGCGGATTATCGATGTGCCCGGCCCGCAGCCAGTACGCCGCCAGACAGGCCATGCCGCCGAACAGCAGCAACATCACGCGCAAATGCGGCAGGTGCAGTTCGCCGAGACCCTCCATGGCGACGGTGATCAGCACCATCGCCGCGCCAAACAGCAGGAAACCGAGGCTGTCGAAACGCGTGCGCTCAGTGCCGCGCAGGTCGGGGATGAATCTCCACACGGCGTAGCAACCGACGGCGCCGACCGGCAGGTTGATCAGGAAGATCCAGTGCCAGGTCAGGTATTCCACCATCCAGCCGCCCATGGTTGGGCCGATCAGCGGCCCGAGCAGGCCGGGAATGGTGATGAACCCCATGATCCGCACCAGCTCCGAGCGCGGGTAGGCGCGCAGCACCACGAGCCGCCCGACCGGGAGCATCAGCGCACCGCCCAGGCCTTGAATCACCCGGGCGCCGATCAGCATGCTCAAGGTGCTCGACAGGGCGCAGAGCAGTGAGCCGAAGCTGAACAGCAGGATCGCGCCGAAGAAGATTTTCTTGGTGCCGAAGCGATCGGCGATCCAGCCCGAGGCGGGGATGAGCAAGGCGACGGTGAGCATGTAGGCAATGATCACACCCTGCATGCGCAGCGGATCTTCCGCCAGGTCGCGGGCCATGGCCGGCAGGGCGGTGTTGAGGATGGTCCCGTCGAGGGACTGCATGAAGAAGGCAATGGCGACGACCCACGGCACCCAGCGGGCGGTGACAGCGTCGAGAGGCGGGCGGTTGGGCATGGGACCTCTTGTGGGATAGCCAGGAACCCTTGTGGCGAGGGGATTTATCCCCGTTCGGCTGCGAAGCAGCCGCAAATCCGACGAATGCGGTGTGCCTGAAACTCCGCGATTCGAGGTCATGGGGTCGCTTCGCGACCCAACGGGGATAAATCCCCTCGCCACAGGAACCCCTGTGTAAAGGGTTTTGTGTTTACAGCGTCAACGTCAGTTTGCTGATCAGCGCCCCCGGCAACAGCGCCGAAGCCGTTGCTCGCTGACTGTACGTGCTCGCCGACAGCAACAACTCGCGCTCTTCGGTCAACGCCTCCAGCTGTGAACCCAGCAAGCTGTAAGCACTGTCATCAAAACGCATGGTGCTCACCGGCGCCTGTATCTCGCCATTCTCGACCCAGAACGTCGCGAACCTTGTCATGCCGGTCATGCGCGCCCCCGGCTGGTCCGAGTAGTTCAAGTACCACAGATTGCTGATGTACAGCCCCGTGCCCAGTTGCTTGAGAATCTCTGCATCAGGCAACGTCCCGGCCGCCATGTTCAAGGCGCTCGGCATTTCACCGCCACTGGCACCGTTGGCGGTCAGGCCGTACTCGGCTGCACTGCGCGAGCTGACCATTTGCGCGCCGGCCTTGCCGTCGACAATCAACTTGAGATCGCTGCGCGGATACCCCTCGCCGGAGAACGCCGGGCTCAACGAACCGCTGACTTTTTCATCGACGGACACGAGCGGGCTGAACGAGCTGTTGCCTGCGAAAAGCTTCTGCAGCGGACTGTTTTTGCTGGCAATCGACTGCGCCGAAAAACCGCCCCAGCCGAGCATATCCATGATTTCGCCCATGGCTGCCGGTGCCAGAAAGGCGCGGTACTGACCTGGCGGCAGAGTGCGCTGCGGCCTGCCGAGAAACGCCAACTGCTCCCGTGCCTGGGCAAAGCGTTTGGCAAACCCTTCGCTGTTCCAGTCGTGCCCGGCGTAGCTGGCTTTCACTGCCTGCCCGTTGTCATGAAACAGGCTGAAGTCAAAGTTGAAGCTGTTGGCCTGGTGCCAGCCGAACGCGCCTGAAGAGCTGGCGAATCCGCGACTGATCGGACCGGCTGCATAGAAGCCCACCAGGTCCAGGCCTTCGGCAGCCTGGGCGATTTCGCCGACCACTTGCTCGGTGTCCGGCAGCGGATGCGCCTGCACGTTCTTGCTTTGCCAGCCGTTGTGGTTGAGCAGCAGATACGGATCTTTCGGCAGCAACGGCAAGGTCTCGCGCAACTGTTGCAGCCCTTCGGCCAAACGCTGGAGGTCGACTTCGGCATTGCCCGACAGCGTGATATCGAGGTCGGCATGCCGACCCTCGTTGATCAGTTTGAAGCCGACACTCGCTTGCTGAACCTGACCGGCCTGACGCACCTTGGCGTGGTTGAAACGAACAAAGGCCGATGACTCGGCGGCGTAGCTGAGGGTAAATTGCTCCGGTTCGCGAATGGCGTCGCGCAGCCAGTTGACCAAGGCCTTGAACCCGTCGGCCTGATTGTTTGACGTAGTCATCAGGCGTCTCCCCCAAACACATCCACATTGCTGAACACACAGGCCGGCGACGCATGGCCGACACGGATCACCTGGTTCGGCTCACCCTTGCCGCAGTTCGGGGTGCCAAGAACCTTGAAGGTGCTGGCATCGCCGACGGCGCTGAGGCTTTTCCAGAACTGCGCGGAAATCGCCCGGTAGTTCGGGTTTTTCACCACGCCTTTGAGCTCGCCGTTTTCAATCAACTGTGCCCATTCGCAACCGAACTGGAATTTGTTGCGCGCATCGTCGATCGACCAGGAGCGGTTGGTGCTCATCAAAATGCCGTGTTCGATGTTGCCGATCAGTTGCTCAAGCGGTTGGTCGCCAGGCTCGATGTTCAGGTTGGCCATGCGGTCGATCGGCGGGCGATTCCAGCCGCAGGCGCGGCTGTTGGCGACGCCGTCCATGCCGGATCGGAATTGCGACAGCGCACCGCCCAATGGACGCAGGAGCAAGCCTTCTTTGATCAGAAATTGCTTGCTGGCGGCGGTGCCGTCGTCGTCATGGCCGTAGCTGGCGAGCTGCTCGGGGATGTCCGGGTCGAAGGTCACGTTGAGCAGTGTCGAACCGTATTGCAGATGGCCGAAGTCTTCTGCCTTGACGAAACTGGTGCCGGCGTAATTGCGCTCGTCACCGAGGATACGGTCAAGTTCCAGCGGATGACCGATGGATTCGTGGATCTGCAGCATCATCTGGTCGGGCATCAACAGCAGGTCGCGCGGGCCTTGCGGGGCGTTCGGTGCCAGCAACAATTGCAGCGCCTGATCGGCGATTTTCGGGCCTGCACCCACCAGGCCGCAGCGACTGATCACATCAAAGCCGCCCTGTTGGCCGAAGTTTTCGCGGCCGAGGGTACGGGTCTGGCTGTCGCTGCCGTCGTAGGCGGTGACTTCCAGGCTCGGGTAGATGAAACGCTGGGCCTGGCGCAGTTCAGCGCCGGCGCTGCTGAGGTAGATCTGTTCGACGTTGGTGATGCCGATGCTCACCTGCCAGTTCACCAGTCGCTCGTCCTTGGGCACGGACGCTGATTCGGCGCCGAGCAGTTGATAGCAATCGCTCAGGGACGGGAAGGGCAGGTCGAAATTCGGCGAGAAGTAATCGGCGCGGTCGCTGGAGACGGCTTGATCACGCAAGTCGAGCAGGGCGTGGGGCTTGAGCCGGCGGGCGTGTTGCTCGGCTTTTTCCAGCGCGGCCTGCAGGCCGGATTGCGACAGGTCGTTGGTCGCGGCGTAGGCTTCGACGCCGTTGACGCGCACGGTCAACATCGCGCCTTCGTCACGACTCAGGCTCGGAGGTTCGGCGACGTTCTTGCGCACCGACAGGTACTGGCCGGACTCGCGCACATAACGCAGCGAAAAGAATTCAGCGCCCGTGCGCAAGGCAGCGAAGCGCTGCTTGAGCTGGGGGTGGAAATCGAACATTCGGGAACCTCCTTGGTATGGGGTTGCGATGTATCGGTGTCGCGAGGGGGGTGAAACGTTTGCGTGGCGCTAGATTAGGCCTGGGCGGGGATCGATATCAAGGGCGGGGCGGTGCAGGAAGTGCCGGGGTGTGTCAGGCAGGTAGGCGTTGTCTGGTCGGACCCCATCGCGGGCAAGCCCGCTCCCACAGGGGGCCTGGGTGAATCACAAATGTGTAATCCAACCCTGAACCTGGGGGAGCGGGCTTGCCCGCGATGAGCCACGCCGAGGCGTAACGGTCTTACTGAGCAGTCAGGCTCACATCCCGCAGCGGCTTGCCACGCACCGGTGCATCACCGGCCACGTAGTAGTCGGCCGTGCTGCGCGGCAACGGCTTGCGGCCACGGATCTTGTCGGCGATTTTCTCGGCGATCATGATCGTTGGCGCATTCAGGTTGCCGGTGGTGATGATCGGCATGATCGAGGCATCGACCACACGCAGGGCTTGCATGCCATGCACGCGACCTTCGGCATCGACCACGGCCATTTCGTCGGTGCCCATCTTGCACGAGCAGGACGGGTGGAACGCCGTTTCGGCGTGCTCGCGGATGAACTTGTCGAGCTGCTCATCGGTTTGCACGTCAATGCCCGGGCTGATTTCGCGGCCACGGAAAGCGTCCAGTGCCGGCTGTTGCATGATTTCACGGGTCAGGCGGATGCCGTCGCGGAATTCCTGCCAGTCCTGCTCGGTGGCCATGTAGTTGAACAGGATGCTCGGGTACTCGCGCGGGTCCTTCGACTTGGCCTGGATGCGACCGCGGCTCGGCGAACGCATGGAACCCATGTGCGCCTGGAAGCCGTGCTCTTTCACCCCGTTGCTGCCGTTGTAGTTAATGGCAACAGGCAGGAAGTGGTACTGGATGTTCGGCCAATCGAATTCTTCGCGGGTGCGGATAAAACCGCCGGCTTCGAACTGGTTGCTGGCGCCGATGCCGGTGCCGTTGAACAGCCACTCGGCGCCGATGGCCGGCTGGTTGTACCAGAGCAGCGACGGGTACAGCGAAACCGGTTGGGTGCAGGCGTATTGCAGGTACAACTCGAGGTGATCCTGCAGGTTTTCGCCGACGCCTGGCAGGTCGTGAACCACCGGGATGTCGAGCTTTTTCAGCAGTTCGGCCGGGCCGACGCCCGAGCGTTGCAGAATCTGCGGCGAAGCGATGGCGCCGGAGCACAACAGCACTTCTTTGCGGGCGCGGGCTTCAACGCGCTCTTCAGCGGCGCCGATCAGGTAACGCACGCCGACCGCACGCTTGCCTTCGAACAGGATCTTGTCGGTCAGGGCGTGGGTGACGATGGTCAGGGTCGAGCGCTTCTTGGCGATGTCCAGGTAGCCGCGTGCGGTGCTGGCGCGACGGCCGTTCGGCGTCACGGTGCGGTCCATCGGGCCGAAGCCTTCTTGCTGGTAACCGTTCAAGTCTTCGGTGCGCGGGTAACCGGCTTGTACGCCGGCTTCAACCATGGCGTGGAACAGCGGGTTGTTGCCGGCTTTCGGCGTGGTCACGCTGACCGGGCCGTCGCCACCGTGGTAGTCGTTCGGGCCGATGTCACGGGTTTCAGCCTTGCGGAAGTACGGGAGGCAGTTCAGGTAGTCCCAGTCTTCAAGACCTGGAAGCTTGGCCCAGTTGTCGTAGTCCATCGCGTTGCCGCGGATGTAGCACATGCCGTTGATCAGCGAAGAACCACCGAGGCCCTTGCCGCGACCGCATTCCATCCGGCGACCGTCCATGTGTGGCTCCGGATCGGTTTCGTAGGCCCAGTTGTAGCGACGACCTTGCAGCGGAAACGCCAGGGCGGCCGGCATTTGCGTGCGGAAGTCCAGGCGGTAGTCCGGACCGCCGGCTTCGAGCAGCAGGACGGTGACGCCTTCGTCTTCAGTCAGACGGGTCGCCAGGGTGTTACCGGCCGAGCCGGCACCGATGATGATGTAATCGAATTCTTGGGACATTTAAATGCACCCTCTTTGAAAGTGGTCAGGTCAGACCGTTGGGAGTGCTGCGCACTCGATCGCCACGGTGCGGCGATCCGACAGGCTGGCTCCCACATTGGAATACGTACTCTGTGGGAGCCAGCCTGCTGGCGATGACGGCCTCGCAGGCGAAGCAGATGCCGCCTTAGAACACCGAGGCGTAATCGCCCAGCTCAACCTGTACCGATTTGATGCGTGTGAAGTTGTTCAGCGAGCTGATGCCGTTCTCACGGCCAACACCCGACTGCTTGTAGCCGCCGACCGGCATCTTGGCGTCGGACTCGCCCCAGGCGTTGATCCAGCAGATACCGGCTTCCAGTTGATGAATCACGCGGTGAGCGCGGTTCAGGTCCTTGGTGACGATGCCAGCGGCCAGGCCGAAGTCGGTATCGTTGGCACGACGGATCACTTCTTCTTCGGTGTCGTAGGTCAGGATCGCCATGACCGGGCCGAAGATTTCTTCGCGCACAATGGTCATCTCGTCGGTGCAGTCGGTGAACACGGTCGGTGCCACGAAGGCGCCTTTGGCGAAGTCGCCTTCGGTCAGACGGCTACCGCCGCAGAGCACGCGAGCGCCTTCTTCCTTACCTTTGGCGATGTAACCCAGCACGCTTTCCATGTGGGCAAAGCTGACCAGCGGGCCGAAGTTGGTGTTTTCGTCTTCCGGGTTGCCGATACGGATACGGGCAACGCGCTCAGCGATCTTGGCTTCGAACGCCGCTTTCAGATGGCTCGGAACGAACACTCGGGTACCGTTGGTGCAGACCTGACCGGAGCTGTAGAAGTTGGCCATCATCGCGGTGTCGGCGGCGCGATCGAGGTCGGCGTCATCGAAAATGATCAGCGGGGACTTGCCGCCCAGTTCCATGGTCACGTCTTTCAGCGAGGAGCTGGAAGCACTGGCCATCACCTTCTTGCCGGTGTCGGTGCCGCCGGTGAAGGAGACTTTCTCGATGCGTGGGTGCTCGGTCAGCCAGGTGCCGACTTCACGGCCGCTGCCGGTCAGGACGTTGAACACACCCGCTGGAACGCCCGCTTCGGTGTAGATCTCGGCCAGTTTCAGCGTGGTCAAGGACGTGACTTCGCTCGGCTTGAAGATCATCGCGTTACCCGCCGCCAGGGCTGGTGCGGATTTCCACAGGGCAATCTGGATCGGGTAGTTCCACGCACCGATACCGGCGACAACGCCCAGCGGCTCGCGACGGGTGTAGACGAACGAGGTGGTACGCAGCGGAATCTGCTCGCCTTCGATGGCCGGAACCAGGCCCGCGTAGTACTCCAGCACGTCAGCACCGGTGACGATGTCGACATACTTGGTTTCGGAGAACGACTTGCCGGTGTCCAGGGTTTCCAGGGCGGCCAGTTCATCGTTGCGCTCGCGCAGGATGTCCACGGCACGGCGCAGGATGCGCGAACGCTCCATGGCGGTCATCGCGGCCCAGATTTTCTGGCCCTTTTCGGCGCTGACGACAGCGCGCTCGACGTCTTCCTTGGTCGCACGCTGTACGTTTGCGAGGACTTCACCGTTAGCCGGGTTGATGGCTTCGAAAGTGGCGTCGCTGCTGGCGTCGGAGTAACCGCCATCGATGTAGAGTTTTTGCAGTTCGAAACGGGCCATAGTGTCCTCGCAAGTGCATAAGTGGTTGGCGTAGGCCACCGCGGTGAAGCCATACAAGTGTGGCAACACCGATCGGCAGCAGTTCAGGGGCTGAGCGTTATGTGTGCTCTAACTCACCTGCTTGGCCAATTGGAAATCCATGTATTCGTAAGCGATCCGGTGCGCCTGCTCCGTGTCGAAAGCATCTCCCGACAGCGCCCCCCGCAACCACAAACCGTCAATCAACGCCGCCAGGCCCCGGGCTGCACTGCGCGCATCATCGAGCGGCAATACGCGACGGAACTGGCAGCACAGGTTGGAATACAGACGGTGATCGTTGATCCGCTGCAACCTGTGCAAAGACGGGTGGTGCATGCTGGTGGCCCAGAAGGCCAGCCAGGTTTTCATTGCCGGGCCATTGACCTGGCTGGCGTCGAAGTTGCCTTCGATGATCACCTGCAGATGCGCCCGCGGGCTGTCATCTTCCAGCGCCTGACGGCGCGCGGTGACGTTCTCGCTGAGGACACTCATCAGGTACTGCGCCGTGGCAGCTATCAGGCCGTTCTTGTCCTGAAAGTAATGACTGATGATGCCATTCGAGACACCGGCCAAACGGGCGATCAGCGCAATGCTGGCGTCCCCCATCCCGACCTGATCGACGGCCTGCAATGTGGCTTCGATCAATTGCTGGCGGCGGATGGGTTGCATACCGACCTTGGGCATCTTGCACATCTCCTTAGGCCTTCCGGCAGACGCAAAACGTCTATCGGGTTGAGGGCCAGTCTATTTTGTTTTGATTGAACGTTCAATCAACAAAGAATAAGATCTGCGACAAATCGTCGCTGCTTACAGATTTTTTCTACGTGTAAATGGCGATAAACCGACATCCAAAACGGCTCGAAACCTATACGCAACCGCGTCTACAGGCTTCGGGCTTTTTTCGGGGTGTCTTTATATCACCCGCCGGTCGGCTGCCAACTCATCGATTGGTCGGGTATCGCGTTGCCTTGTGTTCTTCTCTCGCACTGCCGGAGCCTCTGTGCCATGAGTTCTGCCTCTCTTATAAAGACCCCGCCCGAGAAGGTGACGGTCAACGGTTGGGTGTTCTACACCTCTACCGCGCTGATCCTGCTGTTGACCGCCATTCTGATCATCGCCCCGCAAGAGGCCGGCAGAATGCTCGGAGTGGCTCAGGCCTGGTTGTCCCGCAGCTTCGGCTGGTACTACATGGTGGTGATCGCCGCGTACCTGGTTTTCGTGGTCGGCCTGGCGTTTTCGTCCTACGGCAAACTCAAACTGGGCAGCAAGGACGACACCCCGGACTTCAGCTATGGCGCCTGGGCGGGGATGCTGTTCTCCTCGGGTATCGGCATCTCGCTGCTTTACTTCGGTGCTTCCGAGCCGCTGGACCACTACTTCAACCCGCCGGAAGGCGTTTCGGCCAGCAACATGGCCGCGCGTCAGGCGGTGCAGCTGACTTTCCTGCACTGGGGCCTGCACGGTTGGGCGATCTACGCACTGGTCGGCCTGGCCGTTGCTTACTTTGCCTATCGTCATAATCAGCCGCTGGCGTTGCGTTCGGCGCTGTATCCGCTGGTGGGCGAACGTTGGGTCAAAGGCGCGGCCGGTCACGCGGTGGACGGCTTCGGCATGTTCGTGACCCTGCTGGGGCTGGTGACGAACCTGGGGATCGGTTCGCTGCAAGTGTCGTCGGGCCTTGAAAACCTGTTCGGCATGGAACACAGCAACACCAACCTGCTGATCGTGATCATCGTGATGAGCACCGTGGCGACCATCGCTGCCGTGTCCGGCGTGGAAAACGGCATTCGCCGTCTGTCCAACCTGAACATCGTGTTGTTCAGCGGGCTGCTGATTTTCGTGCTGCTGTTCGGCCCGACTTTGCACCTGCTCAACGGCTTTGTGCAGAACATCGGTGACTACCTGAACGGCGTGGTACTGAAGACCTTCGACCTCTACGTTTACGAAGGCAACAGTGAGAAGTCCGACCGCTGGTTGGGCTTGTGGACCCTGTTCTACTGGGCCTGGTGGATTTCCTGGGCGCCATTCGTAGGCATGTTCATCGCGCGTATTTCCCGTGGTCGCACGGTGCGTGAACTGGTGGCGGGCGTGCTGCTTATTCCGCTGGGGTTCACCCTGGCGTGGCTGTCGATCTTCGGTAACTCGGCCCTGGACCTGGTGATGAACCATGGGGCGGTGGAGCTCGGGAAGACGGCGCTGGAACAGCCGTCCATGGCGATCTACCAGTTGCTGGAGCATTACCCGGCGTCGAAAGTGGTGATCGGCGTATCGATCTTCGTGGGTTTCGTGCTGTTCCTGACCCCGGCGGATTCCGGTGCGGTGATGATGGCCAACCTTTCGTGCAAGGGCGGCAATGTCGACGAAGATGCGCCGCACTGGCTGCGGATCTTCTGGTCCGTGGTGATCACCCTGGTGACCATCGGCCTGCTGTTCGCCGGTAACTTCGAAGCCATGCAAACCATGGTGGTGCTGGCCGGCCTGCCGTTCTCGGTGGTGCTGGTGTTCTTCATGTTCGGCTTGCACAAGGCCATGCGCCAGGACGTGCAGATCGAACAGGAGCAAGCGGAACTGGCTGCACGCGGTCGTCGTGGTTTCAGCGAGCGTCTGACCCAGCTGGACCTGCAACCGAACCAGTCGATCGTTCAGCGCTTCATGGACAAGCAAGTCAGCCCGGCGCTGGAAGAGGCCGTGGTTCAGCTGCGTGGCAAAGGTCTGGACGTGCAAACGTTGCTGGGCAAGGCCAAGCGCTGCATGGGCCTGCGGATCGAGATGGAAGAGGGCAACCCTTTTGTCTACGAAGTGAGCCTGGACGGCTATCTGGCGGCGGCGAGCGACACGGTGTCGGCCGAAAGTGCCGATGAACCGCGCGCACGTTACTACCGCGCCGAGGTGTACCTGCACAACGGCAGCCAGGATTACGACTTGATGGGCTTCACTCAGGATCAGATCACCCGTGACGTGCTCGATCAGTTCGAAAGCCATCGGCAGCTCCTTGGCCGGGTCTATAGCTGAAACTTGAGGTCATGCGGTGCAAGTTGCTGCACCGCAGATCCATTGTGGCGAGGGAGCTTGCTCCCGCTCGACTGCGTAGCAGTCGCATTTAACGATAACGCGGTCTTTCTGAATGACCGTGGTGTCTGGTTTTGGGGTTGCTACGCAACCCAGCGGGAGCAAGCTCCCTCGCCACAGTTATCAGCATTCCAAGCCAAATATCTGCACTAACAAAAACGCCGCGATCCTCTCGCGGCGTTTTTGTGTGTGCTGCCTTAGCCCAGGTTCTTGCCGAGCAGCGCGTGATACAGCTCGCTGTCGCCGAGAATCCCGACCACCTTGTTGTTGTCGTGCAGTACCAGCTTGTTGCCGGTCTGATAACGAATCTGCAGCGCATCGCGCATGCCGATGTTCGAATCCACCAGGGTGGGTCGACGACCCAGCCCTTCTACCGCCTGACCCGGCACCCAGTTCTGCAGATCCAGCGCTGAACCATTCTGGCGTGCGCCCTTGATGGTGTTGCCTTCGGCCAGGTCCAGCCACGAATCGCCGCCCGGATCGAGGCAGACCGAACCGTTGATGCGTTTGCAGTTGTCGAGGGTGCGCATCAGGCTGCGACCGCACAACACGTTCAGCGGGTTGGTGTGCGCGACAAAGGTCCGCACGTAATCGTCCGCCGGGTTCAACACGATTTCTTCTGGCTTGCTGTACTGAATGATCCGACCGTCTTTCATGATCGCGATGCGGCTGCCAAGCTTCAGGGCTTCATCGAGGTCGTGGCTCACGAACACGATGGTTTTGCTGAGCTTGCGTTGCAGTTCCAGCAGTTCGTCTTGCAGGCCCTGGCGGATCAGCGGGTCGAGGGCCGAGAAGGGTTCGTCCATCAACAGAATGTCGGCGTCCATCGCCAGCGCGCGGGCCAGGCCAACACGCTGCTGCATGCCGCCGGAGAGCTCGTCCGGCTTCTTGTTGCGCCACTGGGTCAGACCCACCAGCTCAAGCTTTTCGTCCACCAGTTTGCGCCGTTCTTTCTCGGGGCGGCCCTGCATTTCCAGACCGAAGCTGATGTTCTCGCGCACCGTCAGCCAAGGCATCAGGGCGAACTTCTGGAACACCATCGCGATACGCTTGGTGCGCATCATTTTCAGTTCTGCCGGAGTACAGGACGCGATGTCGATCTGCTTGCCTTCGTGCTCGACAAACAACTTGCCACGGCTGACGGTGTTGAGGCCGTTGATGCAGCGCAGCAGGCTCGATTTGCCGGAGCCGGACAGGCCCATCAACACGCAGATTTCACCTTTATCGATATCCAGGCTGGCCTTTTCAACACCGACGATCTGGCCGGTCTTTTTCAGGATCTGGTCGCGGGTCATGCCTTGATCGAGGAGCTTGAGCGCCTCGCGCGGATCTTTGGAGAAGATTACGTCGACGTCTTCGAAGCGAATAATGCTCATGCGTCACCCCCTGCTTTAGCGTCGGGTTGTTTGCAGATACGGTCGAGCATGATCGCCAGCAATACGATCGCCAGGCCGGCTTCGAAGCCCAGGGCGATATCAGCAGTGTTCAGTGCGTTGACCACGGGTTTGCCCAGGCCGTCGGCGCCCACCAGTGCCGCGATCACCACCATCGACAACGACAGCATGATGCACTGGGTGATACCGGCCGCGATGCTTGGCATGGCGTGGGGCAATTCAATCCGTGAGAGCAATTGACGACGCGAGCAGCCGAAGGCTTTGCCAGCGTCCATCAGTTCCTGAGGAACATCGCGAATGCCCAGGTAAGTCAGGCGGATAGGCGCGGCAATCGCGAACACTACCGTTGAAATCAGACCCGGGACCACACCCAGACCGAAGAGGGTCAGGGTAGGAATGAGGTAAACGAAGGTCGGTACGGTCTGCATCAGATCGAGTACCGGACGCATCACGGTGTAGAACATCGGCTTGTGCGCGGCGACGATGCCCAGCGGCACGCCGATGACCACGCAGACCAGGGTGGCGAACAACACCTGGGCGAGGGTTTCCATGGTTTCCTGCCAGTACCCCAGATTGAGGATCAGCAGAAAGGAGGCAATGACGAAAACGGTCAGCCCCCACTTTCGTTGAATGAAATGTGCCAGTAGCGCGATGAGGCCGATCAATGCCAGCGGGTTGAACCAGGTCAGCGCAAAAGTCACGCCGTGGATCATCGTTTCCAGTGACACGGCGATTGCGTCGAAGGTGTTGGCGCCGTGTTGCGTCAACCATTCAACGAAGCCCGCAATGTACTGGCCTAGAGGTATTTTCTGATCAATCAGCATGGTAGTGAACGTCCGCATGCAAGGAAATAAACAGCCCGGGCGAGCGAACCCGCCCGGCGTAAGCGATTACTGCGCGAGCTTGGCTTTCACGGCCTCCAGGCCTGGTTTACCGTCAATGGTGGTCACGCCAGCGAGCCAGGTATCGAGGACCTGTGGGTTCTTTTTCAGCCAGGCCTTGGCGGCCGCTTCAGGCTTCATTTTGTCGTCCAGGATGTTGCCCATCAGTGAGCTTTCCATGTCGACGGTGAATTCCAGGTTTTTCAGCAACTGGCCCACGTTGCTGCACTCCTGGACGTACCCCTTGCGGGTATTGGTTGCCACGGTGGCTGCACCGAAGTCAGGGCCGAAGAAGTCGTCACCACCGGTCAGGTACTGAATCTTGAAACGCTTGTTCATCGGATGCGGCGCCCAGCCCAGGAATACGACGGCGGTGTCGCGTTTCTGCGCGCGGTCGACTTGCGACAACATGCCCGCTTCGCTGGATTCGACCATCTTGAATCCGGCGTCCTTCAAGCCGAAGGCGTTCTTGTCGATCATACTCTGGATCAGACGGTTGCCATCGTTACCCGGTTCGATGCCGTAGATCTTGCCGTCGAGTTCTTTCTTGAATTTGGCGATGTCGGCGAAGTCATGCAGCCCTTTGTCGTACAGCGCCTGCGGCACGGCGAGGGTGTACTTGGCGCCGGTGAGGTTGGTGCGCACGACATCCACGGTGCCGGCATCGCGGTAGGCCTTGATGTCGTTTTCCATGGTCGGCATCCAGTTACCGAGGAAAATGTCCATGTTCTTGCCATCGGCCAGGGACTTGTAGGTCACCGGAACGGAAATCATGGTGGTTTTGGTCTTGTAGCCCAGGGCATCGAGCACGACGCTGGTGGTGGCGGTTGTCGCGGTAATGTCGGTCCAGCCGACATCGGAGAAGTTTACGGTACTGCACTGAGCGGGTTCTGCGGCTTGAGCCAGTAACGGCAGACTCAGCATGGCGGCCAACAACAACGACGGGGAACCTTTCATGGATGGACTCCTTGGTGTTTTTTTTGGCAGTGTTCCGACTGGACCACCGCACTTATAGGTTGCGGTTGGATGGCGTTTTGGAGACAGCTCTACCAGGGCGCCTTGCAATCGAGTCGATACGATCATGTACCAGTGAAAATCTGACGCCTACAGGGTGCGTCGTAACCAGTACAGGGATGGTCGCATCCAGTGTCGGTGACGTCGTTTACAGATTTTTTCAGCCCCTTTTCCCCCTCTGCATCGCCAAAAAATGGCGAAAACATGGCGTAAAACGCACACGGCGTTGGTGGGCATGAGTGCGTCGGTGTGAGACGTCGAACGACACCGCAAAAGCCTGATGATGCGGCCATCTCGGCGGATTGCAGCTTGAGCGTAGCAGCTCCGTCACCGGGCGCTTCTGCGTCTGGAGTAGGCACATCCAGGAGTTCGGCAGTAATGGCTATCAGCGTTTTCGACCTGTTCAAAATCGGCATCGGTCCTTCCAGTTCGCACACCGTGGGGCCGATGCGCGCCGCGGCGCTGTTCGTGCAAGGTTTGCGTGAACAGGGTCTTTTGGAACAAGTGCGGCGCGTCGAAGTTCAGCTTTATGGCTCGTTGTCCGCCACCGGCATCGGTCACGGCAGCGACAACGCGGTGATCATGGGCCTGATGGGCGAGTGGCCGGACGCGATCGATCCGTCGCAAATCGGCATTCGCATTGAAACCCTGCGCGAAACCCACACGCTGCTACTCGATGGCCGTTTGTCGGTGCCGTTCATCTGGGGCCGGGACATGCGCCTGATCGACGAAAACCTGCCGTTCCACCCCAACGCCATGACCCTGATCGTCGAAGGCGATGACGGCGAGCTGCACCGCGACACCTACTATTCCATCGGCGGCGGATTTGTCGTTGATGAAGCCCAGGCATCCAGCGGTGTGGTGGATCTGGATCGCACCGAGTTGCCGTACGATTTCTCCAGCGCCGTCGAACTGCTCAGCCTCTGCAAGCAGCACAACTTGCGTGTTGCCGAATTGATGATGGCCAACGAGAAGGTCTGGCGCAGCGAAGAAGAAATCCGCGCCGGGCTGATGAAACTCTGGCGGGCGATGCAGGATTGCGTCGAGCAGGGCCTCAAGCACGAAGGCATCCTGCCCGGTGGCCTGAACGTGCGCCGCCGTGCAGCCAAATTGCACCGTAGCCTGCAGGAGTTGAACAAGCCCAACGTGATCGGCTCGACCTTGAGCGCTATGGAGTGGGTCAACCTGTTCGCCCTGGCGGTCAACGAAGAAAACGCCGCCGGCGGGCGCATGGTCACGGCGCCGACCAACGGCGCAGCGGGGATCATTCCGGCGGTGTTGCACTACTTTATGAAGTTCAGCGAGGCGGTGACCGACGCCAACGTGGTCGACTATTTCCTCAGTGCCGCCGCGGTAGGGATTCTGTGCAAGAAGAACGCTTCGATTTCCGGTGCGGAAGTCGGTTGCCAGGGCGAAGTCGGTTCGGCTTGCGCCATGGCGGCTGCGGGGCTGGCGGAGATTCTTGGCGCCACGCCGGAGCAGTTGTGCAATGCGGCGGAAATCGGCCTGGAGCATAACCTCGGCCTGACCTGCGATCCGGTCGGCGGACTGGTGCAGGTGCCGTGCATCGAGCGCAATGCGATTGCCGCGGTGAAAGCGATCAACGCGGCACAGATGGCGTTGCGCGGCGATGGTCAGCACTTTATTTCGCTGGACCGGGTGATCCGCACCATGCGTGATACCGGGGCGGATATGCATGACAAATATAAAGAGACATCGCGGGGTGGGTTGGCGGTGAGTGCGGTCGAGTGCTGAAACCGCGTCGACCCTGTGGCGAGGGAGCTTGCTCCCGCTCGGCTGCGCAGCAGTCGCAAGACCGGCGACTGCGGTGTACCTGAAAGAATGCGGTCGCAGGGTTTGGGGCTGCTGACGCAGCCCATCGGGAGCAAGCTCCCTCGCCACAGGACGGTTTCTGCCACACCAGACCAGTCAAAACTGCGCGCTAAGTGAACACAGGAATTGAAACGCGCCACGTTTTGGCGCGTCGCTTACAGATAAGCCACGTGTATCAAGCCAGGGATCCAAACCGGCCCTGACCGTTCGTCTCTCGTGCTTGCGGTGACACTCTTTCCAGGAGCGCCGCAGCCCTGTTCCCACAAGTGCTACCGATCTGCTCACACGCAACGGAGCAGAGCGCTTGCTGCCCTTCCTGATACGTATAACCCCTACTCGCGACGCGGCTTATATAGACACGCCGCGACGTCGTTTTCAGGAGTTATTGAACGCGCATTCAATTTTAGGCATGGCAATTGCTCTGTCATTACAAAGCCCGTCTCCCATGCGAGAACGATGGCAATAACAAGAGCCTCCGCCTGAGGCCATCACCCGCTTTGTGTGAGGAGATACCGCGATGACGACGTTCAACTCCGGGGCTCAACCCCAGAACCGTGCGCCTCAATCCATCGGCTTTCTGCTGCTGGACAATTTCACGCTGATTTCTCTGGCCTCCGCCGTAGAGCCCCTGCGTATGGCCAACCAATTGTCCGGTCGCGAGCTGTATCGCTGGACCACGCTCACCGTCGACGGCGGTCAGGTCTGGGCCAGTGACGGTCTGCAGATCACCCCCGACGCCTCGATGCACAAAGCCCCCTCCATGGACACCATCATTGTCTGCGGCGGTATCGGCATCCAGCGCACCGTAACCCGCGAGCACGTGTCGTGGCTGCAAAGCCAGGCGCGTCAGTCCAAGCGCCTCGGTGCGGTTTGTACCGGCAGCTGGGCCCTGGCCTGTGCCGGCCTGCTGGACGGTTTTGATTGCAGCGTGCACTGGGAATGCCTGGCCGCTATGCAGGAAGCCTTCCCGCGCGTGGCCATGAGCACCCGTTTGTTCACCCTCGACCGTAACCGTTTCACCAGCTCCGGCGGCACCGCGCCGCTGGACATGATGCTGCACCTGATCAGTCGCGATCACGGTCGTGAACTGTCGGCTGCGATCTCGGAAATGTTCGTCTACGAGCGCATCCGTAACGAACAGGATCACCAGCGCGTGCCACTCAAGCACATGCTCGGTACCAACCAGCCGAAGTTGCAGGAAATCGTTGCGCTGATGGAAGCCAACCTTGAAGAGCCGATCGACCTCGACGAACTGGCGGTGTACGTCGCCGTGTCCCGTCGACAACTCGAGCGGTTGTTCCAGAAATACCTGCATTGCTCGCCGTCGCGTTACTACCTGAAACTGCGTTTGATCCGCGCCCGGCAATTGCTCAAGCAAACGCCGATGTCGATCATCGAAGTGGCGTCAGTGTGCGGCTTCGTGTCCACGCCGCACTTCTCCAAGTGCTACCGCGAATACTTCGGCATTCCGCCGCGTGACGAACGCGTAGGCTCCAACACCACGCAACAAGTGGCGATGATGCCGCTGCCGCAAGCATTGGTGCTGTCGCCGTTGTCCGGGCCGTTGTCGGCGCTGAGTCAGGCGCGCAATGAGTCGACGTTTGCCAGCGTAAGGCTCTAAACCGAGGCGCCTTTGGAAAAAGATCGCAGCCTTCGGCAGCTCCTGCAAAGATCGGTGTAGGAGCTGCCGAAGGCTGCGATCGTTTGATCTTTTATCAGGCGCTACGGCTTTGCTGGTACTCCGCCAATGCCGGCAACAATTGCTTGTCGATGGCCTGGCGCACCGCCGGCAGGATGGTCGCGCTGCTGGTATACATCTGCTTGACCATAGTCCGCAGTGTCATCGCCCGCTCATCATTCAAGCCCCGCACCGCACACTCGCAAGCCTGCTCGGCCGTGGAGCCGTTCGGTACTTGAAAACCCAACGATTTCAGTTGGCCCAACAGGTCTTCCTGGTCAATCAAATCGGCGTGCATCATGACGCAATCCTTCTTCAGGGAACGGTGTCGTGGTTCGATTCTCGTAGGGGTACGGGGTGGCGGCAAGGACGATTTGTCGCAATGGCCGCAATACCTATGAACAGGTCGTTTTCGGCTAACTTGCGAGAGGGGAGAGTGGGCACACTGGATTCAGCTGGCTCCTCGACGGTTTGGTCACCCTCGCGCAACGGCTCCTCAACAGTACCTTCTACCCCGATCCTGTCACGGCTTGATCGGGGTTTTTTTTGTCTGTGAATACGGGGTTTTTGTGTTGTATGGGCGGACGCCATCGCGGGCAAGCCACGCTCCCACAGAATCGGGGGGGGCACCACCGGTTTGGCGAACGCCGCGCAACCTCTGGGAGCGTGGCGTGCCCGCGATGAACGATGACGCGGTTTAACGCTGTAACACGAGGATTCGCGAGAGCAACTCATCCCGATCGACATAGCACCCCTGAAAATGCCGGGCGCCGCTGGCGGGGTCGAAGGCGTTGCGTGCGTGAAGGGTGCGGCGGTTATCAAAGCACCACATCTCCCCCGGATTAAGCCGTGTCATCACCCGGAATCGCGCCTCGCGAGTCATCGCAATGAAGCGCCGGTAAGCGCGATACAACCTGGGCATCTCATCCACCGATGCATCAAACGGCCCACGCAAAAAGTTCGCCATACGGATTTCCGACACCTGCCCCAACGCATCCAGCGCGATGATCGGCGCGAGGCAGCGGTAGTCGCTGTGACGGTCCTTGTTGCGAAACTCCACAGGGATTTCACACAAGGCCTTGAACGACTCGGGATCTTCCTCGCGCAACGCGTGGGCAATTGCAAAACCGTCGACAAAAATACTCTCGCCCCCGTCCGCATCATTGACCAGGCAATGCAGGAATTGCAGGCCCGGTTGCAACTCCCGGGTCGGCAGGTCGCTGTGCAACGGCAGATTGAAAGCGGTGTAGGCATTGCTGTCGGCATCGGCCTTGGATTGCACGTTGAACAGCACGCCGAAATTGCTCTCCCGGATGAAGGAAATCCGCTGGGCAATCAGCTTCAGCGAGCCCGGTTCGGTGGGCACGCCGCGCACTTGAGTCAGGCCGGTATCGCGCACCGCTAAAAGCCACTGCAACAGCGCATCGTTATCGTTCATCAACGCCTGGTAGTCGAACACTGGCAGTTGAAAGTCGCTTTTCCACAGCCTGGATTTCGGCTTGCCGGCCCGGCGTTCGGCGCGGGATTCGTCGTCATAGGCGTGGGCCCGCAACCAGCCTGGATCAAAGCGACTCTGGTGGCCGTCCTGCCAATCGACACGCAGGCAACCTTCAGCATCGACACGCGCATTTGCCGCCGTCAGGTCCTCAGCCACATCGACGATTTCCAGTACCTGCTCGCGGGTCACGGTGTAGACGCATTGCGGACACGGGCAGTTGTCCCGCAGCCATTGATGATGAAAGGGGCTGACACGGGTATCCGCCCATGTCACAAGAATGCGATCCGCCAAGGCCTGCACGCCACTCAGCGCGCTGATCAACGGATAAGTACGAAAGTCGGCAAACGCAGCGGCGGTGTTCATGGTGATCTCCTTGTTATTTTTTTGTAGGTAGAGCGATCACTCGGCCAATGCAGGCAGGGGCAGGCAGGTCGGTTTGTTCGGCAACGATGGCTTGCAGCTTTTCCAGCGTTGCTTCGCTGAACGGCGCGGAACGCGGTCCTGCGAGGTCGACGTGCAGCAGCATTTGTTCGTTGCCCGCCAGTTCCTTGTCATCGCCGACCAGATGCAGGCTGTGATAGAGGTGCAGGCGTTTGCTGTCGTGAGCAATGATCTGGGTGTGCACTTCAACGTTGGCGCCGAGCTTCACTTCGTGCAGGTAGTTGAGGTGCAGTTCGAGGGTAAACAGCGAGCTGCCGCTGGCTTCGCGGTTGTCGCTGTCCATGCCCAGGCGGTCCATCAGTGCGTCGGTGGCGTAGCTGAAAATCAGAAGGTAGAAGGCGTCGCGCAGGTGGCCGTTGTAGTCGACCCAGTCGGGGATGATTGTGGTTTGGTAGGTGGTGAGGGTGGGCATGGTGGAACTCCACAAATAGTGCGGGTGTGTGGCGAGGGAGCTTGCTCCCGCCGGAATGCGCAGCAGTCCCAAACCGATGTATGCGGTGTATCAGTCAAATCGCATTCGCTGGTTTACGACCGCTCGCGGCCGAGCGGCAGCAAGTTCCCTCGCCACAAGGGCAGTGTTTATTCGCTGAACGCCATCCCATGCTTTTCTTTGGTGGTCTTCACCGCCTCAAGCACCGCCAGCAGGCAGTCATCACGATAGCGCTCCAGCGCGGAAATGCTGTGCTTGCCCAACTGATCACTGGTGCCGTCCACCACATCGTCGATCAACTTGTCGGTCAGTTCCGGTGCTGGCAGGTACGTCCACGGCAATTGCAACGCCGGCCCGAACTGCGCCATGAAGTGCCGCATGCCGGCATCGCCGCCGGCCAGGGTGTAAGTCAAAAAGGTGCCCATGAACGACCAGCGCAGACCCGCGCCAAAACGGATCGCGTCGTCGATTTCACCGGTGGTCGCCACACCGTCGTTGACCAGGTGCAGCGCCTCGCGCCACAGTGCTTCGAGCAAACGGTCGGCGATGAATCCTGGCACTTCCTTGCGCACATGGAGCGGACGCATGCCCAAGGATTCGTAGACTTTCATGGCGGCTTGAACGGCTTCCGGGGCAGTGTTCCTGCCGCCGACCACTTCCACCAGGGGCAACAGATAAACCGGGTTGAACGGGTGGCCGACCACGCAGCGTTCGGGGTGGGTCGAGCTCTCGTAGAACTCGCTCGGCAACAGGCCCGAAGTGCTGGAGCCGATCAAGGCATCGGGCTTGGCCGCCGCGCTGATTTTGCTGTGCAGTTCCAGTTTCAGATCGAGGCGTTCCGGGGCGCTTTCCTGAATGAAATCGGCATCGCGAACACATTCTTCGATGGTCGCGACAAAGCGCAGGCGATCTTGCGAAGCACCGGGCGCCAGGCCTTGTTTCTCCAGCGCGCCCCAGGCATTGGCGACGCGTTTGCGCAGGGCGGCTTCGGCACCGGGCGCCGGGTCCCAGGCCACCACGTCGAGGCCGTGGGCGAGAGCGCGGGAGACCCAGCCGCTGCCGATGACACCGCTGCCCAGGGCGGCGAAGGTTTTGATTTCGGTGATAAAAGTCATGGCGATTACCTGAATTTGGCTCGGAAAAAACTGTGTGAGCGAGCCTGCTCGCGATGGCGGTATTCCTGTCGCAGATGATGTTTCGGTTGTACCGACGTCATCGCGAGCAGGTTCGCTCACACAGGGGGAAAGGTGTCGGGATCAACCGCGCTTGGTCAGGCCCATTTTTGCTCGGCCTTCCGCCGGCGTCAGAACCCGGGCGCCGAGGCGACTGAGGATTTCCGAGGCGCGTTCGACCAGTTGGCCGTTGGTTGCCAGCACACCCTTGTCCAGCCAGATGTTGTCTTCCAGACCGACCCGCACGTTGCCGCCCAGCAGCACCGCTTGCGCCGCCATCGGCATCTGCATGCGACCGATGCCGAAACCGGCCCACACGGCATTTGCCGGCAGGTTGTCGACCATGGCTTTCATGGTGGTGGTATCCGCCGGCGCGCCCCACGGGATGCCCAGGCAGAGCTGGAACAGCGGGTCGTCGAGCAGGCCTTCCTTGATCAACTGTTTGGCGAACCACAGGTGACCGGTGTCGAAAATTTCCAGCTCGGCCTTCACGCCCAGCTCTTGAATGCGTTTGGCGCCAGCACGCAGCTGCGCCGGGGTGGACACGTAAATGGTGTCGCCGTCGCCGAAGTTCAGGGTGCCGCAATCGAGGGTGCAGATTTCCGGCAGCAGTTCTTCGACGTGGGCCAGGCGGGTCAGCGGGCCGACCAGGTCGGTGTTCGGACCGAACTCCATCGGGTTCTCGCCGGCGCCGATTTCCAGGTCGCCGCCCATGCCGGCGGTGAGGTTGACGATGATGTCGACGTCGGCCTCGCGGATGCGCTCCATCACTTCGCGGTACAGCGCCACGTCACGGCTGAATTTGCCGGTTTCGGGGTTGCGCACGTGGCAGTGGACGACTGTGGCGCCCGCTTTTGCTGCTTCTACGGCGGCGGCGGCGATTTGTTTCGGGGTGACCGGCACGTGTGGGCTTTTGCTGGTCGTGTCGCCAGCACCGGTGAGTGCGCAGGTGATGATGACGTCGTGGTTCATGAGGCGGGTTCCTTGCAGGCGTGATGATTCCGTTCGCAGCCCCGTAGGGCTGCGAGTCGGTGGTTCAATCGGGGTTTATTTGCTGGTCAGTTTCAAATTGTCAGCCGCCGGTTTGCCATCGAAGGTGGTCACACCTTCCAGCCAGCGTTGTTTGTCTTGCGGGTGATCTTTCAGCCATTGCTTGGCCGATTCGAACGCGTCCTTGTGATCCAGCAGCGGCTGCATCATCCGGCTCTCGTCTTCGGCGGTGTAGGTCAGGTTGCTGAGCAACTTGCCGATGTTCGGGCACTGCTGCGCGTAGTTCGGCGAGGTGACGGTCCAGACCGTGGCCATGCCCTCGTTCGGGCCCAGCGCGTCGTCGCTGCCGGTGAGGTAAGTCATCTGCACGTTGACGTTCATCGGGTGCGGCGCCCAGCCGAAGAACACCACGGCTTCTTTGCGGCGTACGGCGCGGTCCACCGCGGCGAGCATGCCGGCCTCGCTGGACTCGACCAACTGGAACTTGCCGAGGCCAAACTGGTTCTTGGCGATCATCGCCTTGATCTGGGTGTTGGCGCCCGAACCGGGCTCGATGCCGTAGATTTTGCCGCCCAGTTCTTTTTCGAACTTGGCGATGTCGGCAAAAGTCTTCAGGCCCTTGTCGGCGAGATAAGTCGGTACGGCGAGAGTGGCGCGGGCGTCTTTCAGGCTTGGCGCTTCAAGCACCTTGACCTGATTGGCGTCGACGAACGGCGTGATGGTCTGGGTCATCAGCGGGTTCCAGTAGCCCAGGAACAGGTCCAAGCGCTGGTCGCGGACCCCGGCGAAAATGATTTGCTGGGACGCGCTGGTTTGTTTGGTGTTGTAGCCGAGGCCATCGAGCAGGACCTGAGTCATGGCACTGGTGGCGATCACGTCGGTCCAGTTCACCACGCCCATGCGGACGTTCTGGCAAGAAGCGGGTTCGGCGGCCATGACGCTGGCGCTCAGGAAAGCGGTACCGCTGAGTGCAAGAACACAGCTGCTGATCAGTCGTTTCATCTCAGGTTTCCTCGGCAGTTCGTTATTGTGGGTCCGGTCGTCTTTGTGCGCCGGTGATGCCAAGTTACGCAGCTTGAGGCCCGTTAAAGCGCACTGCGGCGACCAGCTCTTGCACTGCGGCGACCTGTGCTCTTGAATGCCGCGCGCAAGTGGCGTATCAACATCACACGCCAGCCGCCAACCGAGTGCGCTCCATGTCCCAGGATTTCTACTTCTTGTTGATGCCGGGTTTCTCGGCCATCGGCTTTATCTCGGCCATCGAGCCGCTGCGGGTCGCCAATCGCTTTCGCGGCGAGCTGTATCGCTGGCATGTGCTGAGCGCAGACGGCGGGGCGGTGCTGGCCAGTAACGGCATGTCGGTCAACGCCGATGCGGCACTAGAGCCGCTGAAGAAAGGTGCGACGCTGTTGGTGGTCGCCGGCTTCGAACCGCTGAAATTCGCCACCCCGGCACTGGAGCACTGGCTGCGCCGACTGGACAACGAAGGCGTGACCCTCGGCGCCATCGACACCGGCAGTTTCGTCCTTGCCGAAGCCGGCCTGCTCGACGGTCATCGCCTGACCCTGCACTGGGAAGCCATCGACGCCTTCAAGGAGTCTTATCCACAGCTCAGCGTCACCCAGGAGCTGTTCGAGATTGACCGTCGGCGCATCACCTCCGCCGGTGGCACCGCGTCCATCGACCTGATGCTCGACCTCATCGCCCAGGCCCACGGCCCGGAACTGGCGATCCAGGTCAGCGAACAATTCGTACTCGGCCGTATCCGCCCGCGCAAAGACCACCAACGCATGGAAGTCGCCACGCGGTATGGCATCAGCAACAAGAAGCTCGTTCACGTTATCGGCGAGATGGAACAGCACAGTGAGCCGCCGCTGACCACGCTGGAGCTTGCGGAATCTATCAAAGTGACGCGGCGGCAGCTGGAGCGTTTGTTTCGGTTGCACCTGAACGACACGCCGAGCAATTTCTACCTGCGATTAAGGCTGGAGAAGGCGCGGCAGTTATTACGTCAGACCAATATGAGTGTGCTGGAGGTGAGTATCGCGTGCGGGTTTGAGTCGCCGTCGTATTTCACCCGCAGTTATCGGGCGCGGTTTGCCCGTTGCCCCCGGGAAGACCGGCGTACTGCCAACGCCTGATGCAGGTACACAGAACCAATGTGGGAGCCAGCCTGCTAACGATGGCGGTGTGTCAGGCAACAATGTTGTTGACTGCTACTCCCTCATCGCCAGCAGGCTGGCTCCCACAGGTGATTTGTGTCGCCAGAAAGAACGCTTACTTCTTCAGCAGCGCCGAACACGCCGCCTTGTAAGCCTCATGCTGATACTTGTTCAACGTCCCCGGCAGCTCAAAATCAAACTTCTTGTTCTGCGCATTGATCGTCTGCGGTGACAAGAGCGTCACCTCGCAGTTCTCCAGCAACTGAAAAATGCCCTCGATCTTGAACGTGGTCGGCCCACCGGCGAATTCACCTTTCTTGCTGCGCTTCTTGATCGCGATCCGGTCAATGGCGTTCTCGCGAACAAACGACGCCACCTGAGCGGCAAAGACCTTGACGTTGGCGGCCTCGTCGTCATCGTCGAGGGCGATTTTCTTGGTGTTGAGCGCGACGTGGCTTAGCACCTGATCGTCGAGAGAGGCCACGGCGATGATTGCTTCGCTGCCTTTGATTTCGATGCCGCAGATGTTCATTTCGATCCCTTTACTGGCTGAAGTAAGCAGCTTTACCGCTCTGGTTGGCCGGAGTTTGCATCACTCCTGCCCAATCGACTCCAAAAACTCCGACCGCTCATCACTCATCCGCGCTACGCAGTCATTCTGCGCAATCGTAAACGCCTTGCTGCCACTGGTCGCCGGAAACGCTTCAACCGCGCAATCCGCGTCCCGGGTCTTCAGCCATTGCTGCTGGGCGGCCTTGATTTTGGCGGTGATGTCGGCCAGTTGCGTCGGGCTCTTGCCATAGAGCGTTTGCATGCGCTCGGTCAGGCTTTGGTAGTTGTCCTTGAGCAGGTCTTCGGCGGTGGTTCGGCTGTAGACCGAGCATTCCAGGGTCTGGACGTCGTTTTCGACTGCATCGCAGGGGTTGGTGTCGGACTCTTCAGCCGCCTGTACGCCGGTCGCTATCAGTGCCAAAGCCAGGAAGATCGATTTCATTGCGTCGCCCTAAATCCAGTAAGCATCCAGTAATACGCCGAATTCTGGCCCAAGCGGACGGCATTGAACAGCCAGGTGATAAGCGCCGATATCGACCCTTTGTCGCAGATTGACGCTTTCGGCAAACCCCCTGTCGTTTTTGCACCCGGCTGCACCGGTCCTCAGGCATATGCTGGCCCCAAAGCGCCGGCACACGATTCGGCGCACGAATCGCTAATAGGGGACAGCCTGATGAGCCCAGCCGAATTGCACGCCGACAGCATCGTTATCGACGGGCTGATTATTGCCAAGTGGAACCGCGAGCTGTTTGAAGACATGCGCAAGGGCGGTCTGACCGCGGCCAACTGCACCGTGTCGGTGTGGGAGGGCTTTCAGGCCACCGTCAACAACATCGCCGCCAGTCAGAAGCTGATCCGCGAGAACAGCGACCTGGTGATTCCGGTGCGCACCACCGCCGACATCCGCAAGGCCAAGGAGCAGGGCAAGACCGGCATCCTGTTCGGTTTCCAGAATGCTCACGCGTTTGAAGACCAGATCGGCTACGTCGAGGTGTTCAAGCAGCTGGGCGTCGGTATCGTGCAGATGTGCTACAACACCCAGAACCTGGTCGGCACCGGTTGCTACGAGCGCGATGGCGGCCTGTCGGGCTTCGGTCGTGAAATCGTTGCCGAGATGAACCGCGTTGGCGTCATGTGCGACCTGTCCCACGTCGGTTCAAAGACTTCCGAAGAAGTGATCCTCGAATCCAAGAAGCCGGTCTGCTACTCCCATTGCCTGCCGTCGGGCCTGAAAATTCATCCGCGCAACAAATCCGATGAAGAGCTGAAGTTCATCGCCGATCACGGCGGTTTCGTCGGTGTGACCATGTTCGCGCCGTTCCTGGCCAAGGGCATCGATTCGACCATCGACGATTATGCCGAAGCCATCGAATACACCATGAACATCGTTGGCGAAGACGCCATCGGTATCGGCACCGACTTTACCCAGGGCCATGGCCAGGACTTCTTCGAATACCTGACCCATGACAAGGGCTACGCCCGCCGTCTGACCAGCTTCGGCAAGATCATCAACCCGCTGGGCATCCGCACCGTGGGCGAGTTCCCGAACCTGACCGAAACCCTGCTCAAGCGCGGCCACTCCGAGCGCGTGGTCCGCAAGATCATGGGCGAGAACTGGGTCAACGTCCTCAAGGACGTCTGGGGCGAGTAAGCCACAGCACCTCTGAATCCTTTCCCCCGGCCGCCCGTGCCGGGGGCAACACCCAAATTTTTCTGGAGTTAAGTTTCCATGGCCAAGATCGCCCCGCAATTGCCAATCGAAGTCGACAGCGAAACCGGTGTCTGGACTTCCGACGCCCTGCCAATGCTGTACGTACCGCGTCACTTCTTCGTGAATAACCACATGGGCATCGAGGAAGTGCTGGGCGCCGAAGCCTATGCCGAGATCCTGTACAAGGCCGGCTACAAATCCGCCTGGCACTGGTGTGAAAAAGAAGCTGAATGCCACGGCCTGGAAGGCGTCGCGGTGTTCGAGCACTACATGAAGCGTCTGTCGCAACGCGGCTGGGGCCTGTTCAAGATCCAGGACATCGACCTCGACAAAGGCACCGCCAGCGTCAAGCTTGAACACTCGGCATTCGTCTACGTGTACGGCAAGGTCGGGCGCAAGGTCGACTACATGTTCACCGGCTGGTTTGCCGGTGCCATGGACCAGATTCTGCAGGCCCGCGGCAGCAAGATTCGTACGGTTGCCGAGCAAGTCTACGGTGGCTCCGAAGAAGGCCACGACGACGGTTTGTTCACCGTCAAGCCGTTGTAAGTCGAGGACCCCGCCATGGCTTTCGAAGCAATGTTCCAGCCGATCCAGATCGGCAAACTGACCATCCGCAACCGCGTGCTCAGCACTGCGCACGCCGAGGTCTACGCGACCGACGGCGGCATGACCACCGACCGGTACGTCAAGTATTACGAAGAGAAAGCCAAGGGCGGGATCGGCCTGGCGATTTGCGGCGGTTCCTCCAGCGTGGCCATCGACAGCCCGCAAGGCTGGTGGAAGTCGGTCAACCTGGCCGACGACCGGATCATCCCGCACTTCCAGAACCTGGCCGATGCCATGCACAAGCATGGCGCCAAGATCATGATCCAGATTACCCACATGGGCCGTCGTTCGCGCTGGGACGGCGAGCACTGGCCAACCCTGCTGTCGCCGTCGGGTATCCGTGAACCGGTGCACCGCGCGACCTGCAAAACCATCGAGCCGGAAGAAATCTGGCGGGTGATCGGCAACTATGCCAGCGCCGCCGCGCGGGCCAAGGCCGGAGGCCTGGATGGCGTCGAGCTGTCCGCCGTGCACCAGCACATGATCGACCAGTTCTGGAGCCCGCGGGTCAACAAACGCACCGACGAATGGGGCGGCAGCTTCGAGAACCGCATGCGTTTCGGCCTGGAAGTGATCAAGGCTGTGCGGGCTGAAGTCGGCCCGGATTTCTGCGTCGGCATCCGTCTGTGCGGTGATGAATTCCACCCGGACGGCTTGTCCCACGAGGACATGAAGCAGATCGCCAAGTACTACGACGACACCGGCATGATCGACTTCATCGGCGTGGTGGGTTCGGGTTGTGACACCCACAACACCCTGGCCAACGTTATTCCGAACATGAGTTATCCACCGGAGCCATTCCTGCACCTGGCCGCCGGTATCAAGGAAGTGGTGAAGGCCCCGGTTCTGCATGCGCAGAACATCAAGGATCCGAACCAGGCGACCCGTATTCTGGAAGGCGGCTACGTGGACATGGTCGGCATGACCCGCGCCCACATCGCCGACCCGCACCTGATCGCCAAGATCAAGATGGGCCAGGTTGACCAGATCAAGCAATGCGTCGGCGCCAACTACTGCATTGACCGTCAGTACCAGGGCCTGGACGTGTTGTGCATCCAGAACGCCGCGACCTCCCGTGAATACATGGGCGTGCCGCACATCATCGAGAAATCGACCGGTGTGAAGCGCAAAGTCGTGGTGGTCGGTGCCGGCCCTGCCGGGATGGAAGCGGCTCGCGTGTCTGCCGAACGTGGCCACGACGTGACCCTGTTCGAGAAGAAAGAATTTATCGGCGGGCAGATCACCACCGCCTCGAAAGCCCCGCAACGGGACCAGATCGCCGGTATCACGCGCTGGTTCCAACTGGAGCTGGCGCGTCTGAAAGTCGACCTGCGCCTGGGCGTGGCCGCCGATGCGGCAACCATTCTCGACCTGCGCCCGGATGTAGTGGTGCTCGCCGTTGGCGGTCATCCATTCCTGGAGCAGAACGAACACTGGGGCGCGGCCGAAGGCCTGGTGGTCAGCAGTTGGGACATCCTTGACGGCAAAGTGGCGCCGGGCAAGAACGTGCTGGTCTACGACACCATTTGCGAGTTCACCGGGATGTCGACCGCCGACTTCCTCGCCGACAAGGGCTGCCAGGTCGAGATCGTCACCGACGACATCAAGCCGGGCGTAGCGATTGGCGGTACCTCGTTCCCGACGTACTACCGCAGCATGTACCCGAAAGAAGTGATCATGACCGGGGACATGATGCTGGAGAAGGTCTACCGCGAAGGCGACAAGCTGGTGGCGGTGCTGGAAAACGAATACACCGGCGCCAAAGAGGAGCGGGTGGTGGACCAGGTGGTCGTCGAAAACGGCGTGCGTCCGGACGAAGAAATCTACTACGCCATGAAGGAAGGCTCGCGCAACAAAGGCCAGATGGACATCGAAGCCCTGTTCGCGATCAAGCCGCAACCTTCGCTGAGCCAGGCGGGCGACGGCTACTTGCTGTTCCGCATCGGTGACTGCGTGGCGCAGCGCAACACCCACGCGGCGATCTACGACGCGCTGCGGTTGTGCAAGGATTTCTAACGGATAACCACCATCACCTGTGGCGAGGGAGCTTGCTCCCGCTGGGCTGCGAAGCGGCCCCAAAACCGGCAGTCGAGGTGTATCAGATGGATACCTGCGGCTGTTTTGGGAGCGCTTCGCGCTCCAGCGGGAGCAAGCTCCCTCGCCACAAGTTGTGCGTCGCTCTTACCGGCACGCACACGACCCTGCGGTCTTTGGGAGCTCCACCATGTTGAACACCCTTCTTCCAATCCTGTTGTTCGCTGCCCTGGGCCTTGCGGTTCTGGGCGCGTTGCGGCGGGTGGCTATGTGGCGCCGGGGCCGGGCTTCGAAAGTCGACCTGATCGGCGGCCTGTTCGCCATGCCCAAGCGCTACATGGTCGACTTGCACCACGTCGTCGCGCGGGACAAATACATCGCCAACACCCACGTCGCTACGGCCGGCGGTGCGGTTGCGTCCGCTGTGCTCGCGATTCTGGTGCACGGTTTCGGCCTGCATAACCGCTTCCTCGGTTATGCGCTGTTGCTGATGACGGCGGTGATGTTCGTCGGCGCGATCTTTGTGTACCTGCGTCGGCGCAACCCACCGGCCCGCCTGTCAAAAGGCCCGTGGATGCGTTTGCCGAAAAGCTTGCTGGCGTTTTCGGCGTCGTTCTTTCTGGTGACCCTGCCGGTGGCAGGCATCCTGCCGGAAAACTTTGGTGGCTGGATCCTGGCCGTGATCCTCGGGATCGGCGTGCTCTGGGGTGTCTCGGAATTGTTCTTCGGCATGACCTGGGGCGGGCCGATGAAGCACGCCTTCGCCGGTGCCTTGCACCTGGCCTGGCACCGTCGCGCCGAACGTTTTGGCGGTGGTCGTTCCACCGGTCTGAAGCCGCTGGACCTCAGCGATCCAAGCGCACCGCTGGGTGTGGAAAAACCCAAGGATTTCACCTGGAACCAACTGCTCGGTTTCGACGCCTGCGTGCAATGCGGCAAGTGCGAAGCCGCCTGCCCGGCGTTCGCCGCCGGCCAGCCGTTGAACCCGAAAAAGCTGATTCAAGATATGGTGGTCGGCCTCGCCGGTGGCACCGATGCCAAGTTCGCCGGCAGCCCTTATCCGGGCAAGGCGATTGGTGAGCACGCCGGCAATCCGCATCAACCGATCGTCAACGGTCTGGTGGACGCCGAAACCCTGTGGTCCTGCACCACCTGCCGTGCCTGCGTCGAGGAATGCCCGATGATGATCGAGCACGTCGATGCCATCGTCGACATGCGCCGCCATCTGACCCTGGAAAAAGGCGCGACCCCGAACAAGGGCGCCGAAGTCCTGGAAAACCTGATCGCCACCGACAACCCCGGCGGTTTCGCACCGGGCGGGCGGATGAACTGGGCAGCGGACCTGAACCTCACTCTGATGAGCGAGAAGAAATCCGTCGACGTGCTGTTCTGGGTCGGCGACGGCGCTTTCGACATGCGCAACCAGCGCACTCTGCGCGCTTTCGTCAAAGTGCTGAAAGCGGCCAAAGTCGACTTCGCCGTGCTCGGTCTTGAAGAGCGCGACAGCGGTGACGTGGCCCGCCGACTGGGCGACGAAGCAACCTTCCAGTTGTTGGCCAAGCGCAACATCCAGACCCTGGCCAAGTACAGCTTCAACCGCATCGTCACCTGCGACCCGCACAGCTTCCATGTGCTGAAAAACGAATACGGCGCTTTCGACGGCAACTACCTCGTTCAGCATCACAGCACCTACATGGCCGAGATCATCGGCGCTGGCGCCCTGAGTCTTGGCCAGCACAAAGGCAGCAGCGTGACCTATCACGACCCGTGCTACCTCGGTCGCTACAACGGCGAATACGAGGCGCCGCGTGAAGTGCTGCGCGCCCTCGGGATCGAAGTCAAAGAGATGCAACGCTCCGGTTTCCGCTCGCGCTGCTGTGGCGGTGGTGGCGGCGCGCCGATCACCGACATTCCGGGCAAGCAACGGATCCCCGACATGCGCATGGAAGACATCCGCGAAACCGGCGCCGAACTGGTGGCCGTGGGTTGCCCACAGTGCACCGCGATGCTCGAAGGCGTGGTCGAACCGCGTCCGTTGATCAAGGACATCGCCGAACTGGTGGCGGACGCGCTGCTCGAAGACGCAGCCCCAAGCAAACCGTCCACACCGGCTCAACGTGAACCTGCGGAGGCCCACTGATGAGCGACATTATCCGCCGTGACCCCCGCGCCGAATGGATTGCCCGTAACCGCCTGCACCCGCTGCACGCGGCCATGCAACCGGCGCAACACAGCTGGATGGGGCCGAATGGCGTCATCCGCAAAAATCCCCATGGCATGGGTTTCATCGGCCCGAACGGCATTAAACGGATCGACCGCAGCGGCGCTCAGCAGGGCGGGGCGACCAAACGCTCGGCCGCCGTTGAAGTGCAATTGCCGCTGCATCAGGTCCCTGCCCCGGCGTTCTACATCAGCGTGGTGCCCGACATGGTCGGCGGCCGCTTGAGCAGCCACGACCGCGACTTGCTCGGTCTGGCCCATCAATTGGCCGGCAAGGACGGCGCGGTATTGGCCGTGGTCTTCGGCGAACACAAGGAAAGTGTCTTCGCCACTGCCGGCGTCGATCGCCTGCTGGTACTCGAAGGCGACGAATTCAGCGGTTATGCACCGGAACAACGAATCCAGGGCCTGCGGGCTGTGGATAACCAGTTCAGCCCGCGTCACTGGCTGCTGCCGGACAGCCGCAGCGGTGGCGGCGAACTGGGTCGACGCTTTGCCGCTGCATTGGGCGAACGCCCGGCCACACGGGTCTGGCAGGTCAAGGATCAGGAATGCATCGGCCGCGCCGGTGCGGGTCTGCAAGACCTTGCACGTCCGATTGCACGCTTGATTCTGGCTGCCGTCGAATGTGCCGAACCCGTGAGCGAAACCCGACACGAAGCCTTGCCGGTGGAGTTATCCACAACCGTGGCGCGCAGTCTGTCGCGGATCGAGGATCTGGGCGCAGTGGCAGTGGACCCGGCGGCGATTCCGATGGCCGAAGCCGAGTTCATCTTCTCCGGCGGCAACGGCGTCAAGGACTGGGGACTTTTCCACAGGACCGCCGAAGCGCTCGGCGCCACCGAAGGCGCGTCCCGGGTGGCAGTGGACGACGGCTTCATGGCCCGTGACCGGCAGGTCGGGGCGTCGGGCACCTGGGTCACGGCTCGGGTGTACGTGGCGGTAGGGATCTCCGGGGCGATCCAGCACCTGCAAGGCATCGGTGCCTGCGACAAGGTGGTGGCGATCAACCTCGACCCTGGCTGCGACATGATCAAACGGGCCGACCTGTCGGTGATCGGCGAAAGCGCCGAGATTCTTCAAGCCTTGATCGCGGCGGTAGAGGCTTACCGCAACGAAGCCAAGCGCGATGCGGCTTAAGGGAAGGAAAGGGTTATGAGCACGAAAATCATCAGCCTGGTGTCCATCGGTGCCCACCCGACTTCCGGCCGGCCACGTCGCGCGGAGCAGGATGCGCGGGCCGTGGAACTGGGTCTGCAACTGGCTGGGGATAACTTGCAAGTGCTGCATGCCGGCGACGTCGCGGAACCGGCGTTGCGCGCTTATCTGGGCATGGGCCTGGAACAATTGCATGTACTGGAACAACCTCAGGGCGCCGATGCATTGCCGGCGTTGACCGCCTATCTGCGCGATGCCGGTGCGCAAGTCGTGCTGACCGGCAGCCAGGCAGAAACCGGTGAAGGCTCGGGCATGCTGCCGTTCCTGCTGGCGGAGAGCCTCGGCTGGCCGCTGGTGGTCGGGCTGGCTCAGGTGGAATCCATCGATGGCAGTACGGCGCTGGTGCTGCAAGCCTTGCCCCGTGGTCAGCGTCGTCGTTTGAAGGTCCGTCTGCCGTTTCTCGCGACAGTGGATAACGCCGCGCCGAAGCCTCGGCAGAGCGCCTACGGCCCGGCTCGGCGCGGGGTGTTGCAGGCGGATGAAGTCGAAGTGATCGACGATGACCTGCTGGCGGTCGCCACGTTGCAACCTGCCAAACCGCGGCCTAAACGCTTGAAAGTGATCAAGGCGAAAAGCGGCGCAGACCGGATGAAAGCCGCGACGGCCAAGGCCAGTGGCGGCGGCGGACAAGTGCTTAAAGGCGTGACTGCGCAAGCGGGTGCCGAGGCGATTCTCAAATTATTGATCGAAGAAGGCGTGGTTCGCTGACTCACAACCACCACACATCAAATGTGGGAGCGAGCAAGCCCGCTCCCACAAGGAACAACAATGACCGTTGAATTCCGCTCGGCTCAGCGCACTGATGCGCGAGAGATTGCTCGTCTGTTCCAGATTTCGTCAGAGGGTGCTGCGGATTACATCTGGAGCCAGCTGGCAGAGCCCGACCAGGATCTATTGGACGTGGGCGCCAGTCGTTATGCCCGCGACGATGTCGATTTTTCTTATCAGAACTGCCTCATTGCCGAAGCGGACGGGCAGGTCATCGGCATGATGCACAGCTACACGATGCGCCACGATCCCCTGGCCGAACCCACCACCGACCCGGTGCTGGCGCCGTATGCCGACATGGAAATCCCCGATACGCTCTACATCTCCAGCCTGGCGCTGCACGAAGGCTGGCGCAATCAGGGGCTGGGCAAGCAGTTTCTCGCCCATGCTCACGAGCGCGCCCGCCAGTTGGGCCTCAAGGGGTTGAGCCTGATCGACTACGCCGTCAACACCGGCGCCCGTCGGTTCTACGAGCGCCATGGCTTTCGAATCGTCGATACCTGCCAGATCACCCCTCACCCGATGATTCGGGTGACCGGTGAGGCCTACCTCATGCAGTGGCCCTAGTGGGACTGGACCGCCAAGCGACGCTGGCGATCCTGTCCTGTTTCAACAGGTTGCGATGACGTTACCCACAATCCCTGTTAGCGCTTCTGTGGATAACATGTTCGCCCATCGCTGCACGCCATGAAAACAAAGCCCTGCAAGCCTTCGTACAAAAAACAACCAGCCTAACTTACGGTTTTTTCGGGCTTTTTCCCGAGGATAAGTTGATGCGGGCGGCAATACTTGCCCCCAATCTCTGTTGGCGCTTCTGTGGATAAGATGTTCGCTGTCGGCTACAGACCATATAAAACGGGCTTTTCATGGGGTTGGTTGAAAAACGATCAATCTACTGTTTTTGAGCAGGAAAGATCGCTGGAACCTCGATTTATCGTGAGTTTGAGCGGTTTTCCACAGATCAATCGAAGTTGCCCCCAAAGTCTGTTGGCGCTTCTGTGGATAAGGTGTTCGCCATCCTCTGTGAGCCTTTAAAACCGTGGCCTGCAAGAATCAGATCAAAAAACAACCAATCGTTGCTGAAAACCCTGCTTCTGGATAAGTCACGGATTTTCTTCAGTTTCCGTGACGAATATGGGGGCGATAAACCGAGTTGTCCCCATTTGCTGTGGGTGGACGTGTGGATAACTTGTTGGCTAACCGCTACAGCCCCCTATCCGCAGCAGCTCTAAAGCAATTGGTCGAAATTTGAACAATAAAAAACCGCGAAACATGTTCGCGGTTTTTTTTGTCCCGGGGGATCGGTCAGCCCTGAACCGGAACCCCTTTGAGGTAAGGCGCAGGTTCCGCGCCCAGGTTGTTCAGCAACCGCTCGCTGTACCAGTCCACAAAGTTCACCACGCCAAACTCATAAGTCTTCGAGTAAGGCCCAGGCTGGTACGCGGTGGAGTTGATCCCGCGCTGGTTCTCTTCGGCCAGGCGACGGTCCTGGTCGTTGGTCGCATCCCAGACCTGGCGCATGCGCTCCACGTCGTAGTCCACGCCTTCAACGGCGTCCTTGTGGACGATCCACTTGGTGGTGACCATGGTTTCCTGCGCGCTGATCGGCCACACCGTGAAGACAATGATGTGGTCGCCCATGCAGTGGTTCCACGAGTGCGGCAGGTGCAGGATGCGCATCGAGCCCAGGTCCGGGTTCTTTATGCGGCCCATGAGTTTGGCACAGCCCTGTTTGCCATCCATGGTCATCGACACGGTGCCCTTGAGCAGCGGCATGCGCACGATGCGGTTACGCAGGCCGAAGCTGGCGTGGGCGTAAGGAATCTTCTCGGCTTCCCAGGCAGCGGCGGAGGCAGCGACGTGGTCCTTGAACGCCTGGTCGGCGCGCGGGTCGGTGACGTCGTCCCATTCCAGCAGGGTTTTCAGCAGTTCCGGGTGCGACGCGTTGCAGTGGTAGCACTCGCGGTTGTTTTCCAGGACCAGTTTCCAGTTGGCCTTTTCCATCAAGGTGGTTTGCACCGCCACCTTGGTGTTCTCCATGTCGTACGGTTCCATGTAATGGTTCAGCGTCGACAGGAAGTCATCGATGGCCGGCGGGTTCTCCGACAGGCTGATGAAAATGTAGCCGCCGGCGGTCTTCACGTTCACCGGTTTGAGGCCGTACTGCTTCATGTCGAAATCGGCGCCCATTTCGGTGCCGGCGAACAGCAGGCGGCCGTCCAGCTCGTACGTCCACTGGTGGTAGTGGCAGACCAGCTTGGCGACCTTGCCCTTTTCACTGGTGCACAGCCGCGAACCGCGGTGACGGCAGACGTTGTGGAACGCATGCACCACGCCTTCGGCGCCGCGAATCACGATGATCGGGTTCTTGCCGACCTGCAGGGTCAGGTAGTTGCCCTTGGTCGGGATTTCGCAGGTCATGCCGGCAATCAACCACTCTTTCTGGAAGATTTCCTGCATGTCGATATCAAACAGCCGCTCGTCAGAGTAAAACGGCTGCGGCAGCGAGAAAGTACGCTCGCGCTCTTGCAGCATCTGCGCGGTGGCCTTGCGTGCGGGTTCCAGTGGATCGCCCAGGCTCAGGGTAGTGGTGACGTCCATCATTTAATCCTCAAGGCCATTCTGTGTGGCCGGCGAAAGTGGCTAATCAGGTTTGCTACGCAAGGGTGTAAAGAGTGTGTCTTGGTATGGGGCGAGTGTGGGGCCGGCGCTACCCAGAACCTTATCCATGGGCGACATGGCCCAATCTGTTCCCGACGCGCAACCCTCGGTAGTTGGGGGCTGGTCGCGATAAGTATGTGAATGTCGCAGATAGGTAAATGGGTGGTTCACGCTATACGCAGAATCGCCAACATAAGGCCGACCATCGGCGGTGGAGAACAGCATGTCCAACAGCTTCCTGAATCCGGTAACTACCCAGACCTGGGCCAATGGCCGACACATTGTCCGTTGCGTCAAAGTCATCCAGGAAACCTGGGATGTGCGCACCTTCTGCTTTATGGCCGACCAGCCGATCCTGTTCTTCTTCAAGCCGGGCCAGTTTGTCACCCTGGAGCTGGAAATCGAAGGCGTGCCGATCATGCGCTCCTACACCATTTCCAGCTCGCCATCGGTGCCGTACAGCTTTTCGGTGACCATCAAGCGCGTACCGGGCGGCAAGGTATCGAACTGGTTGCACGACACCTTGCACGAAGGTCAGGAACTGGCGGTACACGGGCCGGTCGGGCTGTTCAACGCTATGGATTTCACCGCGCCGAAAGTGCTCTACCTCAGCGGCGGTGTCGGCATCACGCCGGTGATGTCGATGGCGCGCTGGTTCTACGACACCAACGGCAACGTCGACATGGTGTTTATCCACAGCGCGCGTTCGCCCAAGGACATCATTTACCACCGCGAGCTGGAACACATGGCGTCGCGGATCGACAACTTCAGCCTGCACCTGATCTGCGAGAAGCATGGTCTGGGTGAACCGTGGGCCGGTTATCGCGGTTACCTGAATCACAAGATGCTGGAACTGATGGCACCGGACTTCCTTGAGCGCGAAGTGTTCTGCTGCGGGCCGACGCCGTACATGAACGCTGTGAAACGCATGCTCGAGGCTGCTGGTTTCGACATGAAGCGGTATCACGAGGAGTCCTTCGGTGCCACGCCACCGGAAGCCCGCGCCGATGCGGTGGAGCAAGCCGAAATTGCAGCCGAAGCACCGGACATCGATGTGGCGGATCTGCATCAAGTGGAATTCACCGCGTCCGGCAAGAGCATTCGCGTTGCGCCGGGAGAAACGGTCCACGCCGCTGCTGCCAAGCTGGGGCTATTGATTCCGAAGGCCTGCGGGATGGGGATCTGCGGCACGTGCAAGGTGATGAAGCTGGGAGGCGAAGTCGAGATGGACCACAACGGCGGGATCACCGAGGAAGACGAAGCCGAAGGGTATATTTTGTCGTGCTGCAGCGTGCCGAAGGGCGACGTGCGCATCGAGTTTTAAACCTGTGGGAGCGAGCCTGCTCGCGATAGCGGTCTGTCAGTCAACATCTCTGTTGGATATGACGGCCTCATCGCGAGCAGGCTCGCTCCCACAAGGATTGGTGCTTCAGTCCACAAACAAGTCGGTCATCAGCTTGTCGTTGGTGCCGGGCTCAAAGCGGTAGTGATCAAAACCGGTCGCGCCATTCTCTCGCAGAATCTCCTCATCAATCAGCAACCGCCCAGTAATGCGGCGACCGCTGCTGTCCAGGATCACATGGGCCGCATCGGCCATGATCGCCGGCGTACGCGCATGCTTGAACGACTCCCGTGACCCCAGCTGAAACTCGATGGCGGCGGTGGCGATCATGGTCTGCGGCCACAGCGAATTGACGCTGATGCCGTAGTTCCTGAATTCCTCGCTCATGCCCACCGTGAGCATGCTCATGCCGTATTTGGTCACGGTGTACGGGCTGTATTGGGCGAACCATTTGGTGGCCAGGTTGAGCGGTGGTGACAGGTTGAGGATATGGCCGCTGCTTTTTTTCAGATAGGGCAGGGCAGCCTGACTGCACAGCAACACCGCGCGGGTGTTGATCTGGTGCATCAGGTCAAAGCGCTTGAGTTCGATGTGCTGAACGCCCGTCAGCTTGATTGCGCCGGCGTTGTTGATCAGCGCATCAATGCCGCCGAAATGTTCGTTGGCCTGGGCCAGTGCTTCACGCACCGCGACTTCATCACGCACATCCACCTGCAAGGCCAGCGCCTTGCCGCCTGCGTCCTCGACTTCCTTCGCCACACTGAAAATCGTACCCGGCAGTTTGGGGTGAGGCTCGGCACTTTTGGCCGCAATCACAATGTTGGCCCCGTCCCGCGCCGCCCGCAGTGCGATCTCACGACCAATCCCGCGACTGGCGCCGGTAATGAACAGGGTTTTGCCTTGTAAGGACATGCGTGCGCTCCTGATTGTTATTGTCTGAGCGAATCGAGTGGCTCGCAGGACAATGTAGACCAAGAGGCTGTGGTGAGTGGCGAGTGAGCTTTTGTGACGAGGGCGCTTGCTCCCGCTGGGCTGCGCAGCAGCCCCAAATACGGAGGATGCGGTCTGTCAGGCAGACCGCGATGGCGGTTTTTGCGACGGCTTCGCCGCCGGGCGGGAGCAAGCTCCCTCGCCACAGGGGGGATCGGGGTGGTGGTTAGCGGGACATTACTTCCCGGATGTCCGCCGCCAGTTCACGAACGCGTTCTTCTTCGGTGTCCCACGAGCACATGAAGCGTGCGCCGCCGTTGCCGATGAAGGTGTAGAAGCGCCAGCCCTTGGCGGTCAGCGCGGCAATGGCCGGTTCCGAGAGTTGCAGGAACACGCCGTTGGCCTGCACCGGGAACATCAACTCAACGCCCTGAATGTCGCTGACCAGTTCGGCCAGCAACTGCGCGCAGTGGTTGGCGTGGCGGGCGTATTTGAGCCAGGCGTCGTTTTCCAGAATCCCGACCCACGGCGCCGAGAGGAAACGCATCTTGGATGCCAGCTGACCGGCCTGTTTGCAGCGGTAGTCGAAGTCTTCAGCCAGTTTGTGGTTGAAGAACAGAATCGCTTCACCCACGGCCATGCCGTTTTTCGTGCCGCCGAAGCACAAGACATCGACCCCGGCCTTCCAGGTCAGGTCCGCTGGCGAGCAGCCAAGGAATGCACAAGCATTGGAGAAGCGCGCGCCGTCCATGTGCAGGTTCAGGCCCAGCTCTTTGCAGGTGGCGCTGATGGCGCGGATTTCTTCCGGGGTGTAGATGCTGCCGACTTCGGTGGCCTGGGTCAGGGTCACGACGCGCGGTTTCGGGTAGTGGATGTCCTGGCGCTTGAGGGCCACTTCGCGGATCGATTCCGGGGTCAGCTTGCCGTTTTCGGTGCGGGCGACCAGCAGCTTGGAGCCGTTGGAAAAGAATTCCGGTGCGCCGCATTCGTCGGTTTCGACGTGGGCGGTTTCCGAGCAGATCACGCTGTGGTAACTCTGGCACAGCGACGACAGGGCCAGGGAGTTGGCGGCGGTGCCGTTGAAGGCGAAGAACACTTCGCAGTCGGTTTCGAACAGTTTGCGGAATTGATCGGACGCGCGAGCGGTCCACTCATCGTCGCCATAGGCGCGTTGGTGGCCGTGGTTGGCCTGTTCCATGGCGGCCCAGGCTTCAGGGCAGATACCGGAATAGTTGTCGCTGGCGAATTGTTGGCTCTTGTCGGTCATGGCCGGCTTCCGTGGTCGAAGCTCCTATGGTGAAGAGCTTCGTGGTCAATGATGGTGCGCACTTTACCGAAGATCGTCCGGGGAGCACACGGGATGTCACTGTCAGAACATTACAAGGACACCGGGCAATTATGCACATGACTCAACGCGACGGGGCACTCGATCTGCTCAAGTGGCTGGCGCTATTGAGCATGGTGCTCGATCACCTGCGATATGTCGGTTATTCCGTCGATATTCTGTATGTACCGGGGAGGCTAGCGTTTCCTTGGTTTTGTTTAGCGATAGCGGCCAATCTGTCGCGCGCCGGTGCAGCGACGACTGACGGCCAGTGGCGTTATCTGGGTTGGTTGCTGCTGTTCAGCGCCATCAGTGAAATTCCCTACCGGATGTACATTCCTGATCCGGACACCTTGAACGTGTTGCCTACGCTGGCGCTTGGGCTGCTGGTCGCGCGCGGCTGGCGGCACGAAACGCTGCACTCGCGACTGCTCGCGGTGGGGGCTCTGACCGTGGCAGCACTGTTCTCGGAGCGACTGATGTTCGGTTTCTTCGGCGTTCTGCTGCCGCTGGCCATGTTGCTGGTGATCAAGCGGCCCTGGTACTTCAGCCTGTTGCCCGGACTGGTCTGCCTGGCCGCCAACCAATGGGAGGTGCTGTATCACTCCGCCAGGTTTGGAAATGGTGCAGCCATCCTTGGCATCGCCACTTGCCTGATCGCGCCATTGCCAGGGCTGCTCTTGTTGCGACAGGCCAGGCATTTCAAACCGCCGCCGATGCGGCGTTGGGCGTATGCGCTCTATCCCGTACATTTTCTCGTTCTTCTGGCCTTGCGCCAACTCCTGTCCTGACTCCAGCCCTGTGGCGAGGGAGCTTGCTCCCGCTGGGCTGCGCGGCAGCCCGACACCCAGCAAATGCGATTCTGCAGTTAGATCGAGTTTGTCGGTTTTACGACTGCTTTGCAGCCGAGCGGAAGCAAGCTCCCTCGCCACAAGAGCCTTTGCCGGCCATCCTTTGCGGCCCATGTCGTAAACGCACCTTTGCGTGGCGTCCGTAGGCATTTGACCTGTCTGCGCCGGTCATACCATCGCATCAAAGGGCACTGCCGACAGGTACGTGCCTCACCGAGACGAATGGCGCACCGCCGCCGCTGGGAGAGACGCGATGTTCAGCAAGCAAGACCAGATCCAGGGTTACGACGATGCACTGCTGGCGGCGATGAATGCCGAAGAGCAACGCCAGGAAGATCACATCGAGCTGATCGCGTCAGAGAACTACACCAGCAAACGCGTCATGGAAGCGCAAGGCAGTGGCCTGACCAACAAATACGCCGAAGGCTATCCGGGCAAGCGCTACTACGGTGGCTGCGAGCACGTGGACAAGGTTGAAGCCCTGGCCATCGAACGCGCCAAGCAGTTGTTCGGCGCCGATTACGCCAACGTGCAGCCGCACTCCGGTTCCTCGGCCAACAGCGCCGTGTACCTGGCCCTGCTGCAAGCCGGCGACACCATTCTGGGCATGAGCCTGGCCCATGGCGGTCACCTGACCCACGGTGCCAAGGTGTCGTCCTCGGGCAAGCTGTACAACGCCGTGCAGTACGGGATCGACACCAAAACCGGTCTGATCGACTACGACGAAGTCGAGCGTCTGGCCGTCGAATGCAAGCCGAAGATGATCGTCGCCGGCTTCTCGGCCTACTCCAAGACCCTCGACTTCCCACGCTTCCGCCAGATCGCCGACAAGGTTGGTGCGCTGCTGTTCGTCGACATGGCCCACGTCGCCGGCCTGGTCGCTGCCGGCCTGTACCCGAATCCGCTGCCTTACGCCGACGTGGTCACCACCACCACCCACAAGACCCTGCGCGGTCCGCGTGGCGGCCTGATCCTGTGCAAGGCCAACGAAGAAATCGAGAAGAAGCTCAACGCGGCAGTCTTCCCGGGTGCCCAGGGCGGCCCGCTGATGCACGTGATCGCCGGTAAGGCCGTGTGCTTCAAGGAAGCGCTGGAGCCCGGTTTCAAGGCTTACCAGCAACAAGTGATCGACAACGCCCAGGCCATGGCCGGCGTGTTTATCAAACGCGGCTACGATGTAGTGTCCGGCGGCACCGATAACCACCTGTTCCTGGTCAGCCTGATCCGTCAGGGCCTCACCGGCAAAGAGGCGGATGCAGCACTCGGTCGCGCCCACATCACCGTGAACAAGAACGCTGTCCCGAATGATCCACAGTCGCCGTTCGTCACGTCCGGCCTGCGCATCGGCACCCCGGCGGTGACCACGCGCGGCTTCAAGGTGACCCAGTGCGTCACGCTGGCCGGCTGGATCTGCGACATCCTCGACAACCTCGGCGACGCCGATGTCGAGGCCAATGTCGCGCAGCAAGTGTCGGCCCTGTGCGCAGATTTCCCGGTTTATCGCTGAGCGCGGTTTTGGAGTAAATGACTATGCAACGCTATTCGGGCTTCGGCCTCTTCAAACACTCCCTCAGCCATCACGAAAACTGGCAGAAGATGTGGCGCACACCGACCCCTAAAAAGGTCTATGACGTGGTCATCGTCGGCGGTGGCGGGCATGGTCTCGCCACGGCTTACTACCTGGCCAAGGAGCACGGCATCACCAACGTGGCCGTGGTCGAAAAAGGCTGGCTGGGCGGCGGTAACACCGCGCGCAACACCACCATCGTTCGCTCCAACTACCTGTGGGACGAGTCGGCTCACCTGTACGAACACGCAATGAAATTGTGGGAAGGCCTTTCCCAGGACCTGAACTACAACGTGATGTTCTCCCAGCGTGGCGTCTACAACCTGTGCCACACCCTGCAGGACATCCGTGATTCCGAGCGTCGGGTCAGCGCCAACCGCCTCAACGGCGTGGACGGTGAACTGCTCGATGCCAAGCAAGTGGCCGACGAGATCCCGTACCTCGACTGCTCGAAGAACACTCGCTACCCGGTGATGGGCGCAACCGTTCAGCGTCGCGGCGGCGTGGCCCGTCACGATGCCGTGGCGTGGGGCTTTGCCCGTGCCGCCGACGCACTGGGCGTGGACCTGATCCAGCAGACCGAGGTGATCGGCTTCCGCAAGGAAAACGGCGTGTGCATCGGTGTCGAAACCAACAAGGGCTTCATCGGCGCCAAGCGCGTCGGCGTGGTCACGGCCGGTAACTCCGGGCACATGGCCAAGCTGGCCGGTTTCCGTCTGCCGATCGAATCCCACCCGCTGCAAGCGTTGGTGTCCGAGCCGATCAAACCGATTATCGACAGCGTGATCATGTCCAACGCCGTGCACGGCTACATCAGCCAGTCCGACAAGGGCGACCTGGTGATCGGCGCCGGCATCGACGGCTACAACGGCTACGGCCAGCGTGGTTCGTACCCGGTGATCGAGCACACCATCCAGGCCATCGTCGAGATGTTCCCGGTGCTGTCCCGCGTACGCATGAACCGTCAGTGGGGCGGCATCGTCGACACCACGCCGGATGCCTGCCCGATCATTTCGAAAACCCCGGTCCCGAACATGTTCTTCAACTGCGGTTGGGGCACCGGTGGCTTCAAGGCCACACCTGGCTCGGGCAACGTGTTTGCCGCAAGCCTGGCCAAGGGTGAAATGCACCCATTGGCCGCACCTTTCTCCATCGACCGTTTCCACAACGGTGCGTTGATCGACGAACACGGCGCTGCTGCGGTTGCCCACTAACAGGAGAAATCCCCATGTTGCATATCTTCTGTCCTCACTGCGGCGAACTGCGCTCCGAAGAGGAATTCCACGCATCCGGCCAGGCGCACATCCCGCGTCCACTGGACCCGAACACCTGCACCGACGAGGAGTGGGGCGACTACATGTTCTTCCGCGACAACCCTCGCGGTCTGCACCATGAACTGTGGATTCACGCTGCCGGTTGCCGTCAGTACTTCAACGCCACCCGCGACACCGTGACCTACGAGATTCTCGAGACCTACAAGATCGGCACCAAGCCACAATTCACCGACAAGACCGATAGCCCGAAAGCGGCCACCACGGCTCTGGGAGAGAAGGTATGAGCCAGATCAATCGCCTGTCCAACGGCGGACGGATCGACCGCAACAAAGTGCTGAGCTTCACCTTCAACGGCCAGGTCTACAAAGGCTTTGAAGGCGATTCCCTGGCCGCAGCCCTGCTGGCCAACGGTGTCGACATCATCGGTCGCAGCTTCAAGTACTCCCGTCCGCGCGGCATCTTCGCTGCCGGCGCTGAAGAGCCGAACGCCGTGCTGCAGATTGGCGCGACCGAAGCCACGCAGATCCCGAACGTACGTGCCACGCAACAGGCGCTGTATCAAGGTCTGGTCGCCACCAGCACCAACGGCTGGCCAAGCGTGAACAACGACATGATGGGGATTCTCGGCAAGGTCGGCGGCAAGCTGATGCCTCCGGGCTTCTACTACAAAACCTTCATGTACCCGCAATCGTTCTGGATGACCTACGAGAAGTACATCCGTAAGGCCGCCGGCCTTGGCCGCTCGCCGACCGAGAACGATCCGGACACCTACGACTACATGAACCAGCACTGCGACGTGCTGATCGTCGGCGGTGGCCCTGCCGGCCTGGCCGCTGCACTGGCGGCTGCGCGCAGCGGTGCTCGCGTGATCCTCGCCGATGAGCAGGAAGAGTTCGGCGGCAGCCTGCTCGATTCCCGCGAAAGCCTCGACGGCAAGCCAGCCACCGAGTGGGTCGCCAGCGTCATCGCCGAGCTGAAGGACACCCCGGACGTGCTGCTGTTGCCGCGCGCCACGGTCAACGGTTACCACGACCATAACTTCCTGACCATTCACGAGCGCCTGACCGATCACCTCGGCGACCGCGCCCCGATCGGCCAGGTGCGTCAGCGCATCCACCGGGTTCGCGCCAAGCGCGTGGTCCTGGCGACCGGTGCTCACGAACGTCCACTGGTGTATGGCAACAACGACGTGCCGGGCAACATGCTCGCCGGCGCTGTCTCGACTTACGTGCGCCGTTACGGCGTGGCACCGGGCAAGAAACTGGTGCTGTCGACCAACAACGATCACGCCTACCGCGTTGCCCTGGATTGGCTCGATGCCAGCCTGCAAGTGGTGGCCATCGCCGACGCCCGTAGCAATCCGCGCGGTGCATTGGTTGAAGAAGCACGCGCCAAAGGCATTCGCATCCTGACCGGTAGCGCCGTGATCGAGGCCCGTGGCAGCAAGCACGTGACCGCCGCTCGCGTCGCCGCGATCGATGTCAAGGCGCACGCCGTGACCAGTCCTGGCGAATGGCTCGATTGCGATTTGATCGCCAGTTCCGGCGGTTACAGCCCGGTGGTTCACCTGGCGTCGCACTTGGGTGGCAAGCCGATCTGGCGTGAAGACATCCTCGGTTTCGTACCGGGCGAAGCACCGCAGAAACGCGTGTGCGTCGGTGGCATCAACGGCGTCTACGGCCTCGGCGATTCCCTGGCCGATGGTTTTGAAGGCGGCGCTCGCGCAGCCAGTGAAGCCGGTTTCAGCGTGGTCGAAGGTACTTTGCCGAAAGCCCTGAGCCGTCTGGAAGAGCCCACCCTGGCGCTGTTCCAGGTGCCGCACGAAAAGAACACCGCACGGGCGCCGAAGCAATTCGTCGACCTGCAAAACGACGTCACCGCTGCCGCCATCGAACTGGCGACCCGCGAAGGCTTCGAGTCGGTCGAGCACGTCAAACGCTATACCGCACTGGGCTTCGGTACTGACCAGGGCAAGCTCGGCAACGTCAACGGCCTGGCCATCGCCGCCCGTTCGTTGAACGTGACCATCCCGCAGATGGGCACCACCATGTTCCGTCCGAACTACACGCCGGTGACCTTCGGCGCCGTGGCCGGCCGTCACTGCGGGCACATCTTCGAACCTGTCCGCTTCACCGCGCTGCATCACTGGCACGTGAAGAATGGCGCCGAGTTCGAGGACGTCGGTCAGTGGAAACGTCCGTGGTACTTCCCGAAAAACGGTGAAGACATTCACGCCGCAGTGAAACGCGAATGCAAAGCCGTGCGCGACAGCGTCGGCCTGCTGGACGCCTCGACCCTCGGCAAGATCGACATTCAAGGCCCGGATGCGCGCGAGTTCCTCAACCGCATCTACACCAACGCCTGGACCAAGCTCGACGTGGGCAAGGCCCGTTACGGCCTGATGTGCAAAGAAGACGGCATGGTCTTCGACGACGGCGTCACCGCTTGCCTCGCCGACAACCACTTCGTGATGACCACCACCACCGGCGGCGCTGCACGCGTGCTGCAATGGCTGGAAATCTACCAACAGACCGAATGGCCAGACCTGAAGGTGTACTTCACTTCCGTGACGGATCACTGGGCAACCATGACCCTGTCCGGGCCGAACAGCCGCAAGCTGCTCAGCGAAGTCACCGACATCGACCTGAGCAACGAAGCCTTCCCGTTCATGACCTGGAAAGAAGGCCTGGTCGGCGGTGTGCCGGCGCGGGTGTTCCGGATTTCGTTTACCGGTGAGCTGTCGTACGAAGTCAACGTGCAGGCCGACTACGCCATGGGCGTGCTCGAGAAAATCGTCGAGGCCGGCAAACAGTACAACCTGACCCCGTACGGCACCGAAACCATGCACATCCTGCGGGCCGAGAAGGGCTTCATCATCGTCGGTCAGGACACCGACGGCTCGATGACCCCGGACGATTTGAACATGGGCTGGTGTGTCGGTCGCACCAAACCGTTCTCGTGGATCGGCTGGCGTGGCATGAACCGCGAAGACTGCGTGCGTGATCAACGTAAACAGCTGGTGGGCCTGAAGCCGATCGATCCGACCAAATGGCTGCCGGAAGGTGCGCAACTGGTGTTCAACACCAAGCAGACGATCCCGATGACGATGGTCGGTCACGTCACTTCCAGCTACCTGCACAACTCCCTGGGCTATTCGTTTGCCATGGGCGTAGTGAAAGGCGGTTTAAAGCGTATCGGCGAACGGGTGTTCGCACCGCTGGCGGATGGCAGCGTGATCGAGGCGGAAATCGTTTCTTCGGTGTTCTTCGATCCGAAAGGTGATCGCCAGAACATCTAGTGGCCTCGGGTCCTGTGGAGAGTCTGCTACCGCAATCGCTAGCAGACTAGCTCCCACCGGGGAACGCGGTTGAATGTGGGAGCTGGCCTGCTGGCGATGACGGCAGTGCAGCCACCACAGGAACCAACAGAATTCAGGAAAGGTGCTTTATGACCGTAGCCAACGTTTACCAACAACGCCCAACCACCGGGGCCAAGGCCGAGTCGTCGCTGCATCATGCCGACCTCGCCAGCCTGGTCGGCAAGGGTCGCAAAAACGCCGGCGTGATCGTGCGTGAGAAAAAACTCCTCGGCCACCTGACCATTCGTGGCGACGGCTACGATGCGGCGTTCAGTGCTGGCGTGCACAAGGCCCTTGGCATCGAATTGCCAGGCGCGCTGACGGTCATCGTCAAGGGTGAAACCAGCCTGCAATGGATGGGGCCGGATGAGTGGCTGTTGATCGTGCCGACTGGCGAAGAGTTCGCCGCCGAGCAGAAACTGCGTGAAGCGCTGGGCGATCTGCACATCCAGATCGTTAACGTCAGCGGTGGCCAGCAGATCCTCGAACTGAGCGGCCCTAACGTGCGCCAGGTGCTGATGAAATCCACCAGCTACGACGTACACCCGAACAGTTTCCCGGTCGGCAAGGCAGTGGGCACCGTGTTCGCCAAGTCGCAACTGGTGATCCGCCACACCGCCGAAGACACCTGGGAACTGCTGATCCGCCGCAGCTTCTCGGATTACTGGTGGTTGTGGCTGCAGGATGCAGCGGCCGAGTACGGCCTGAGCGTTCAGGCTTAATGATCGTTTGTGGTGATGGGCTTTGTGGCGAGGGGATTTATCCCCGTTGGGCTGCGCAGCAGCCCTGAAACCTCACAACTCGGTATCCCAGCCAAATTGAGTTGACTGGTTTTACGACTGCTTCGCAGCCGAACGGGGATAAATCCCCTCGCCACAGGGGTCTCTGCGACCACCTAATTTGTAGCAGGAGTCACCGCACTATGAGCCGCGCCCCAGACACATGGATTCTGACCGCCGACTGCCCCAGCGTCCTCGGCACCGTGGACGCGGTGACCCGATTTCTGTTCGAGCAGGGCTGCTACGTTACCGAGCACCATTCGTTCGATGACCGTCTCTCGGGTCGTTTCTTCATTCGCGTGGAATTCCGTCAACCCGACGGCTTTGACGAACAAGCCTTCCGCGCCGGGTTGGAAGAGCGTGGTAAAGCCTTCGGCATGATCTTCGAACTGACCCCGCCGAACTACCGGCCGAAAGTGGTGATCATGGTCTCCAAGGCCGATCACTGCCTCAACGATTTGCTCTACCGCCAGCGCATCGGCCAGTTGTCGATGGACGTCGCCGCCGTGATCTCCAACCATCCGGACCTCAAGCCGTTGGCCGACTGGCACCAGATTCCGTACTACCACTTCCCGCTCGACCCCAACGACAAGCCGTCGCAGGAGCGTCAGGTGTTGCAGGTGATCGAAGACTCCGGCGCCGAACTGGTGATCCTTGCGCGCTACATGCAGGTTTTGTCACCGGAGCTGTGCCGCAAGCTCGACGGCAAGGCGATCAACATCCATCACTCCCTGCTGCCGGGGTTCAAGGGCGCCAAGCCTTATCACCAGGCCTACAACAAAGGGGTGAAGCTGGTCGGCGCCACGGCGCACTACATCAACAACGACCTGGACGAGGGACCGATCATCGCCCAGGGCGTGGAGGTGGTGGATCACAGCCATTATCCGGAAGACCTGATCGCCAAGGGGCGGGATATCGAAGGGCTGACCCTGGCTCGCGCCGTGGGTTATCACATCGAACGACGGGTGTTTTTGAACGCCAATCGCACGGTCGTTCTGTAGATCGCCATCGCTAGCCTGCTAGCGATGAGGCCCTGACAAACAACACAAGACACACAGGCAACAACCAGAGCAATCAACGCGCCGCCGATCCGTGGCGACGCGACCGCTACATAAAAACAACAGCGAGGTGAAAGCATGTCTGGCAATCGTGGTGTGGTGTATCTCGGCGCTGGCAAGGTCGAAGTACAGAAAATCGACTATCCGAAAATGCAGGACCCGCGTGGCAGGAAGATTAATCACGCTGTCATCCTGCGCGTGGTTTCCACCAACATCTGTGGTTCCGACCAGCACATGGTGCGCGGCCGTACCACCGCTCAGACCGGTCTGGTGCTGGGCCACGAGATCACTGGCGAAGTGATCGAGAAGGGCAGCGACGTCGAAAACCTGCAAATCGGCGACCTGGTGTCCGTACCGTTCAACGTGGCTTGCGGGCGCTGCCGTTCCTGCAAGGAAATGCACACTGGCGTTTGCCTCAGCGTGAACCCGGCGCGTCCGGGCGGTGCTTACGGTTACGTCGACATGGGCGACTGGACCGGCGGCCAGGCTGAATACGCGATGGTGCCGTACGCCGACTTCAACCTGCTGAAACTGCCTGATCGCGATCGCGCGATGGAAAAAATCCGCGACCTGACCTGCCTCTCCGACATCCTGCCGACCGGTTACCACGGCGCAGTGACGGCCGGCGTTGGCCCGGGCAGCACCGTGTACATCGCCGGTGCCGGTCCGGTCGGTCTGGCGGCTGCCGCTTCCGCTCGCCTGTTGGGCGCGGCGGTGGTGATCATCGGCGACGTCAACACTGTTCGCCTGGCACACGCCAAGGCGCAGGGTTTCGAAATTGCCGACCTGTCCCTGGACACCCCGCTGCACGAACAGATCGCTGCGCTGCTGGGTGAACCCGAAGTGGATTGCGCCGTCGACGCCGTGGGCTTCGAAGCGCGCGGTCACGGCCATGACGGCGTGAAACACGAGGCTCCGGCCACCGTGCTCAACTCGCTGATGGGTGTAGTTCGGGTGGCTGGCAAAATCGGTATCCCTGGCCTGTACGTGACCGAAGATCCGGGTGCCGTGGACGCGGCCGCGAAAATGGGCAGCCTGAGCATTCGCTTCGGTCTGGGCTGGGCCAAGTCCCACAGCTTCCACACTGGCCAGACGCCGGTGATGAAGTACAACCGCCAGCTGATGCAGGCGATCATGTGGGATCGCATCAACATCGCCGAAGTGGTGGGCGTTCAGGTGATCAGCCTGGATCAGGCACCGCAAGGCTACGGCGAGTTCGATGCGGGCGTGCCGAAGAAGTTTGTGATCGATCCGCACAAGCTGTTCAGCGCGGCGTAAGGCTTCACGCAATACAGAACGGCGACCTTCGGGTCGCCGTTTTTGTTTGAGTCGACGAGCGGGTAGAAAATGGACGTGGCGCTGAGGAACATGCCGACGCAAGACCGGTCAAAACGGCAGCTTTTCCGCCTGTTACCGGGCGGTTTTCATGGCACAAGAGGATGTCTGGATGAAGATTTCACGCGGTTTTGCACTGGCATCGCTCATGACCCTGGGGGCCAGCCCGGTCTTTGCTCAGTTCAGCCTGAGCGATGCGGCCAATGCCATTTCCGGCATGAAGGGCGATAACGCTGCCACAGCGGCAGCGCCGACCTCTGAAACGGCAGGTCTGCTGGGTGCGCTCAGCCAATTGAACCTGACACCACAGCAAGTCGTTGGCGGCACCGGAGCGATGCTCGGTCTGGCCAAGAATCAATTGAGTTCGACCGACTACTCGGAACTGGCCAAGAGCGTTCCGGGCATCGACATGTTGTCCGGCGGTGGTGAACTGGGCGTCCTCGCCGGGTTGCTCGGTTCGAGCGGTAAGTCGGCCGGCCTGGATAACGCACTGGGCAACGTCAAGGACACCAACGACCTGAACAACGCGTTCAGCGCATTGGGCATGGACAGCGGCATGATCGGCCAGTTTGCCCCACTGATTCTGCAATACTTCGGTCAGCAGGGCGTGGGCGGTTCGCTGCTGCAGAGCCTGGGCGGAATCTGGGGCGCCGGCAGCTGATTCAGCGGCGCTCGGCGCGCAAGGCGTCGATGCGCCGGTCCTTCTCGATCCAGAGCTGGTTCACCCAGTTCTGGACGGTCTCGCGAAACGCCGCATCATTCTCGTAATCGCCCTGCCACAGCGCGGGGTCGAGTTCGCGGGTGTTGATGTCGATGATGACCCTCGGCACGTTGCCGCTGATCAAATCCCAGAACCCCGGGATCTTCTGCTGCGGATATACCACCGTCACATCGAGAATGGCGTCCAGCTGTTCACCCATCGCTGCCAGCACAAACGCCACGCCGCCAGCCTTGGGCTTGAGCAGATGCGTGAACGGTGACTGTTGCTGAGCGCTTTTTGCCGAGGTGTAGCGGGTGCCTTCGAGGTAATTGACCACGGTCACCGGCTGGCGCTTGAACAGCTCGCACGCCGCTTTGGTAATCTCCAGATCCTTGCCCGCCAGCGTCGGGTTTTTCGCCAGAAAGGCCTTGGTGTAGCGCTTCATGAACGGGTAATCCAGCGCCCACCACGCCAGGCCCAAGAACGGTACCCAGATCAGTTCTTTCTTGAGGAAGAATTTGAAAAACGGCGTGCGCCGGTTGAGTGTCTGGATCAGCGCCGGGATATCGACCCAGGATTGATGGTTGCTGATGACCAGATAAGAGGTGTCGCGGCGCAAGTCATCGCCGCCGCGAATGTCCCACTGCGTGGGGATGCACAGACGGAAGATCAGCTTGTCGATCTCGGCCCAGGTCTCGGCGATCCACATCACCGCTGTTGATGCGTAATCACGCCAGCGGCCGGGCAGGACCAGTTTGAACAGGGCAAACACCATCAGTGGCCCGAACAGGACCAGGGTGTTGAGTAACAGCAGCAGGGTAACGAAACAGCCGGTGAGCAGGCGGCGCATAAGTAACTCTTGAAAGCGTTTGGGCGCGCCATGATAAGCAGCTTCGGGCGACAGGCCAAATCGGCGGTGACGAATGTTTCACCTTCTTGGCCGTATGCTTGCGGCTTTGTGAGAGCACTTGCTCGCTTCGCAGCCCAGCGGGAGCAAGCTCCCTCGCCACAGAAGTGTGTGGTCGTCCAACTATCGTTGTTTTTTGCGGTCTAGAATTCGGACTCTGCGCTCCTATTTTCAAAAAAGGACATCCATCACGTGAAATCCCTCCTTGCCCTGCTTTCCCTCGTGGCCCTGCCGGTCCTGGCCGCCGAGCCGACCCTGTACGGGCGCTACGAATACATTGCGCTGCCGGAAATCGGCGGCGAAGTCCTCAAGGCGAAAATGGACACTGGCGCCCTGACCGCATCGCTGTCGGCCAAGGACATCGAAACCTTCACCCGCGACGGCGATGAGTGGGTGCGTTTCCGCCTCGCGACCAAAGACGCCAGCAACAAGGTCTACGAGCACAAGGTCGCGCGGATCAGCAAGATCAAGACCCGCTCCGAAGAAGACGAGGATGAAGATGTCGCGGCGCCCACCAAACGTCCGGTGGTCGATCTGGAACTGTGCCTGGGTAACGTCAAGCGCACCGTCGAGGTCAACCTGACCGACCGCAGCAGCTTCAACTACCCGCTGCTGATCGGCGCCAAAGCCCTGCGTGAATTTGGCGCGGCAGTGAACCCGGCGCGACGTTTCACTGCCGACAAGCCCGACTGCTGATTTCAAGTGGTCTCATTGACGTAAGGTGAGGCTTGGGGCACCGTTCGCCCACCCAACTGCCGGGCTCGGACGCCATGCCTCATATCCTGATTGTCGAAGACGAAGCGGCGATTGCCGACACCCTGATTTTCGCCTTGCAGGGCGAAGGGTTCACCACCACCTGGCTGAGCCTGGGTGCCGCCGCGCTGGAGCTTCAGCGGCAGACCCCGGCCGATCTGATCATTCTGGACATTGGCCTGCCCGACATCAGTGGCTTCGAAACCTGCAAGCAACTGCGGCGTTTCAGCGAGGTGCCGGTGATTTTCCTCAGTGCCCGCGATGCGGAAATCGATCGGGTCGTGGGCCTGGAAATCGGTGCCGACGATTACGTGGTCAAGCCGTTCAGCCCACGGGAAGTGGCGGCGCGCGTGCGGGCCATCCTCAAGCGCATGGCGCCACGTGCGGTGGCCGAGGTCGCACCGACACTGTTTCGCATCGACAGCGAGCGCGTTCAGATCAGCTATCGCGGCCAGTTGCTGACCCTGACTCGCCACGAGTTCCGTCTGCTGCAATGCCTGCTCGAACAACCTGAGCGCGTCTTCAGCCGCGAGCAATTGCTCGATGCGCTGGGCGTCGCCGCCGATGCCGGGTACGAGCGCAGCGTCGACAGCCACATCAAGAGCGTGCGCGCCAAATTGCGCCAGGTGAAGGCCGGCGCCGAGCCGATCCAGACCCATCGCGGCCTCGGCTACAGCTACAGCCCGGGCCACAGCTGATGCCATTGGGGATCCGGATTTTCCTGGTGTATGTGCTGTTCATCGGCCTGACGGGTTACTTCGTGCTCAGCACGGTGATGGAAGAAATCCGCCCCGGCGTACGTCAGTCCACCGAAGAAACCCTGGTCGACACCGCCAACCTGATGGCCGAAATCCTGCGCGACGACTTCAAGGCCGGCACGCTCAACCAGAACCGCTGGCCGGAACTGCTCAGGGCCTATGGCGAGCGGCAGCCAAACGCCAGTATCTGGGGGCTGCCGAAGAATCAGGTCAACCACCGGATCTACGTCACTGACGCTAAGGGCATCGTGGTCCTGGACTCCAGCGGTGTGGCGGTAGGCCAGGATTACTCGCGATGGAACGATGTTTTGCTGACCCTGCGCGGCGAGTACGGCGCTCGCTCCAGTCGCAGCGACCCGAACGATGCCAGCTCTTCGGTGATGCACGTTGGTGCGCCGATTCGCGATAACGGCCGGATCATTGGCGTGGTCACCGTGGCCAAACCCAACAGCTCGTTGCAGCCTTACGTCGATCGCACGGAGCGTCGATTGCTCGCGTATGGCGCCGGGCTGATCGGCCTCGGTCTGTTGTTCGGCGCGCTGCTGTCGTGGTGGCTGAGCGCAGCGTTGCGGCGCTTGACCGCTTATGCGAAAGCCGTGAGTGAAGGCCGACGGGTCGAGGTTCCGCATTATCGCGGCGGCGAAATGGAGCAACTGGCGACCGCCGTGGAGCAGATGCGCACGCAGCTCGAAGGCAAAGCCTACGTCGAGCGTTATGTGCACACGCTGACCCATGAACTGAAAAGCCCGCTGGCGGCGATTCGTGGCGCAGCGGAGTTGCTGCAGGGCGAGATGCCGTTGGCTCAACAACAGCGTTTCGTCAGCAACATCGACAGTGAAAGCGTGCGGATGCAGCAGTTGATCGAGCGGCTGTTGAATCTGGCTCAGGTCGAGCAGCGCCAAGGGCTGGAAGAGCGAGTGGCCGTGCCGTTGGCGGGGCTGGTCAATGAGTTGCTGAATGCCCAGGCCGCGCGTATCGAAGGCAAGCAGTTGCGGGTGGAACAGGCGATTCCAGCAGATCTGGCGATCACTGGCGAGCCGTTTCTATTGCGTCAGGCGCTGGGCAATCTGCTGGAAAATGCGTTGGATTTCACGCCGGTGAAGGGTGTGCTGCGATTCAGCGCGAAGCAGATCGGAGAGCAGATTGAATTCAGACTGTTCAACCAGGCCGAGGCCATTCCCGACTACGCGTTGCCGCGATTGAGTGAGCGTTTCTATTCCTTGCCGCGTCCGGAGAGCGGGCGCAAGAGCACCGGACTTGGGCTCAACTTCGTTGAAGAAGTGGTGAAGTTGCATGGTGGGGCATTGCACGTCGGCAATGTCCAAGACGGGGTTGAAGTGACTCTGCATTTGCCTTCAGACCGCTAAAGATCACAAAGTCTCCACATTCCCCCCACAAAACCCCCACACACCAATCCCAGACTCTTCCCATCCAAACAGGGAGAGTCCCATGAACCGAAATCTGACCTTAAAACTCGGGGCCATTGCCCTGCTGATTCTGTTGTTGCTGATCCCGTTGCTGATGATCAACGGCGTGATCCAGGACCGTCAGCAACTGCGCGACGGTGTGCTCGAAGACATCGCGCGCAGCTCCAGCTACAGCCAGCGGCTGAGCGGACCATTGATGGTGGTGCCCTATCGCAAAGTGGTGCGCACCTGGAAACTCAACGAAAAAACCAACGAGCGTTACCAGGAAGTCGGAGAAGAACGCGGTCGTTTGTATTTCCTGCCGGAGCGTTTCGAGCTCGACGGACAGGTCCAGACCGAACTGCGTTCCCGGGGTATTTACGAGGCGCGCTTGTTCCACGCCGACAACCGCATCAGCGGGCACTTCTCGGTTCCGGCGCAACTGGGCATCAAGGAAGACTTCGCGGATTACCAGTTCTACCTGCCGTTTCTCGCGGTCGGGATCAGCGATATTCGTGGCATCGAGAATGCGTTGAAACTGGAACTCAATGACCTGCGCCTGGACTTCGTGCCGGGCAGTCAGGTGGGCTGGCTGGGCGAGGGCGTGCATGTGACGTTGCCAGCGCTGAACACCACGCAACCCACAGAACTAGCCTTCGGTTTCGACCTGCGTTTGCAAGGCACCGGTCAACTGCAAATCCTCCCGGTGGGCAAGACGAGCAAGGTGTCGCTGGCCGCCAACTGGCCGCATCCGAGCTTCATCGGCAACTACCTGCCGGCCCAGCGCGAAGTCTCCGATCAGGGCTTTACGGCCAACTGGCAGACGACGTTCTTCTCCACCAACCTGCAAGAAGCCCTGAGCAGTTGCGTATCCGGCAACGACTGTGACGCGTTCAACGGGCGCAGCTTTGGCGTGAGCTTCATCGACCCCGTGGACCAGTATTTGAAAAGCGATCGAGCGATCAAATATGCACTCCTGTTCATCGTCCTGACCTTCGCCGGTTTCTTCCTCTTCGAAGTCCTGAAAAGCCTGGCCGTGCACCCGGTGCAATACGCGCTGGTGGGCGTGGCACTGGCATTTTTCTACCTGTTGTTACTGTCGTTGTCCGAACACATCGGCTTTGCCCTGGCGTATCTGTTGTCGGCCAGCGGTTGTGTGTTGTTGATCGGCTTCTATGTCTGCCACGTGCTGCGCAGCGTGCGTCACGGCTTGAGTTTTTCGGCGGGATTGGCCGCGTTGTACGGCTTGCTCTACGGCTTGTTGAGTGCCGAAGATTACGCGCTGCTGATGGGCTCGTTGCTGCTGTTCGGCTTGCTCGGCGTGTTCATGGTGCTGACACGGAAACTGGACTGGTACGGGATCGGGCAGAAAGCCGCCAAGCCGCTGGCGTTTGATATCGGGGTGGTGGAATGAGCCGGTCGTTGGGGTTGCGTGAGGATCAGCGGGTGGGTGCAGACTTGGCTGCGCGAATTGCCGAGTTGTTTCAGGAAACAGGTGAACTGCGGCAGGTTGGTCTAACCTCGAACAATTGCGTATCGAGAGTCTGGACATGGAACCCGGCCACGCCTTACATCGAAATACACCGAAGCTGGCAGTGGTCGACCCTCGTGGATTGGCCGTCGCCTCTGTTGCCTACTATCGCAAGACCAGCGCTGATGCGAGCCCCGAGCCGCGTGTGACGCGTGAGACGTTTGATGTGGCGGGGCGATCGGTGGCGAATTGGGATGCGCGCTTGGGTTCGGGCAGCACGCCGATCGCTTCGCTGACCATCGTTCCCGCTTTCTCGGGCAAACCGGTATTGACGGTCAGCGTCGATGCGGGTTGGCGGCTGGCCTTGCAGGACGAAGCTGGCCAGGTTCGTCAGAATTGGGATGGCGCGGGTAACACAACGTGGTTTGACTACGACTTGATGGGCAGGCCGTTGATTGTCGAGCAAGCGTCCGTCAATGCCGCCTCGCAATGTGTGGAGCGCTTGTATTACGGAGCTGCCGAACCTGACGTTAGCGATCGAAACCAGTGTGGTCGATTGATTCGTCATGCCGACGCAGCCGGTAGGCGGGAGGTGCATGATTTCAGCCTGCAAGGCGAACCGCTTACGGAGTCGCGGCGCTTCCTGGCAGAACTTGATCATCCGGGTTGGCCTGTGGCCGAGAACCAACAAAACGCCTTGCTCGAACAGGGCGAAGATAAAACCTACCGCACCCATTGGCACTATGGTGCTTCGGGCGAAATGCTTGAGCAAATTGATGCGGCAGGGCATTCACGCCGTTACGCCTACACCGTGTCGGGGCAGCTGCAGAGCACTTGGCTGAAGGTTGCGGGCAAGTTAGAGCAATTGTTGGTCAGCGACATCGCCTACAACGCGTTCGGCCAGGTTGAGCGTGAAACCGCGGGCAATGGTGTCAGCTGTTCCAGTGTTTACGATCCTGCCGATGGAAGACTGCGGCAGTTGCTCGCCATCAAAGGTGAGCGGTGCCTTCAGGACTTTCGTTACGACTATGACGCCATGGGCAATATCCTCTGTATGGCTGATCAATCCCAGCCTGTCAGCTGGTTTGCCAATCAGCGTGTCGACCCCATCAATCGCTATGGTTACGACTCGCTATATCAATTGATCAGCGCTACTGGGCGTGAAGTGGCGTCAGCCATCAATGGCCCGGCGCGGCCTGAACTGATTGAACCTCCTGATCCCGCTCGACTGCAAAACTACAGTCAGAGTTGGTGTTATGACGCGGGCGGCAATCTGCTCGAACAGCGCCACAGCAATAAACCAACGCACTTCATGGTCATCGACACAGGCAGCAATCGAGGGCTGACTCGGGTTGAGGGGCAGGTCCCGGATTTTGATGCGGGCTTCGATGGCAACGGCAATCTCAAATTCCTGACGCCGGGGCAACTAATGCGCTGGACGGCGCGCAATGAGCTTCGCGAAGTCGTTCTGGTGAGCCGCCCAGAGGGTCGCAGCGACAGTGAACGTTATATCTATGACGGTGCCGGTATGCGTGTGCGCAAAGTACGCAATGCGCTGGCATTGAGTGTCTCCCGAATAGCGGATGTGCGTTATTTGCCGGGTCTGGAGATCCGCACCGATGGCGCGGACAGTCCCGGCGAAGTTTTGCAGGTGCTGAATGTTCAGGCAGGACGCAGCAATGTTCGCCTCCTGCACTGGGTGCACGGCCAGCCGGATGATCAATTGCGTTACAGTCTTGATGATCATTTGGGTAGCAGCACATTGGAGTTGGATGGCCGAGGTGACCTGATCAGTTACGAAGGATACTACCCATACGGCGGGACAGCCTGGTGGATGGGGCGCTCTAAAGTTGAAGTGAAATATAAATTTTTGCGTTATTCGGGCAAGGAGCTGGATGCGACGGGGCTTTACTATTATGGGTTTCGATATTACGCACCTTGGTTGGGACGTTGGTTAACCCCTGATCCGGCGTGGGCTATCGATGGATTGAATTTCTATAGGATGGCGCTTAATAATCCAGTGACTCATCGGGATGAGTTTGGGCTTTATTCAGGTAAGGGCGATGCTTTTGAACGTTACGTAGAAGACGACGGTTACACCATTGTTGCGCGTGGTCGATATAAATTATCTTCTCGAGAGAATGCACATGTCGAACGTGCCTTAGGTGTAGCTCAGACCGTTGTAATTGAAGCGATTCAAGAGTTGAAAAGTGGTTTGGCAATGGACTCAAGGCTCGACGATGTTTATGGTCCTGGAGTCGGTGAGAAATTTAAACCAACACTGATAGCTTGGTTTGAAACGCTTAAAGATGAAATGATTTCTTACAGGTCTGGAAGTAAAAAAGATCAGTTTGTTTTTTTGAATTCTGCAAAAAAAGACGTGGCGTTTGTGTACAAGATGGATCCGGAAAAGAGGATTTTTATTAATGGTCAGGCGGGTAGTGATGATAGGTCCTTGGTTGGTTTGGTACAAATATTGATTCATGAGGTTTCTCATTTAGCGCTTAATACACACGATTTTTTTTATTATGAAAGGACTTTCTCGGATAAAATTCCAGACTTGGTTAAAGATCTTAAATCCAGAGTGGAGATTGCTGGTAAAGGATTGCAAGGCACTGATAGAGTAATGGTAAGTAATCTGTTAAGTGGTTATCACGAGAAAAAAATTAGCGATGATGAGTTGATAGGGATGTTTGGTACTAATAATCTCAATCAAATAAATAATGATATTTTAGGCAATCCTGACTATCGGTCCCAAGCACTGATTTACAATGCAGATTCTTTGGCGTTCGCAGCCTTGTACATTGGCACTTCGGCACTCGGTCGTTTCCTTAATCGGACCAAAAGCCCTGCACGTTCGCCAGTACCGGAGTATTGATTTCATTGGCCATTAGAGTGATCAAGGGAGCTTGCCGCCAAGCGGAGCCGTGCATTTGGTTTGTTCGCATTGTTTAAGTCTGCGGCCGGGTTTCCACCATCGAAGGCCGCTGATTCACCTCGAAATACCAGTTCGCCGCTTCGAATTCACGTCGCACCACCCCAGAACCGGATGGCGCAGGTCGCCATCGAGCCGTTTGTCCAAGTGTTTTTCCAGTCGCGACGGTAGCTCAAAGACATCCCACGCCTGGCTGCGCGGATCGCCGGATTGTTCCAGGAATCAGGCGAACTGCGGCAGGCTGGTCTAACCTCGAATGGTTGCGCAACGAGAGTCTGGGCATGGAATCCAAGCATGCGTTACATCGTAATACTCCGAAGTTGGCGGTGGTCGACCCTCGTGGGTTAGCCATCGCCTCTGTTGCCTACTACCTCAAGACCAGCGCTGATGTGCGGCCCGAGCCGCGTGTGACGCGTGAAACGTTTGATGTGGCGGGACGATCCGTTGTGCATTGGGACCCCCGATTGGGCTCGGGAAGTAACTCGATATCGTTTCTGACAGTCGTTCCGGGTTTGTCCGGTTAGCCGTTGTTGAAGGTCAGTATCGATGCGGGATGGCGACTGGCCTTGCAGGGCGAAGCCGGACAGGTCCACCAGAACTGGGATGGCGCAGGCAATACAACGTGCTTTGGGTACGATTTGATGTGCAGACCATCAAGTATCGAACAAGCGTCCGCCAATGCTGTATTGCACTGTTTGGAGCGCCTGTATTACGGAGCATCCGAACCTGACGTCATTGCCCGGAATCAATGCGGTCGATTGATTCGTCACGCCGATACTGCGGGGGTACGGGGGGGCGGACTGCCGTTGCGCTGGACGGCTCGCAATCAATTGGAAGAAGTGATCCTGGTCCAGCGACCAGGGGCAGAGAACGACAGCGAACGGTACGTCTACGACAGTGCAGGCATGCGGGTTCGCAAACTTCGCACTTCGCTGGCGGGAGGTGTGAGCCGAAAGGCGCAGGTACGGTATTTGCCCGGTCTGGAAATTCGCACGGAAGGCGCCGATAGCAATGAAGAAGTTTTGCATGTCATCACAACGGAGGCCGGACTAAGTTCTGTTCGCTTATTGCATTGGGAAGAGGGTCGGCCCTCTGGGATTGTCAAAGATCAACTTCGTTATAGTTTCGATGATCTGTTGGGTAGTAGTACGCAGGAGTTGGATGAAGATGCTGATTTAAATCGAAATGTCTGGTCAACTCGGCAACCGCGTCTTTTTCAGCAGCGCCAAGTTGTGGCGAATCTTGTCGCGCTGACCATCCAGCCACTCCTCCCAGTGTTTCTCCGGGGCGTGCGGGGTGACTTCATAACGGATAAGCACCGAAGCGTCCATGATCCCGTCGGCAATGGAGACCAGGTCTTGCCTCGCTCCGGCACGGCTCGCCTTTGACCCGCGAGCCGTACACAGCAAAACCGTGGTGACGGAAAGGCTCAGGACGAGAAGAGGCTAGCCCAGCCCAGCCAATGAAGATCTAAACCTTAGGCATCGTCGCCAGCATCGAAGGCCGCTGACTCACCTCGAAATACCACGCGGCCAACTGCGGATTCGACTCGCGCCATTCCAGGTCCGGATGGCGCAGGTCGAGGTAACCCAACGCACACGCCACACTGATTGCCGCCACATCGAAATGGCTGGTCAGCTCGGCAATCGCATCTTTTTCCAGCAACGCCAAGGCGCGGCGGATCTTGTCCCGCTGGCCATCGAGCCATTCGTCCCATTGTTTTTCCGGGGCGCGCAGGGCGACTTCGTAACGCACCAGCACCGCGGCGTCCATGATCCCGTCGGCGAGGGAGGCCAGGGTCAGACGACGCCAACGGGCCGAACCTTCACGGGGGATCAGCGGGTTGCCGACGTGCTGGTGATCGAGGTAATCGAGGATCACCCGGCTGTCATGGATGACATTGCCGTCCGCCAGGCGCAGGGCCGGGATTTTGCTCAGCGGGTTGTCGTCGATAAGCGGCAGGTCCGGGGCGACTGGGGTCAGCACACAGTTTTGCAGGGCGACGCGGTCTTGCTGACCGGTTTCGTGCAGCAGCACCATGACTTTGCGAACGAAGGGCGACAACGGGTTGTGGTAGAGGGTCATGCTCGGGGCGGACATGGCGGGATCTCGGTCGGTGGACAGTGTCGGGAGCATAGCGCGTTGGGCCGACAGCTCAAGAGGCTCGAAGAGAGGTCAATATCTAAAACCTGCGGGAGCGGCGTTGCAGGAGGCCGCGCAGGGCGAGGACGGCTGGAATGCCCAATCCAAGCCAGCTCAGAGCATCCCAAACGCCATCCCCCAGCAACGCGGCAAACAACCCCGTCGCGCTCAGAAGGGCGATAACGGTGGGCGTGGCGAAGACCTTCCAGAAGTTTGACTGTCGGGGTTTCATGCCACGCTCTCCGCTTTTTCCATGACGGGTTTTTCGGCTTTGCGCCGCACCACCCACAGGTAAACCCCGCTGCCGAGCACGATGATGGTCAGCACATCCAGTGTCGCCCAGAGGATTTTCATCGGCATGCCACCGTAATCGCCGAAGTGCAGCGGCTGCGACATGCCCATGGCGTCCATGTACCACGGTCGTTCGGCCACAGCGGTGACTTGCAGGGTGTTGGCATCGATCAACACCGGCGTCAGCAAATGCGAAGTCAGGTGCGTGCTGCCCTTCATGAAGACCGCGTAATGGTGTTCGGTGGAAAATCGCGTGCCGGGGAAGGCGATGAAGTCCGGCTGCATGCCGGGCGCGACTTCCTTGGCGATGTCGAGCAGGCGAGTGGCCGGCGCCAGCTGAGTCAATGGTGGTGCGTCGCGGTACGGCGCGACCATCGCGCTCAGGCTGTCGTTGCGCCACGCGGCGATCAACAGGTCGGCGCAGGCACTGATGACGCCGGTGACACCGACCACCAGCGCCCAGGTCAGGGTGACGACACCGATCAGGTTGTGCAGGTCTAGCCAGCGCAGGCGGGTGGATTTGTCCTGGCGCACGGTGGCGAATGTCAGCCTGCGCATGAACGGCAGGTACAGCACCGTTCCGGAAATAATGGCCACGACAAACATCAACCCCATGAACGCCAGCAACAACTTGCCCGGCAGGCCGGCGAACATGTCCACATGCAGACGCAGCATGACCATCATGAAGCCGCCATTGGCCGACGGCATCTCCAGCGCTTCGCCGGTTCGGGCGTCGAGCATGAAGGTGTGGGACGAATTCGGTTCCGTGCCGGCGGTGGCCGCCATGATCGCGATCGCGGCGTTGGGTTCGTCTTCGTCGAAGCCGAAATACTGCATGACTTCGCCGGGACGATGTTTTTCCGCGGCCTGCACCAGTTGCTGCAAATTCAGCTGCGGGGTATCGGCCGGCATTGCCTTCAACTCGGCGGCATCGCCCAGCAAGTGGTCGATCTCGTGATGGAAAATCAATGGCAAGCCGGTCAGCGCCAGCATCAGCAGGAAGACCGTGCAGATCAGGCTGGTCCAGGTGTGGACGAAGGACCAGCGGCGAATGGTTTTGCTTTTCATTTCTCAGCCTTCAGAAATACCAAAGCCGTCCTCGAAGGACGGCTTGGTTACAGCACGTATCAAATCAAGCGTTTACCACTTGTACGTGGCACTGGCGACGACACTGCGCAGGTCGCCGTAATAGCAGTAGAAGCCGTCACAGGTGGAGATGTAATCCTTGTTGAGCAGGTTGGTCGCGTTCACGGCCAGCGAGGCACCTTTCAAGCTGTTGTCCAGACGACCCAGGTCGTAGTGAACCGCCGCGTCGAACACGGTGTAGGCGTCAGCCTTGCCCAGCGTGGTGTTGCCCTGGTCGCCGTAAGTATTGCCGGTGTAACGGGCGCCGGCGCCAATGCCGAAGCCATCCAGCACGCCGTTGTGCCAGGTGTAATCGGCCCACAGCGAAGCCTGCTGGTTGGGCATCAGTTGCAGTCGGTTGCCTTTGAAATCGCCTTTCTGCACTTCGGATTTGGCCAGGGTGTAGGCGGCGATGATTTTCAGGTTGTCGGTGACGTCGGAGACCGCTTCCAGCTCCAGGCCTTTGACTTTCACTTCCCCGGTCTGGCTGGTGATCGGCACGTTGCCGACGGTGGTGGTGACAGAGACGTTTTTCTGGGTCAGGTCATACACCGCTGCGCTGAGCAAGGTATTGCTGCCCGGTGGTTGGTATTTGATGCCCAGCTCCCATTGCTGGCCTTCGGTCGGTTTGAACGACTCGGTAGCCGATGCGGTGGCGTTGCTGGTTGGCTGGAATGACTCGGCGTAAGACAGGTAAGGCACGATGCCGTTGTCGAACACATAGCTGATCGCCGCGTTACCGCTGAATTTCTTGTCGCGCTCGGTGTTGGTGGCATCTACCTTGAAGAATTTGGTGCCGGTGTGGACCCAGTCTTCACGGCCGCCCAATGTCAGGCGCCATTGGTCGAGGGCCATCTGGTCCTGGACGTACAAACCGGTCTGATAGGTTTTCTGGTCCTGGTCATAGAACGCATCGGAGCGCGGTGGACGAGTGATCGGCAGGCCGTATTGCGGGGTGTTGACGTTGATGCGCGGCGCGGTCCCGAAGATCGACAGGTAGTTGGTGTTGTTGCGCTGGTGATCCAGCCCGATTAGCAGGGTATGACGGACGTCACCCGTGGAAAAATCGCCCTGAAAGTTGTTATCCACCGCGAACTGGCTGATGTCTTCCTCGACATTGGTCGTGCCCCGCCCGGTATTGCCCTGATCGTCGACGACATAACCGAGAGCGGCGAGCGAGGGAATATAGCTGTTGACGGTAATGGCCTGGAACGACAGGTCGGACTTGGTGTAGCGCAGGTTCTGACGGAACTGCCAGACATCGTTCAGACGATGTTCGAAGGCATAGCCCAGCGCGTAGTAGGTGCGGTCGTAGTACTCGTAGTTCGGATCTCCCAGGTTCTTGTGGTGGGAAATATCGCCGAACGGCATGTCGATTTTGGTGCCCTGGATCGAATGGAACTGGCTGGTGATGCCGGTATCGTCACGGGTGAACTGCGTGAGCAGGGTGAATTTGGTGTCGTCGTCAATGTTCCAGGTCAGGCTCGGCGCAATGTTGTAGCGCTTGTTGTCGATGTGGTCGATCTGCGTCCCGCTGCCGCGAACCACGCCGCTGACGCCGTAGAGGAACTGGCCTTCGTCGTCGATCTTGCCAGTGCTGGCGAAGTTGATCTGGCGGTGATTGTCACTGCCGTATTGCACCTGGATTTCATGGCTCGACTCGGCGCTGGGACGACGGCTGACCATGTCCAGCAAACCGCCCGGCGGGGTCTGGCCATAGACCGACGAAGCCGGGCCGCGCAGCAGGGCGAGGCGGTCGAGGTTCCAGGTTTCCGGTTTCGGGTTGGCATACACGCCTTTGGGCAACGGCAAGCCGTCGAGGAACTGGGTCGGTTCGAAGCCTCGCACGCGCAGCCAGTCGGTGCGGGTGTCGCTGCCGAAACTGCTGGCGGTGATGCCCGGCATATAGCGCACGGCGTCATCGAGGCTGTGCACGCTGCGGTCGTCCATTTGTTCGCGGGTGGCGATCGAAATCGAACGCGGCGCCTCAACCAGCGCAGTGTCGGTCTTGGTGCCGGCGGCGGTGCGCTTGGCCAGGTAACCCTCCACCGGGCCCCAGGCACTTTCAGTGTTTTCAACGCCGATGATGGCGGTTTCTGGCAGGGCCATCACACCTTCAGGCGCGGCCACAAGGCTGTAGGTGCCGGTGCTGCTCTGTTCCAGTTGCAGGCCGGTACCATTCAAGGCCGCGCGCAGGGCGCCGGTGGCATCGTACTGGCCATTGACCGGTGCCGACATCTTGCCCGCTGCCAGCGCCGGATCCAGCGACAACGCCAGGCCGGACTGGCTGGCGATCTGGTTCAACGTGCTGGCCAATGGCGCAGCCGGAAGAGTGTAGGCGCGAACGCTGGACGCCTGTTCAGCTGCGATCAGTTGGTTGCTGGCCAGAGGTGTGCAGAGGGCAATGGCGACCGCCAGCAAACTGGGGCGCAACAAGGTGTCTAGCGAACGGGACATACGGCGGCTCCTGAAAGGGAATACTTCTCAATTGCCTAGGTGCCGAGCGAAAACTCAAAAGTGATAGGGCTGGATGAAAATAATTTCGATTCAGCTAGTGAATCTGTACGCATCAGCCTTGAGGCATGGACCCAACCCTGTGGCGAGGGAGCAAGCTCCCTCGCCACAAATAGTCTGCCTCAAGGCTTGGCTTCAGCCTTCGCCACCGTTACCCACCATTGCGTGTGCTGTTCGATCTGCACCGGCAAGGTCGGCAGCAGGGCGCTCAACGCCAGATCGGTATCGTGCAACGGGAAACTGCCGGTAATCCGCAGGTCGGCCACCTCTGGCGCAACGCCCAGATGCCCGCGGCGATAACGACCGAGTTCGTGGACCAGATCTTCCAGACGCGCGTTATCCACCACCAGCATGCCGCGGGTCCAGGCATCGGCACCGAGGTTGAGCGCGATGATCGGCCCAAGGCCGTTGCTGCGCATCAGCACCTGCTGGCCTTCGCGCAGAATCTGTTCTTCAGGACTCGACTCGGGATGGGCGGCGACGGCGGACTGCAACACGCTCAGGCGCGTGCCTTCTTCCTCGCGCTTGACCAGGAAACGCGTGCCGAGTGCGCGCATGCTGCCTTCGCGGGTTTCGACGATAAACGGCCGCGCATCGCCATGACCGGTTTCGACGAGGATTTCCCCGTCCTGAAGAATCACCCGGCGCTGCTTCTCATCAAAGCGCACGTCCACGGCACTGTGGGTGTTGAGGTTGATCACTGTGCCGTCGCTCAGGCGCAAAGTGCGTTGCTCGCCGGTGGCGGTGCGCTGATCGGCCAGCCAATAGTCAACCGGCAGATAACGCTCACCGGCGAACAGCGCCAAACCAATCACCGCCACGATGCTCGCCACGCCGCTGCCCAGTTTGCGCACACGTCGGCGAATGCTTTCGCGCGATTGCAGCAATGCGGTGCGGGCAGGGCCGCTGGCCACGCTGAAACGCTGGTCGAGCATGCCCAACTGGCGCCAGGCGCGGGCGTGTTCTTCGTGGGCGGCGTGCCATTTGGCGAACTCTTCGCGCTCCACCGGGTTGCCTGAATCCAGCGACAATTGCCAGGCAATCGCCGCGTCCAGCACCTGCGCCGACACCGGTTTGGAACTGATCGCGCTCATATCGGCTCACCGTACAGCGCGATATAGCACTGACGAATGCCCTGGGCCAGGTATTGACGCACCCGCGGCACCGATACGCCCAGGCGCTGGGCGATTTCCGCGTGGCCGAGGCCGTCGAGACGGTTGTAGAGAAACGCTGCCCGGGCTTTGCTGGAGAGTTTGCCGAGCAGGCGGTCGATGTTTTTCAGGTCTTCGAGGATCAGTTGCTGTTCTTCCACCGATGGCTGTTCGCCTTCGGGGATCAGCATCAGTTCGGTGAGGTAAGCCTGTTCCAGCGCGGCACGCCGGAAGTAGTCAAACAGCAGACCCTTGGCGATCGCCACCAGAAACGCCCGAGGTTCGCGCGGTTCGTTCAGTTGATCACGGCCCAGCAACCGCACGAAGGTGTCCTGACTCAGGTCCTCTGCCCGTTGCGGGCAAGCGACATTGCGTCGAAGCCAGGCCAATAGCCAGCTGCGATGGTCACGATATAACGCACCGACGAGCTCACTGTGGGGGCTTTGGACTGACGACACGCGGCATCACCGATTGGGAAGTGTTAACTAACGAGAATTATTCGCGATTGTGGCAGAGGCGGGGGAGGTAAGCAATTGGCCACTGGTCAGGTGGGTTTCAGAGCATTGCGCAAAGTAAACCTGTGGCGAGGGAGCTTGCTCCCGCTCGGCTGCGCAGCCGTCGCAAAACCTGCGAACGCGATTTGGCTGGAGAAGGCAGGGGGCTGCTTCGCATCCCGGCGGGAGCAAGCTCCCTCGCCACAGAGATAGGCAGGAAGTCTAAAAAGAAGGCGTTCGCTGCCTGCGTTTCCACTGACTCACGCGCTGCTGCAAATTCAACGGACTATGAATCTGCTGCTGCCGCGCCCGGCTGAACAGGATCAACGCCAGTTCCGCAGTCGCCAGCGCATCGGCACTGGCGTTATGACGCTCGAACACTTCGAGCTTGAACCAGTCGATCCACTCGTCCAGCCCCGCCTCGCGAATGTGCGCCTGTGGGCACAGCAGCGGGGCGATATCGGCCACATCCAGAAACGGATGCTGCAGCTTGTAACCCAGATGATCCTTCAACGCGCGCCCGAGCATGTGCTGATCAAACGGCGCATGAAACGCCAGCACCGGACTGTCGCCCACAAACTCCATGAACTCGAGCAGGGCCTGCGCCGGATCACTGCCGGCAGCGATCGCGCTGGGGCCCAAGCCATGGATCAACACACTGGGCGCCAATTTCATATCCGTGCATTGGAGGGTGCGTTCGAACTGCTGGCTGAAGTCGATCGCCCCGTCTTCAATCACCACCGCGCCGATGGACAGCACCCGATCCTTGTTCATATTCAACCCGGTGGTTTCCAGGTCCAGCACCACCCAGCGCTGTTCGCGCAGGCTGCATTCTCTGAGCTCGGCGCCCGCCGGCAAGCGTTGCAGACGTTGCTGCAATTCCACGGACAGCATCGGCCCCACCGGGCGCAACCACGAAAACAGGCTCATAGCTGATACCGCAATGTCAGGCTGCTTTGCAGGCGCTGGGCCTGACGCAGGGATTCGCGCAGGATCCTTCGGTCCAGGTGATTGAGACTGTCGGGATCGACCCGGTTGGAGTAGGGCAAGTTCTCCCGGGTCTGTAGCTGATGTTGCTGCATGCGGGTTTGCTGGATGAAGTGATACGCCTCTTCATACGCTGCACCGTCCAGCCGTTCGATGACTTCTTTTTCGACCAGTTGGCGAAAGCGCTCCAGCGTATTGTTAGCCTCGATGCCGTGGGCTAGCGCCAGCAATCGGGCGCCGTCGACAAAGGGCGTCAGCCCCTGGACTTTCAGGTCCAGCGTCGCCTTCTCGCCATTCTTGCGCGCCAGCACAAACTCGCGGAAACGGCCTACGGGCGGGCGGTTGCGCAGGGCGTTTTCGGCCATCATCCGCTGGAACAGCCGGTTGTCAGCGACTTGATCGAGAATGCCCCGACGCAGTTGCTCGCAGCTTTGCTCGTCGCCCCAAACCACGCGCAGGTCGAAATAGATGCTCGAACCCAGCAGGTTCTCCGGCGTCGCTTCACGAATGAACGCCGCAAAACGCCGCGCCCATTCGGCCCGGGACAAACACAGCTCAGGGTTGCCGGCCATGATGTTGCCCTTGCACAGGGTGAACCCGCACAGCGCCAGGCTCTGGTTGATCTGTTGAGCGATAGGCAGCAACTTGCCGCGAATCTCGGCGGCATGCGCGGCGTCCCGTGCTTCGAACAGAATGCCGTTGTCCTGATCGGTATGCAGCGTCTGTTCGCGGCGGCCTTCGCTGCCGAAACACAGCCAACTGAACGGCACACCGGGGTCGCCTTTCTCGGCGAGAGTCAGTTCGATCACCCGGCACACGGTGTGGTCGTTGAGCAGGGTGATGATGTGGGTGATCTGGGTCGACGACGCGCCATGGGCCAACATGCGTTCCACCAATTGACCGATCTCACCGCGCATCGCCACCAGGTTTTCCACCTTCTGGGCGCTGCGGATGGTCCGCGCCAGGTGCACCAGATCGACCCGTTGCAGGGAAAACAGGTCACGTTCCGAGACCACGCCGCACAGGCGCTGATCCTTGACCAGGCAAACGTGGGCAATATGCCGCTCAGTCATGGCAATCGCCGCATCGAAGGCACTGTGGTCCGGCGTCAGGAAAAACGGCGCGTGGGTCATGTGCAATTCGATGGCTTCGTTGAAGTCGTTGGTGCCTTCGGCCACCACGTGACGCAGGTCGCGCAGGGTGAAAATGCCCAGCGGCGCCTTGTGTTCATCGACCACCACAATGCTGCCGACCTGCTGCTCGTGCATCAGGGTCACGGCTTCGCGCAACGGCGTAATCGGGCTGCACGTCACCGGATGGCGCATGGCCAATTCGCCAAGGCGGGTATTCAGAGAATATTGAGTGCCGAGGGTCTCCACGGCTTTTTGCTGGACTTGCTGGTTGACCTGATCCAGCAGACTGCTGACACCGCGTAGGGCAAAGTCGCGAAAGGCATTGGAAAGCGCGAACAGTTTAATAAACGCCAGCTTGTTCAGCTGTAGGCAAAAGGTGTCTTCGGCTGCCAGATGTTCGGTGCGCGTCGCACGTTCACCCAGCAGCGCAGCGAGGGGGAAGCACTCGCCGGTGGTGATTTCGAAGGTGGTTTCCGTGCCGCCCTTGGCCGTGTGGGGGCGTTCACCCACGACGCGGCCCTGTTTGACGATGTAGAAATGCTCAACCGGGCCATCGGCGGGCTTGATGATGCTTTCGCCGGGCGCATAAAAACGCAGCTGACATTGCTCCACCAAGTACGCCAGGTGAGCGTGTTCCATTTGATTGAAGGGCGGGAAACGCTGCAGAAATTGCAAAGTGCCCTGGATGTTTTGCAACACCGCGGTTTTTCCTGCCTGTGTGAAGGCGTCCGCTTTACTCATAACCATTACCGCAGTCTTTTTTCGAATTGTTGTTGTCGGATGACTCGGCCATGGTCGGCCCCGGAGCGCGAGGTGCCCATTGGACGTAAGTCTAGGTCGGGCCTTCCGGTGATGAAATTTCGGAAATACCTTACGCAATCTTGGGAAGAATCTATCCTTTCATCTATAGGAAATAAATCCGACGAAGTGCACATTGTTGCGCCACTTAGCGATGTCTGACGGATGTGCTAGGGAATAGAAATGAAAACGTAGAGTAAGCCATGTCCGACCACGATATTTTGAGTGACGCCGAGCGCGAGGCGCTGAGTGCCGTCATGCTGGAACCCGACTTGCCACCGCAGCGGGTGCTGATCGTCGATGATGACAAGGACGCCCGGGAGCTGCTCTCGGAAATCCTGGGTCTGGATGGCATTCGTTGCATGACTGCGGCCAGCGGCGAGACAGCCCTCAAGATGTTGAGCGAGAAGCCCTCCATTGGTTTGGTGATCACTGATCTGCGGATGGGCCAGGTTGATGGCCTGGAGTTGGTTCGTCAGGTGCGTGAGTCAGTACGGGCAGCCATGCCGATCATCATCGTTTCGGGCGATGCCGACGTGAAGGACGCAATTGCTGCGATGCATTTGAGCGTGGTGGATTTTCTGCTCAAGCCCATCGATACCGGCAAATTGCTGGGGTTGGTCAAGCATGAGTTGGGGATGGATTCGTGAATTGTTAGAGGATCAAAAGATCGCAGCCTTGGGCAGCTCCTACAGGGGACTGAGTACACCTGTAGGGGCTGCCGAAGGCTGCGATCTTTTGACTTTGCTTTAAACAAAAAAGCCCTGATCTTTCGATCAGGGCTTTTTCATTATCCGGTATCACCGCTCAGTTACAGGCCATTGGCAGCCTTGAACTCGCGACGACGACGGTGCAGGACCGGCTCGGTGTAGCCGTTCGGCTGTTTGGTGCCTTCAACCACCAGCTCGACCGCCGCCTGGAAGGCGATGTTGCTGTCGAAATCCGGCGCCAGCGGACGGTACAGCGCGTCATTGGCGTTCTGACGGTCAACCACCGGCGCCATGCGCTTGAGGCTTTCCATCACCTGCTCTTCGGTGACGATACCGTGACGCAGCCAGTTGGCGATGTGCTGGCTGGAAATCCGCAGCGTGGCGCGGTCTTCCATCAGGCCGACATCGTTGATGTCCGGCACCTTCGAACAGCCCACGCCCTGGTCGATCCAGCGCACCACGTAACCGAGAATGCCCTGGGCGTTGTTGTCCAGTTCGTTCTTGATCTGTTCCGCGGTCCACTGCGGGTTTACCGCCAGCGGGATGGTCAGGATGTCGTCCACCGAAGCGCGGGCACGTTTGGCCAGCTCGGCCTGACGGGCGAACACGTCGACCTTGTGGTAATGCAACGCGTGCAACGCAGCGGCGGTGGGCGAGGGAACCCAGGCGGTGTTGGCACCGGCCAGCGGGTGAGCGATTTTCTGTTCGAGCATCGCTGCCATCAGGTCCGGCATGGCCCACATGCCTTTACCGATCTGCGCGCGACCTTGCAGGCCGGTGCTCAAACCGATATCGACGTTCCAGTTCTCGTAAGCGCCGATCCACTTCTCAGCCTTCATGTCCGCCTTGCGCACCATCGGGCCGGCTTCCATGGAGGTGTGGATTTCATCGCCCGTGCGGTCAAGGAAACCGGTGTTGATGAACACCACGCGCTCGCTGGCTGCCTTGATGCACGCCTTGAGGTTGACCGTGGTGCGGCGCTCCTCGTCCATGATCCCGACTTTCAGCGTGTTGCGCGGCAGACCGAGTACGTCTTCGATGCGACCGAACAGCTCGTTGGTGAACGCGGCTTCTTCCGGGCCGTGCATCTTCGGCTTCACGATGTAGACCGAGCCGGTGCGGCTGTTCTTGCGCGAGCTGTTGCCGTTGAGGCTGTGGATCGCCGCCAGGCTGGTGATCAGACCGTCGAGAATGCCTTCCGGCACTTCGTTGCCGTCTTTGTCGAGGATCGCGTCGATGGTCATCAGGTGACCAACGTTGCGCACGAACAGCAGCGAGCGACCGTGCAGGCTCAGTTCCTTGCCATCAACGCCGGTGTAGGTGCGGTCGGCGTTCATGGTGCGGGTAAAGGTCTTGCCACCCTTGGAGACTTCTTCCGACAGGTCGCCCTTCATCAGGCCGAGCCAGTTGCGGTAGATCACCACTTTGTCATCGGCATCGACGGCGGCGACGGAGTCTTCGCAGTCCATGATGGTGGTCAGCGCGGCTTCCATCAGGATGTCTTTGACGCCGGCCGCGTCGGTCTGGCCGACCGGGGTGCTGGCGTCGACCTGGATTTCGAAGTGCAGGCCGTTGTTCTTCAGCAGGATCGCGGTGGGTGCCGCTGCATCGCCGTGAAAACCGATCAACTGCGCGTCGTTGCGCAGGCCGCTGTTGCTGCCGCCTTTCAGGGCGACCACCAGTTTGCCGTCAACGATCTTGTAGCCGGTGGAATCGACGTGGGAGCCGGCGGCCAAAGGCGTGGCTTCGTCGAGGAAGGCGCGGGCGAAGGCAATCACCTTGTCGCCACGAACCTTGTTGTAGCCTTTGCCTTTTTCCGCGCCGTCAGCTTCGCTGATCGCGTCGGTGCCGTAGAGCGCGTCGTACAGCGAGCCCCAGCGGGCGTTCGAAGCATTGAGCGCGAAGCGGGCGTTCATCACCGGCACCACGAGCTGCGGGCCGGCCATGCGGGCGATTTCGTCATCGACATTTTGCGTCGTCGCCTGGAAATCGGCCGCTTCTGGCAGCAGATAACCGATGTCTTGCAGGAAGGCTTTATAAGCCACGGCGTCGTGCGCCTGCCCGGCACGTGCTTGGTGCCAGCCATCGATACGAGCCTGGATATCATCGCGTTTGGCGAGTAGGGCTTTGTTCTTCGGCGCCAGGTCGTGAATGACCTTGTCGGCACCGGCCCAGAATTTGTCGGCGGTGAGGCCGGTTCCGGGAATGGCTTCGTTGTTCACGAAGTCGAACAGGACTTTGGCGACCTGCAGGCCACCGACTTGAACGTGTTCAGTCATTGCTTGCCTCACTCTGCTCAGCTATTTCGCTTTTCAGCTCTTCAAATTAACAATGAAGCCTCTGGCTATTTAAACCACAAACCCCTTCCACCAGTACATGCCATTTCGGGCGGCTGGGATGGAACCGATCAACGGCGTTGAGGCCTTGCTGATAGGGCTTTCAGGGCTGCGACCGCGCCTGTGGCAGACATCGATCCAACGTTATGTAGTGCGCGCTGCGGCATACTACATGATGAATTGCGGTTGTGAAAATTAGACTAATTACGTCGTTCTGCGACCCCGTGACGCATTGCAGTCACGTCGGGGATGGGGATGTTCTCAAAAAAGTATGAGATTGTTCCAGTTAAATATAAGAAGTTGTACACGATTTATGTGTGGGCGTCGGGCCCGGTGGTGAATTCATCGCGGGCAAGCCCGCTTTCACAGGATTGTGCATAACCTTGCCCGCGATGAGGCGGATCCGCACGATGCTGAATCCGGGTCTGCCCAAAGCATCGGTCAACCGTTGCCTATACTTGCCTTTCTATAACAAAAGTCATGACCAGAGGGCTGCGCCATGGACCACCTCGTACTCACTGTTTTCGCGCCGGACAAACCTGGGCAGGTCGAGCGCATCGCCCAGTGCATTGCCGAGCACGGCGGTAACTGGCTGGAAAGCCGTATGTCACGCATGGCCGGGCAGTTTGCCGGGATTCTTCGGGTAGGCGTGCCGGCCGAGGCCTACGAGAAATTGGTCGATGCCCTGCAGGCGTTGTCGGCCCATGGCATTCGCGTGCTGATTGCCGAAAGCGGCATCGAACAATCCTGCACCTGGAAACCGATTGCCATGGAGCTGGTGGGCAACGACCGCCCGGGGATCGTGCGCGACATCACGCGTCTGTTGAGTGAGCAGGGGGTCAACCTGGAACGACTGGTTACGGAAGTGCGCCCGGCGCCGATGAGCAGCGAGCCGCTGTTCCACGCTGAAGCGATTCTCGCCGTGCCGCTGACGCTTTCTCTGGATGTGTTGCAGTCGCGCCTGGAAACCCTGGCGGACGATTTGATGGTGGAATTGGTCCTGCGCAGCGAACCCTGACAGGGTTATCCAAGTTATACGTGCACCTGCCTGTGGATAACCTGTAGAGACACCCCGCCAGCCCACGCCGGCCGGGCGTCTTCAGGAACTGATCAAAAAACCATCAGATTCAACGAGTTGCACACAAACGCCGGGGATCACGCTGTGGATAACCTTGGGAAGGATCGATGCAGGCCACGAAATACGTGGCCTGTAGAAGTTCGTACGATTTTTGATCAGCTGCGACGGCGCAAACTTATCCACGCATCGACGCTATAAACCGCAAGCCCGGCCCAGATAAAGATAAACGCCACCAGCGTGCTGGACGACAAGTGTTCGCCAAACAGCAGTACGGCTTGCAGCAGCACCAATGTCGGCGCCAGGTACTGGAGGAATCCCAGCGTTGTGTAGGGCAAATGCCGTGCGGCGGCGTTGAAACACACCAGCGGCACAAGGGTTACCGGCCCGGCGGCAACCAGCCACCAGGCTTCGCTAGTCGTCCAGAACTCGGGCTGAGCGCTCATGGCCGTCTGATTGAATAACAGCCAGGCAATGGCAATCGGCACCAGCATCCAGGTTTCCACCACCAGACCGGGCAGGGCTTTGACTGGCGCCTGCTTGCGGATCAACCCGTAGAAACCAAACGTCAACGCCAGCACCAGCGATACCCATGGCAGGCTGCCGACTTGCCATACCTGTTGCGCCACACCGACTGCGGCCAGCCCCACGGCGATCCATTGCATGCGCCGCAGCCGTTCGCCGAGGATCAACATGCCGAGCAGCACGTTCACCAACGGGTTGATGTAGTAACCGAGGCTGGCTTCGAGCATGCGCCCGTTGTTCACCGACCAGACATACGTCAGCCAGTTGGCCGCGATCAGCGTGCCGCTCAGCGCGAGGATCGCCAGCCGTTTCGGGTTTTCACGCAGCTCGCGCCACCAGCCCGGATGCTTCCATACCATCAGCAGCAAGGCGCCGAACAGCGCAGACCAGAGCACGCGATGGATGATGATCTCCACGGCGGGCACGTTGGCGATGGCTTTGAAGTAGATCGGGAACAGGCCCCAGATGATGTAGGCACTCAGGCCCAGGATGTACCCGCGACGCGGGTTGGCGGCTTGCATGCAGAATCCTTGCTTAGGCAGCTAACTAAAGAAGGGGATTGTAAGGAGATTTGTCTACGAATGTCCCGTCCGAAAACGTCGGGCAATTGTGAACACAATCCCTGTGGGAGCGAGCTTGCTCGCGATGGCGGTGTATCAGCTTGCATCGGTGTTGCATGTGCTGCCGT